>CAKSFY010000038.1 GCA_934454035.1 uncultured Clostridia bacterium | reverse complement strand
GGTTTTGCCTGTTTCTTTATAGAAATACTCGCCTATTCTGCGGCAGCGGATTCCGTGTTCAATCCAAAACTTACGAATTTCCTCATCAGCACATGATAATGTTCCGTCTGCGCTCTTCGGATGTGAAAAATATGTAGGATTGAAGTCAAGACCGACTCCCTTTTCCTTTGCCCATTTAACCCACTTTTCAAAATGCTTGGGTTCAATTTCGTTTCTGTCAACAAATTCGTCCGCTTCAAGATAGCTTGCATGAAGATTAAGCTTCAGCTCGCCCGGGATATATGACATTGCTTTTTCTATATCCGCTCTAAGCTCCTCGCCGTTTCTTGCAGCACCCGGATAATTACCCGTTGTCTGAATTCCTCCGGTCAGACCGCCCTCTTTCTTTTCCAATCCGGCAACGTCATCGCCCTGCCAGCAATGCATTGAAATCGGTGTCTTGTCACATATTTCAAGCATCTTGTCCACATCTATGCCATATTGAGCATAATATTCCTTTGCAAGTTCATAACCTTTTTTAGTATCAAACATATTCTTTATCCTTTCTCTGTTCTGTAACTTTATAATAATTATACCCTACCTTGTCTGTTTTTTCAAGGGGTGATTTTAATTTTGCTGCAATAAAAAATCCGTTTTTTTTATCCTCATTTAAGTTCCGCTACCGTAACGCCCATTTCGCCCTCGCCAAAAGTTCCGTTCCGGACGCTTTTTATACGTTTGTGTCTTTTAAGCATATCCTGAATGCCCTTTCTCAAAACTCCCGTACCTTTTCCGTGAATAATGGTAACCGTACCTACTCCGCCCAGGCAGCAATCATCAATAAATTTATCTACATTCATAAGAGCCTCGTCAAGTGTCTGACCTCTCACATCGATTTCGGTTGTTGCGGTCTTTGCTTTTGACGCAAAGCCTGTCGAAACCCTTCCTGCATTTTTTTCTTTTTTTTCTTCGATTCTTTCAAGATTGCTTATATGAATATCCATTTTGAAAATTCCGGCTTCAACTCTTGCCATTCCGTCCTTATCGGGCGGCTTTATGACGCTTGCCTCCTGGTTCATACTGATTATCCGAACAGTATCGCCTGTCTTTAAATTTTTCGGTGCCTTACGGATTGTTTTGCGGACGGTCGGAGCATTTTGCATCTTTTTGTCAATACTGTCCTCTTTTTCCTTAAGCCTGTCCCGTGATTTTTTTATCTGTCCGCCTATATCCTTTGACGAGTCGCGGCGCAACTTCTCAAGCTCTCTTATAATATCGTTTGCCTCTTCCTTTGCATCCATTACAAGGATTTTTGCTTCTCTGCGAGCTTCGTCCAGAATTCTCTGCTTACTTTCTTTTACTGCCTGCCGCTCTTTCTCAAGCTGATTTTTTAAATCCGTTATTTCACGCTTTAATCTGCCGGCATATTCTCTGTCCGAACGAGCCTTTGCCCTGTTTTGCTCAAGGTCGGTTATAACATCTTCAAACTTTATGTCCTCCTCGCTCAAAAGCTCGTTTGCCCTGTCGATAATACGCTCGTCCAAACCCAAACGTCTTGAAATCGAAAACGCGTTTGACTTTCCCGGAACACCTATCAGCAGCTTATATGTCGGGCGCAATGACTCTACATCAAATTCACAAGAGGCATTCTCAACTCCGTCTGTGGAAAGAGCAAAAAGCTTTAATTCACTGTAGTGAGTCGTAGCAACTGTCCTGACCTTAAAAATCCTCAGATACTCAAGTATTGAAATAGCGAGTGCGGCGCCCTCGGTCGGGTCTGTGCCGGCACCAAGCTCATCAAAAAGCACAAGCGAATTATCATCTGCATTATTAACTATATTTACTATGCTGACCATATGCGACGAAAAGGTAGACAAGCTTTGCTCTATGCTCTGCTCATCACCTATATCTGCAAATACTTTTGAAAAAACCGCCGCTCTGCTACCGTCTCTGACCGGCAAATGCAGCCCTGCCGCCGCCATAAGTGAGAATAGTCCGATTGTTTTTAAAGTAACGGTTTTACCGCCGGTATTCGGACCTGTGATAACAAGTGTGTCAAAATCATTTCCCAAATAAATATCATTTGCAACGACCGAACCTTTATCGATAAGCGGATGCCTTGCATGCTTGAATTCTATAATACCTTCATCATTTAAGTCGGGTTCGCAGCCGTTATAATCTACGGAAAATTTACCCTTTGCAAAAATAAAATCCAGCTTTGAAAGCTCTTCATAATCACTTAAAACAATACCTGCCTGCTCGGAAACAAGCTGTGTGAGCGAATAAAGAATTTTTTCGATTTCGCGTTCTTCCTTGCTTAAAAGATCCCGAATCTCATTATTTGCGTTTACCACGCTCATAGGTTCTATAAAAATTGTCGCTCCGCTCGATGAAGTATCGTGCACAATTCCGGGAATTTCACTTCTGTACTCTGCACGCACCGGTATTACATATCTGTCCGAGCGCATTGTAACAAGTGCGTCCTGCAAATATTTTTTATAATGCGATGAGTGAATCATACTGTTAAGGCTGTCCTTAATTTTCGCATTAAGAGTCTTCATTTTGCGCCTGATTGTACTAAGTTCACCCGACGCTTCGTCCGCGACTTCCGTCTCCGACAAAATCGCGGTGTTGATTTTGTCCTCCAATGCCTTATCTGTAATAAGTGCGCTACATGATTCTGTTAATATTTCAGAAGTTTCATGCACCTCCGACAAATACGACTTCATTCTGCGTGCTACGTACAAAACTCTGCTTACCTCAAGCAAATCTTTAGGATTAAGCACACCTCCCATTTCGCATCTTTTTGCCGCCGAAACAACATTCGGCACCGACAGCGATACCGGCGGCGAGCCAAGCTTTAAAAGTGCGCTGACCGCTTCTGTTGTTTCTTTTTGTGCAAGCCGTGCCGATTTTAAGTCGGTATAAGGTTCAAGCGACCTGATTCGATTTTTCACTTCTTCACTGTCTGTATATCCCGACAGTTTTTCGGTTATTTTATAAAATTCCAAAACCTGATAATTTTTATCCATATCGTTTCTCTCTTTGCAATATTTCTTATAACTATTATAACACGTAAATCCTTTAAAATCAAGGCAATTCTGCCGAAAATAAAATAACTCCCAATCATATGCGCCATATGCAATCGGGAGTTTAATTTTATTATTCTGCTTATTCTTCGTCCGCAAGCTCCAGCTTGCTCACCGACACTTCGTATGCGGTCTTGGTTATGATATTATCCTCATCAAGTTTTTTCTGATATTCACGCGACTGGATTCTGCCCCAGATTTTTATTCTGTCACCGACATTAAAGCTTCGGCAGTATCTCGCGTTTCTGCCCCATGCAATGACCGGTATGTAATCCGATTTATTATAGGTTCTGTTTACGGCAAGCAGAATATCCGTTATTTCTCTGCCGAACGGCGTGGTTCTGTAAATCGGCTCTTTGCATACAAACCCGTTTAAATAAAGCGAATTAGGATTTTTTTCCTCTTCCGGCTCTTTTATATCCTTTGCAAAAACTGTAAGAATGAGTCGGTTTTCTCCGTCATTATAGCTGTTATACGAGCGGAACTGTCCGATAATTTCAGCTTCTTTTCCAACCTCTATATCAAAATCGGTCATTAATCTGTCCGAAATCATTATCTTTATATAATCGTTAATTCCGGAAAGTCTCGGAATCCTTAACGTAAATGTATAAAAATTTTCTCCGAACAGTTCATGACTGAAAACAGGCTCATCCTCTACAAAGCCCGTTACCTCCGCCCGATTGTTGCAAATGTTGTTTTCCATATGCTCCTCCTTATATTCAGGCAATTTAAATTAATTGCCATGATTTTTATCTTCTTGTTATATCTATTCCGAAACATATATAATTATGCTAAATTTATTTACAATCCGCAAAGCTCGGAGCATGTAACCGCAGCTATTATTTCATCTATCCCGAGTCTGACCCCGGGAAGATTAATTTTCTTTTCACCCGGGCAAATAACACTGCCTGAAAGTGCAGTGACCGGTCTTTGCAGGCAATAAACAAACGAGATTCCGTCACAGGCAGTATCTATGCTTGAAGCGGTTGCCTCCGCCTTGTATGACATTCCGTAGCTTATCGCATTCGGATGAACAAAAGCAGGCATGCCGCCTGTGTCAATATTATAAATAAGCCTGGTATCTGCCGCAACGCATTTTATCAGCCCTTTGGTAATATCCGTGCAGCTTTTGAGAATAAGAATATCAAGGTATACCGGAACTATATTTTCCTTATTCAGCGTCATAATCAAAAAATCCACACCTGCATCACCGAGATTTTTTATCTTATCGCAGTCAAGCTTATTATTTTGAACGGCGACCGTTTTTTTGCCGCAGGATGATAAAAGCCCTTTTAAAAGTTTTTCCTCTCCCCTTGAATTTCCGCCCGACATCACACCGATGAGTATCATTTTTACCTCCCAAACAAAAATGCAGAAAAATAATTATGCCTTTATTATTCCTTTTATAGTATTTTCTATTCCAAAAGATGACTTTTTTTTATTTAACGGTTGACATATTTTTTCTAAAGTAGTAAAATAGATATGATATTATATGAGTTAAGAAAGGATTTTTTTACTATGGCAGAATTACGTTGGAACCCGCTTATAAAAGATTGGGTAATGATTGCATCTCACAGACAAAACAGACCGCAGATGCCTAAAGATTGGTGTCCCTTTTGTCCCGGTTCGGGAAAGGTGCCTGATCATTTCGATGTATTAAAATACGATAACGATTTCCCGGCTTTGAGCCAAAACCCGCCCGAGCCCGACGATGTGGCAACAGGGCTTTACAAAACACGTCCCTCATACGGAAAATGTGAGGTCATACTCTATTCACCCGAACATACAGTTACGCTTCCGGAGCTTCCGGCACCCCACATTCGCAAGCTTGTCGATTTGTGGTGCGAACGCTTTGAAGATATTCAAAAAGACGAAAAAATAAAATACATATTTATATTTGAAAACAGAGGCGCCGCAGTCGGTGTTACAATGCCGCATCCGCACGGGCAGATTTACGGCTACTCCGTAATTCCTAAGAAAATTGAGCTTGAAATCGACTCATTTAAAGAGCATTTGTCCGAAACAGGTCACTGCCTGATGTGCGATATGCTCGAAGAGGAGAAAAAAGCCGGCAGCAGAATCATATTTGAAAACGAACATTTCACGGTATTCCTGCCGTTTTTCTGCGAGTATCCTTACGGAATTTATATTGCAGCAAAACGACACGTGCAAAATATATGCCAGCTGACCGATGATGAAAAAAATTCGCTCGCACAAACCCTTAAAGAAGCAAGCGGAACGCTCGACAATCTGTTCGGCTTTACTTTCCCCTATATGATGTGCATGTACAACAACCCCGTAAACAGCGGAAATACAGATTTCCATCATTTTCATATAGCATTTTATCCGCCTATGCGTTCGGCAGATAAAATCAAATATAACGCCTCCTCGGAAACAGGTGCATGGGCGCACTGCAACCCGACCGCACCCGAAGCAAAGGCAGAAGAGCTCAGAGAAGCACATAAAAGATTTTTAAATCAATAAAAGGATGATCATACGATGAAAATAATTGAAAAATTAAGAAATAACGACAGTAAAAAAAGTCCGTATCCGATGATTGCTTTTCTCGGGGACAGCGTAACCCAAGGCTGCTTTTTTGAATCAACCGATTATGAGGAGGCTTATCATAACAAAGTCAGACAGAGGCTTAACAAGCTTTTTCCCGGAACTCCCGTAAACATTCTGAATGCAGGTATAGGCGGAACAACCGCTGTATTCGGGGCGGAACGTGTAGAGCGCGATGTCATATCAAAAAAACCCGATTTGTGCGTTGTATGCTTCGGATTAAATGACATCGGCGGCTTGGAAGAAAAAATCCCGGAATTTCAAAAAGCGCTTTCCGATATTTTTACCGCTCTTGAAAAAGCCGGTACAGAAGTGATTTACATGACGCCAAACATGCTTAACACATCGTATTGCCCTTCAAAAACCTTGGATATATATAAGGATTATGCACAGGTTACTCTCAAATGGCAAAACGAAGGTCTTATGGATAAATACATGAATGCAGCAAGAGAAACCGCCGCAAAATGCAACATTCCCGTATGCGACTGCTACGCAATTTGGAAAAATCTCAGTGAAAACGGTATTGATATAACCCGCTTTCTGTCAAACGGAATTAATCATCCTATTCCGGAAATGCATGATCTTTTTGCGGATGAACTTGTAAAAACAATGCTTAGATAACGGAGAAAAAAATGAAAAGAGAATTTATAAAGGAGTTATTTCCGATTTCGGACAAAATTCTTGACTTAATCGAGGAATGTGAAGAAGAAATTGCTCCGCAGTTTAAAAGAATTGAAGATATAGCACAAATAAATCAGCTTAAAGTAATGAAAGCTTTTTCTGATAACAGAGTAAGCGAAGCACACTTTGTCCCGACAACCGGCTACGGCTATGACGATATCGGCAGAGATACGCTTGACAAAGTGTACGCGCAGGTATTTGAAGCAGAAGACGCACTTGTGCGCCATAACTTTATTTCGGGGACACACACCCTTTCGACAATGCTTTTTGCCGTCCTGCGCCCGGGGGACACTCTCGCCGCAATAACCGGAAAACCTTACGATACCTTAGAGGAGGTTATCGGAATTGCAGGAGAGCCCGGCAGCGGTTCGCTTGCGGATTTCGGAATAAAATATGAAGAAATCGGACTTCTTCCCGACGGTGAACCTGATTATGACGGCATAAAAAGTCTGCTGACCTCAAAAAAGATAAAAGCCGTAATGATTCAGCGTTCAAAGGGATACGGAAACAGACCCACCTACGGCAGCGAAAAAATCGGTAAAATCATAAAATTCGTAAAAGAATTATCGCCCGATACGCTTGTACTCACAGACAACTGCTACGGAGAATTTGCCGACCTTCATGAGCCGACATATTACGGTGCCGACTTGATGGCAGGCTCTCTTATCAAAAATCCCGGCGGCGGAATTGCTCCGTGCGGCGGATATATTGCAGGAAAGGCAAAATATATCGAGCTTTGCGCAAACAGACTTACCTCCGTCGGAGTCGGGCGTGAGGGCGGCGCGACGCTCGGAATTAACAGAGAATTGTACCAGGGCTTTTTCATGGCTCCGCACACTGTTTCCCAGGCAATCAAATCCGCCGCGCTGTGCTCCGCAGCATACGAAAAGCTCGGCTTTGAGGTTTCACCAAAACCTGCCGATTGCAGATATGATATTATTCAGGACATTCATTTGGGTTCGGCAGAGCTCATAAAAGCATTTTGCCGCGGAATTCAAAAAGGCGCGCCGGTTGATTCCTTTATAAAACCGGAACCCTGTGACACACCGGGATATCAGTCCCAGGTAATTATGGCAGCAGGCGCATTTATTCAGGGCGCGTCGATAGAGTTCAGTGCGGACGCGCCGATAAGAGAACCGTATATTGTATATATGCAGGGCGGTCTCACATATGAATCCGCAAAACTCGGTATTATGATGTCACTCGCAGAAGTGGACAAACTAATAAATAAGGAGATAAATTAATGAAACAATTTATGGATAAAGATTTTCTTTTATCAAATGACACAGCTAAAACCCTTTTTCATGAATATGCGGAAAATATGCCGCTGTGCGACTATCATTGCCATCTTTCACCCAAGGAAATATGGGAGAATAAGCCGTACTCAAACATCACACAGGTGTGGCTCTACGGTGACCACTACAAATGGCGTGCCATGAGAGCTATGGGAATTGACGAAAAATATATTACAGGCGAGGCAACCGACAGGGAAAAATTCCTCGCATGGGCAAAAACAATTCAATATTGTATCGGGAATCCTCTTTATCACTGGACGCATCTTGAGCTTCAGCGCTTTTTCGGTATTTATGAACCCTTGAACGAAAAAAATGCCGAAGAAATATATGATAAAATCAATAAAATGCTTGCAGGAAACGGCTATTGTCCGCGTGATTTCATCGAAAAATCGAATGTATCCGTCATTTGCACAACAGATGACCCTGCCGACAGTCTTGAATATCATAAAAAGATTGCCGCTGAGGGAACGCTTTCTGCAAAAATTCTGCCGACATTCCGGCCGGATAAGGCAGTCGAAATCAGCAAAGACGGTTTTTCGGAATACATTTCCAAGCTTTCCGAAGCTTCGGGAATCAGCATAACCGACTTAGATTCACTGAAAAAAGCGCTTTCCGGCAGAATTGAATTTTTCCACAATGCAGGCTGCCGCATAGCCGACCACGGAATGACATATATTCCGTACAAAACAGGAATTTGCCCCGACTCTGTTTTGAAAAAAGCACTTTCCGGCGAAAAAGTAACGCCCGAAGAAGAGGACGCATACAAAACAGAACTTGTTCTTCATTGCGGCAGAGAATATGCAAAGCACGGCTGGGCAATGCAGATTCACATAAATGCAATAAGAAACAACAATTCAAAAATGTTTAAAAAGCTTGGGCCTGACACAGGCTATGACTCCATTAACGATTTGCAGCTGGCTGCAAATCTTTCCGGCTTTTTGGATGCTCTCGAAAAGGATAATTTGCTGCCGAAAACTATTTTCTACAGCTTAAACCCCAATGATAACTACGTTCTTGCGAGCATGATGGGCAATTTCCAGGGCGGCAAAAAAGGTAAAATGCAGCTCGGTTCGGCTTGGTGGTTCAATGACCACAGAGACGGCATGGAAGAGCAGATGAAATCTCTTGCAAATGTCGGTCTTTTAAGCTGCTTTGTCGGCATGCTGACCGATTCAAGAAGCTTTTTGTCATATCCCAGACACGAATATTTCAGACGTATTCTCTGCAATATTATCGGAACTTGGGTTGAAAATGGAGAATATCCGAACGATAAAGAAACTCTTGAAAAAATCGTCAAGGGAATATGCTTTGACAATGCTATGGAATATTTCGGATTCTAATAAAAATGGGCTGTTAAAAAACTCCGGAACGCAAGAAAAGAGGCTGTTTAAAAAGTCAATTGACTTTTTAAACAGCCCGTTTTTATTTTTCAAATTATACAGTATTTATTCATATTAATGCCCTGCTATTTCGAAAAAGTTTCGTTATCCGTCTTATTGACTTTGGTGCTTATGTAATATATAATTATCTAAATAAAGCAAAAAGGAGAAATGTACAAATGCTGCAAACCTATTCTGTTATGCCGCTCGATACTGAGCATTTGGAAGAAATCTGCAATGATATAAAAAATCAATATGAATCCGGCATCGCAAGCTGTCCGCTTTTTAAGATGACGCTTGTACCCGAGGGAAATCCGCCGATAGACAAAGCAAAAATAATGTGTGAGCAATATGCGCTTTTTAAAAAGAAACTTTCCGAGGATAATATTCCGAGCGGAATTTTGGTTCAGGCGTCAATAGGGCACGGCTGGAAGCTGAGCGAACCGTTTCCGTACCAAAGATTCACACCGCTGAACGACGGTAAGCCGCAGGAAATCGTGTGTCCGTATGATGAAGGTTTCAGAGACTATATTTATAACACACTTAAAACTGTCGCCTCATACTCCCCCTGTCATATCATGATAGATGATGATTTGCGGCTGATCGGAAGAGGCTCTCACGGCTGTGGCTGTCCGCTGCATATAGAACGGTTCAATGAGCTTGCAAAAACCAATTTCACAAGAGAAGAATTGGATAAAATCATATCAGGCGGAGCCTGTAAAAATCTTACCGATATCTATATTGAAACTCAAAAAGAGTCATTGATCGGAGCCGCAAAAGCAATGCGTGCAGGAATCGACAGTGTTAATCCCTCCATACCCGGCTCATACTGCTGCGTAGGCAACAATGCTGAATTTGCATATGAAATCGCATCGATTCTTGCAGGGGAAAGCAATCCCGTAACTGTCCGGATAAACAACGGGAACTATACTGCCGGCGGTGCAAGATTTTTAACAGCAGCGTTTCAGCGCGCCGCCGCTCAAATTGAAAAATTAAAGGGCAAAGCAGACATAATTCTCGCCGAAACCGACACCTGTCCGCAAAACAGATATTCTACCGGCGCAATGCAGCTTCACTCTCACTTTACCGGAACAATTCTCGAGGGAGCAAAAGGCGCAAAGCATTGGATTACAAGATTGAGCGCATTTGAACCCGAAAGCGGCATTGCCTACAGAAAAATCCTCGCAAAATACAACGGTTTCTATGAAGCTCTTGCCGAAATTGTGCCCGAACTCGAATGGCTCGGCTGCCGAATCCCGGTAAACGATAAACCGGTTTATCACTTTTCCGATGTATGGGACGCGTCGGTTGACGGGCATAATGCATGGAGCAGCTGCGTTTTGGAAAGACTGGGACTTCCGATGTATTTTTCATCTGCACCCGGCGGCGTTTTGTGCCTTGAAGACGAAGTCTTTTTATCCGATGAGCAGCTGATGAAAGCGTTTGAAAAACCTATGCTTATTGCTTCCGATTCGGCGATTCGGCTTATACAAAGAGGATTCGGAAAATATATCGGAGTTTACGTCCGCGAGCACATTGGGAATGTACCGAGCGTTGAAAAAGCGGCAAACGGGAATATAATGCCGGTTCAAAAGAAAATAAAAGAGCTTGTCCCGGGTTATAAAACAGAAGAAATCTCGGCGGTATATCATACCGTCGATAACAAAAATTTTGAAAAACTGTTTCCGGGAATTACAAAATATAAAAACGAACTCGGTGGAACGATATTTGTTTTTTGCGGCACTCCGAACACAAATTATCATATATCGGAGGCATTTTCTTTCCTTAACTATACAAGAAAGCAGCAGCTGATCGAAATGCTGCAAAGCACCGATTCCCTGCCGCTGTACTATCCGAATGACGAGGAGGTATACCTTCGCGCCGCAAATACAAAAGACGGAAAGCTCTTTACGGCAATATTCAATATAGGGCTTGACCCGATTGAAAAACTTGAACTGGTATGCAGCAGAAAAATAACGGAAATTTCAAAACTCACACCGACAGGCGAAAAGGAAAAAATTGATTTTTCTGAAAAAGATGATAAACTTATTTTAGATTGCCCTTGCAATACGCTTGAGCCTGCGGTACTGTTTTTAGGCTACTAAAAGCAGGGATTTAAAAATAGTCCGGAACGCAGAAAAGGCATGTGTTACTTGAATCGTATATATTATAAAATAATTCGGTTTTATGATTTTTAATTTCACATTTCTCTTCTGCCCTCTATTGCCTTTATAAGCGTAATTTCATCGGCATATTCCAAATCTCCTCCGACCGGGATTCCGTGAGCAATGCGCGTGACTTTGATTCCCATCGGCAAAATCAGTTTTGACAGATAAACCGCCGTAGCAGTACCGCTCACGGTCGGGTTTGTTGCCATAATCACCTCTTTTACCTCTCCGCCCGAAAGCCGCAGAAGTAATTCCTGTATTTTTAAATCCTCAGGCGAAACACCGTCCATCGGAGAAAGTGCGCCGTGCAGAACATGATACAATCCGTAATATTCCTTTGTTTTTTCTATCGCCGAAACATCCTTTGGATTTTCTACAACGCATATTATTGAGCGGTCTCGCTTCGGAGATGAACAGATTGCACAGGGTGAAACATCGGTAAAATTCTGACATTCCGAACAGAATGATATTTTTTCCTTTGCGTCAATTATGCTTTGCGCCATTTCCTTTGCACTGCTTGCCGGCATGGAATCAAGTATGTAAAAAGCAATTCTTTCGGCGCTTTTTCTTCCTATTCCCGGCAGCTGCTCGAATTTCTCTATTAAAATTTCAATTGGTGCTGCATGCATTTTTTCATTCTCCTTGCTTCAGTAACAGACTATAGTCGGTTGTACAGGTACGTAAATTCGTGTTTTAAATGATTCTTTTAAATATCCTCCCTCATACTCATGCATTTGCATTCGCATGTCACCTCTCGCTGTGGCTCGGTCACACCTCGGCTCTGTAAGGGGATGTAAAAAGGCGGTGTACTTTCTTTACAGCGCCTTGATAAAGGAGCACACGAACACAATTGTGTGAGCATAACGCGAAAATAAAACAAATGCCGCTGTCAGCGCCGGCTGACTGAGGGATATAAAGTAATCTGTCTTTCTCTGATTGCGAAAGACAGAAAGATTCATTTTTATATTTAACGTTAATAAATAAAAATCGGCAGGTACTCTCGTACTTGCCGATTTTTGGTAGCGGTAATTGGATTTGAACCAATGACACCACGGGTATGAACCGTGTGCTCTAGCCAACTGAGCTATACCGCCATGTCATAAAGACAAGTAATATTATACTACATCAAGCATATTTTGTCAAGCATTTTTTTAAAATTTTTTTATTTTTTTATTTAAAGTGGGCAAAAGACGACGTAATTTCTATATTACATCGTCTTTTAAACCTGTTGGGAAAAGAATTAATCAAACGAAACAATCCACCCACTCAAGTTTTTTGTCTGACAATCTGCACTGCCTGCCATTCCCGTTAAGGGATTCCCATACGGCAAAGCTTACACTCCCAATGCTTTTTTCAGATCATCTGCCTTATTTGTCTTTTCCCACTCAATGTCCGAGTCCTCGCGACCCATATGCCCGTACGCTGACAATTTTTTATAAATCGGACGGCGAAGCTTTAAAGTATCAATGATTGCGGTAGGCCGCAAATCAAATACTTCATTTATTGCGTCGGCAAGCTTATCGTCCGAAACAATTCCCGTGCCGAAAGTATCTGCCATAATCGACACCGGGTGTGCAACACCGATTGCATACGCAAGCTGTATCTCACATTTTTTTGCAATTCCGGCTGCAACAACATTTTTTGCCACCCAACGCGCAGCATATGCTGCGGAACGGTCAACCTTAGTCGGGTCTTTTCCCGAAAATGCGCCGCCCCCGTGGCGTGCCATACCGCCGTAGGTGTCAACAATAATCTTTCTGCCTGTCAGACCGCTGTCTCCCTGCGGTCCGCCTATAACAAATCTTCCTGTCGGGTTAATAAAATACTTAGTATTTTCCGAAAGTAAATGTTCCGGAACTACCGGATTCACAACATATTTAATCAAATCTTCTTTAATTTGCGAAATTTCCACTTCGGGCGCATGCTGAGTCGAAATTACAATCGTATCAACTCCGACCGGCTTGCCGTCCTCATATTCTACCGTGACCTGAGTTTTCCCGTCCGGGCGCAGATAAGGCAGTGTTCCGTCCTTACGCACCTCTGTAAGCTTTTTAGCCAATGCATGTGCAAGTGAAATCGGCATCGGCATAAGCTCCGGTGTATCGTCACAGGCATAACCGAACATCATTCCCTGGTCTCCTGCTCCGTTTTCATTTTCGTCCGATTCGCCGGATTTTGCTTCGAGTCCTTTATCAACACCCATTGCAATATCTCCCGACTGCTCGTCAATTGAAGTAACAACCGCACATGTGTTGCCGTCAAATCCGTATTTTGCGCGGTCATAGCCTATTTCCAGTACAACATCTCTTGCCACTTTCGGAAAATCAACATAGCATGATGTTGTAATTTCACCCATTATTGATATAATACCCGTTGTGCAGGTGGTCTCACATGCCACTCTTGCCATAGGGTCTTTTTTTAGTATCTCATCTAATATTGCATCGGAAATCCTGTCGCAGATTTTATCAGAATGTCCCTCTGTAACCGATTCCGAAGTAAATAACTTTTTTGCCATTTGTATCATTGTCCTTTCTCAACGTTCTGTCTATATTATACCACTTATTTCGTCCCGTGTCTATAGCTTTCGGAAAACTCCCACAACTTTTCCCAAAATTTCGACTTCATTAACAATAATCGGATCCATGGTATCATTTTCCGGCTGAAGTCTGTAATGACCGTTTTCCTTGTAAAAAGTCTTTACTGTCGCATTTTCTCTGTCTATCAAAGCAACGACAATTTCTCCGTTGCGTGCCGTCGGAGTTTTTTCGACAATTATCAAGTCGCCGTCAAGTATTGCGGCATTAATCATCGATTCCCCCTGAACTCTCAGCATAAACAAATCCTTGTTTCTTGCAAAGCTCATAGGCAGCGGAAAAACATCGGAAATATCCTCAATTGCAGTAATAGGCTGCCCTGCGGTTACCTTTCCGTAAACAGGTACCCTCAAAAATTCATCGTCATGGTATTCAATCTTCGGAATTTCCGCAGCAGGTGCAGCTGCATTTTTATAATTTACAACCTTTATCGAACGGTTTTTAGAGCTTTCCTTTACTATATATCCGCATTTTTCCAGTTTTTTCAGTCTTGCATGGATTGTAGCGGTAGACGAAAGACCCACTCCGTCACAAAGTTCCCTGACCGTAGGCGGATATCCCATTTTATTTTGCTTGTCAAGAATAAAATCCAGTATTTCATAATCTTTCGGAGATAATTCTTCCATATTATTATACGCCTTTCTTATTTATTTTATATATGATATATGTCAAAATGAAAATATGTATCGTTACTATAGACTCTGTTTCGCCTCCCTTGCCTAAAGGTAGCATAGCGGCACCGAGGTAGTGAATGACAGTCCGGTTTCGCCTCCCTTGCCTAAAGGTAGCGCAGCGGCACCGAGGTAGTGAATGACAGTCCGGTGGACTGTCAGAGCCGAGGTGTGACCGAGCCGCAGCGAGAGGGGGACCGCGTAAGCGGTGGATGGATATATTAAAGAACTCTAACCGCGCAAACTGCGGAGGGATTCAATAATATCTTCATCCGTGATTGTCAAACAAGAGAATAATCTGTTGTCCCTCGTACAACATTATCTATATATTCACATACACCGGCAAAGTTATAATTAACTTCATTATTCGGTATTCTTATTACTGTTAAGCTTCTGTTTTCTATTTTTTGTGTTCTTATTTTATCTTTCATCATTCCAAGGTTTTCAAAATGTTGTGAGCCGTCAAGCTCAATTATAAGTTTTGCACTGTGGCAATAAAAATCAACAATATAATTGTCAATTACTTTTTGTCTTAAGAATCTCACTGGATAGTTTTTCAGAAAATCATACCACAAATGTCTTTCCTCTTTAGTCATATTTTTCCGCAGCATCTTTGCATTGGAAGTTAAATCCTTGTTGTGTTTCCTATCCATTCCCTTTTTCCTTTTTTTATTGTTTGTAGTATCTGTGTTCGCATGCCATCGGCTCTGTGAATCCTCCCACCACCTTCGGTGGTCCCCCCTCCTTTAGGCAAGGAGGGCATAATAAGACCGTCATTCACTACCTCGGCGCAATTGCTTTTTAGCTCGGAGAGCAATTTATAGAGTCCTAATCCGGCTCCCGATTTGCCTCCCTATTTACCCTCCATATTTGCCTCCCTTGCCTAAAGGTAGCGCAGCGGCACCGAGGTAGTGAATGACAGTCCGGTTTCGCCTCCCTTGCCTAAAGGGAGGGGGACCGCGTAAGCGGTGGAGGGATATATTAAAGAACTCTAACCGCGCAAACAGCGGAGGGATTATGTACTTATTTATACCTATACTATACCACACATTATTATAATTGTCAAACATTTGTTTAGTTTTATTTTTGATTCTTAAATTTTTCCAAAAATATGCATAAAAAATGTTTACTTTTCATATGCAATATGTAAAAAAATATGCTAAATAATTGTACACAAATTTTCACGCTCAAATTTGTTAATAACAAACAAATAAAAAAACCAATGTAACAAAAATATTGAAATAAATACGCAAAACAACTATAATTAGATATGGTGAATGATGTGTTAATGTGAGAGCGGAAAGATTTTTCTACGGATTTTGGACAACAAATTGACAGGATCTATTATTATATATTTAGTGCGATAAAGGGCTGAAAACATTCTCTCTTCTCCTCACAATTATAACATTATATTTTTAATTAGAAAGGAGTTTTAAAAACTTATGAAGAAAATTTTATTTTTAGGTGCGTGCGTTGCATCTTTAGCTATAGCTTCTTCATCAGCTTTTGCAGCTGTAACATACGGACAGGACGACACTTTGACAATTACAAATCCTGCCGCTAATTCAACAGATCCCGTAACTTCGATCTCTGTTGACGCATCAAACTTCGGAACAACAGGTCAAATGACTGTTCTCGTACTTGATGGAACGGATTCTACAAATATCACAGCTGACAAAATTTTGTACATTGATCAAGACGACGCAGGAACAAACATATTCCAAGATATGGGACTTAAGCTCCCCGAGGGCGAAACAAAGTTGGCTGACGGCAGCTACAAAATCATGGTGGGCAATGACCAGGGTGCAGCTTTATTATCAGCAGTTATGACAATTTCAGCAGGTACTGTTGAGGATAAGAATACTGTAGCATATGGTAATGTTAATGGCGACTTAACAGCTGAAGGTGCACAGAATATAACTGGTATGGATGCTTCACTTGTTTTGCAATACACTGCTGATTTGATTTCCGGATTTAAAGATCAAAAAGGAAATACAATCCCTGTAGCTGTTGCTAACGTTAATGGAGATTTGACAGCTGAGGGAGAACAAAACATAACTGGTATGGATGCTTCGTTGATTCTGCAATATACTGCTGACCTCATTACAGGATTTAAAGATCAAAATGGCAATCCGTTAACCACACTGGAGTATTAATTATTTAAGAAAGAAGGAAACTAAATTATGAAAAAAATAATTTCATCAATTTTAGCTGCTTCGTTTATTTTTGCGACTTGTGCAATGAATGTAATGGCAGCTGATCCTACAGCACGTGATTTGACTGTTTCTGCAACACCGGCTACCGATTTGGAAGTTGGCAATGATGTAACTGTTGAGGTTGCATTAAGTGATAATACAGAATTATTCAGTGCTCAATATCAAATTCAATTTGATCCTGAAGTTTTTGAACTTGATGAAACTGAAGATGAAGATACCGAACTCCCTGCATACATTGATGCTACATGGGGAGCAAACATTGAAAAGAAAAAACAGGTTTGGACTAAATATCTTGGTACAGCTTCAACTGCTGGAACAAAGATTGCAAATGGTTTGATTATGTATACTTGGTTAGGCAATACAGACACTGGTCTTGGTATCCCTGCTGATAGTGCTTCAACAAACTTTACTCTTGGAAAGTTCACTTTCAAAGTAAAGAGCATTCCTACAACAGGTACATCTGAAATTAAATTTACAAAATATTCAACAAGTACTTTCGGTTCAAATACTGAAGATCCTTTAACACTTAACAATGCAACAGTTAAGTTTAAGACTAAAGACCCCGATCCCGAGGTAAACGAATGGAACATCACAATTGCTGAAGAAGAAGCTAAAGATAACAACAAGCTCTGGAAGATCACTCCGGAAAAGACAGGTACTGTTGAAGATATCAGCAAGTTTGATATTACATTCAAAGCAGCAGATACTTCTATCGAGCCTTTGAAGAAATCTCTCAGAACAGAAGTTCTCAACAAGATTGCAGATTCTTGGAATACAGGCTACAACTTCTATATCGGCCTTAAAGTAAAGACTGAGGGAATAACCGGCGTAACTGCTGATTGGGATATCGCAGCAGGCAGCTCAACGGTTAATGTTAACAAATAATGAAAGGTGGATTTAAGCAATGAAAATATACGAAAAACCATCGGTAGATATTAAAAGATTTGATGTTGAAGACGTTATGATGGTCAGCACATATGAAGTTGACAACGGTGAATTCGCTGACATCACAAAAGACGGAACAACAAGAACAGGTGTAGTGTTTGAGTGGTAAAGCAATCAAGCTTTATATATAAAAAAGGGTTCGCAAGAACCCTTTTTTTGTGTGTTTTTTTCGTCCATTGCCTTTGTTGTATCCCACGTCATTTGTTGTATCCCCCCGTCAGCTGCTCTGCAGCTGACACCCCCCTTTAGGCAAGGTGGGCTTATTAGGATACGAAACCGAACTGTCGTTCACTGTCTCAGTGTCGCTGCGCGATTTTTATTTTATCCCTCCACCGCTTACGTGGTCCCCTTCTCGCCGCGGCTCGGTCACACCTCGGCTCTGACAGTCCACCGGACTGTCATTCACTACCTCGGTGCCGC
>CAKSFY010000037.1 GCA_934454035.1 uncultured Clostridia bacterium | reverse complement strand
GACGCCGTACATAAGCTCCGTTTTCAGCATAACATCAAGATATTGTGCAAGGTTCTCAGAGTAAACAGGAGTACCTAATGTTATTTCTGTCGGCATTATTTACCTCCAGCAAACATACTGACTCGTAGAAATCCTTTTCAAAGGTATAAAAATCGGTATAATTTTTATTGGTTATTGCATCATACACCGGTTGTTTGTCCTTCAATTCATTAAAACGAGATAAATCAAGCTGCAGTTTTTCATCAAGATAATTTCCTGTCTGATGTGAATCGGAATTTTCATTCAATTTTGCCAAAGCTATTGCGCGATTATACTCAGTTCGCAATTCATCGATTGCAGAAAAATCGGCATTTGAGAAAATAACTTCAAAGTTGCTTTTCGCAGTCAATGAGAGGTCTGACAATATGGTATCCACCTCGAATATTGAATTGTATTTTTCCACAACGGATACTACAGTTTCCGGCGGAGCGTTTTTAATTTCCTGTATCGCTTGATTTACTTTATTTACTCCGATAACCGGTCCTATCGGATCAGATTCGGCAGAATCCCCCGTTGGCATTGTTTTTGAATCACATCCCGGAATTATTTCAACTTTTAAATACATATCCGAATCGGCATCCGATATCTTATATTCTTTGTTGTTTGCTCCGGAAATCTCTGTGAAAACAGAGTTCAAATCACTTGCTCTGAGCCATCTTATCTGAGTATTATTTTCCTTAAATATACCCGAATAATTATATTTTACTTCAATAGTCTGCCCTATTACCGCATTGCCGGATATTTGTGTTATTTCCGCTTTTGGCTGACCGAAAACTGTTTTTCGCTCTTCGTCCGTATACAAATCCGGATTGCAGAAATCGTCTATTGCTTTAAAAGATTCACTTCCGATTCCGCTAAGCTTACAATTGGCAAAGAAATCGGAATCGAGCATAAATACAGGTCTTATACCTCTTGATGAATTTGCAGCCACCGTTGCATTCCATCCGACAGCACCGGATACTCCCGCAAGCACATTTGCTGTTGAATTTTTTATATCAACGGTTCTCACGGTTCTGAAAAACCATGTATCTCCCGGATATCCTATCCTGTCAATATAGGTTTTCCACTCCCAATCAGCTAAAATAGCGAGCTTACATCTTGCCGAAGGCGGTGCCGATGTACTCTTATACCCATCCGGTACATGACCCGACCCTGCATCATCACGCAAAGGCTCTGTAACCCAGTCGGATTCAACAATATAATTCTTTAAACCGTCCGGCAATCTTTTTCCGCCGTTGCCGTTATCCCAGAAATCATTATTAAGCCAATATGCTATATTATTACTGTCTGACGGATTAAACCATCCATACGGCTCCGACTGAGCAGTTGAATACGGATGTGTTCCGTACACAGATTCACACATTACAAAAAAGCAAGTCTTTCCGTCGATAATATATTTATCCAATATAACGAATTCTTGTCCTTCATATGTAAATTTATATTTGTCCGGCGTTTCGGCAACAGCTCCCGGTACAGCAGATGAGCTTCTTGTCAGATTTCCGTACCACAAAGAAGTCGGGGGTAAATAATCTGCGGAAACAGTCATCGTAAATGCTAAAACCGATACCAATATAGTTGAAATAACACGCTTTAATTTCATATATCCATTTCTCCTTCTTCCATAAAGTAAACATCGGGTGTTGTTTTTACAATGTCACCGTTTATTTCGTATGTTCCCTCGGCATAACCGATAGATATTTTGCCGTTTCCCGAAACTTCGATATCAGCGATCTCATTCGGCAGCAATAACCGTTCTGCCGAAATACCTGTTAAAATAATCGTATCTCCGTTTTCGGATATACTTACTTTAAATTGTTCAGCGGCTGCACTTTCTATTTTTGTCCCCTGACAAGAAAAATATATTTGCATTGAATGAGCGTACTCGCCTCCGACGCATTTTAATCTTATATGCTTTTTCCCGCCGTTCAGCATTATTTCTTTACTCTTGTCGTCATTGTTATTTACCGATAACGGCAGCGGCTCGGAATATACAAAATCCGTCTTATTGCAATTAAGAATGCATATCCCTGCTTTTACTGTTGTTTCCTCACCTGTTAACTGATATTCTCTTTCGCCCAGATTTTTTACTGTCGGCTTTTCAACGGCAAATTCAACTATCCAAAAAGGAATATCCCTGTCTGTGTCAATCTCTGATGATATTTTTGCTGTTCTTTCGTTAATAATTGCACTGACGGATTTTTTTACGGCATTTTTGACAGGACCGATTATGTCTGAATAAACAGTATCTCCGTAATAGTCTGTTCCTGCACTCTTGACATTTATTCTAAAACGGATATACTTGCCGTTCATATCATCGGGAATAATATAGTTTAAGCCGATTGCACCCGAAATATCTTCAAAATCAATTCCGTTTTCCGAAGCCTGCCATTTAATCAACGTGCCATCCTCAACGTCCATATTCTTATCTTTGTAGTTATATCTTGCAATCAAACGCTCGTTTGTTTCCGCATTTCCGTCTACATAAACATTTTCGGCATAGCATTTTTCATCCTTTTCCGCAGGATACCCCGTTGAACTGCTTCGCGCCGCTACTCCTATTGAATTTTTCATTTTCGGAACAACTTCAAAAACGAAATAATAACCTTCGTCAATGTCCCTTATTCTGAACTCTTTTGAATTTGCTCCCTTAATCACGGAAAAAGGTCCGTTTTTGTTTTTAGACCTTAACCATCTGTATTCGCTGTTAAATTCTTCTTCATTTTCTAAAGAAACAAACCGATATGCACCCTCAAGTACATTTCCCGTCCCGGTCATTCCCGAAATACTGACAGTTTGCGCCCGCGGCGGCAGCTTTTTATATATTGCAGTAATTTCATCACTGTCATATATCTTTTTCAGTTCATCAGCCGAATAATTGTCTCTCAGCATCTTTTTAACATTATCGCCCAAACGACTGACATCAGTTTTAACTTCCGAAAAAAATGACTTATCCAAATAAAAAACAGGACGTACTCCATACCCGTTTCTTACCTTTCCGAAAGCTGTAACACCGCCGTTATTTACTACCATAACCGGTGCATTATCCCCCGGCGGAACTGTTCCGTTTACCGACCTTAACCAATAATAATACGAAATATCCGTATTTTCTGCATAACCGATTTTGTCATTATATTTTTTCCATTCTGTTGCCGACATCAGCGCAAGCCTCGCCTTAACAGTGTAATCCTCTGCATAATCGGTTGACGAATATCCTGCCTCACACAACCACTCATGCTCTTTTACATACTTTAAAACCAGCTCCGGAAACATAAACTTTTCATCACTTTTTGAATTATTCCATAATTCTCCGCCATCTTCTAAAAAAGTATTGTTTAACCAATAAGCAATATTATTTTCGTCATTAATATCAAACTTTCCCGTGCCGTCCGGATCAAATGGCTGCGTACCGTAATAATCCTTAGCTGTGCAAAATATTCCGTCCTCAGTACTGTCTAAAACCACAAATTTCAGACTGCTTCCGTTGACCGAAAATATATTTTCGTCAGGTGTAGATTCCACAGCTGTCGCCGGTCTTGGATTGACATAACCGACCGGGGCTGCAAACGCAGCCGGTATACCGAACATTAATATAACTGATACTGCTGCAAATAGTTTTCTTTTCACCATATCGTGGCTCCTTGTATTCAATCATTTAAACTCAAATATTATTTTTGTTATTTTTTCTGAATTCTCCGGGTGACATGCCGAAAGAATCCTTAAAATGCTTATAAAATATCTTTTTATCACTGTATCCTACCATTTTCATAATGTCTTCTATCTTTTCATCGCTCTCAATCAGCAATTTTTCTGCACTGCCCATTCTTTTTTTCTTTTATATACGTCGAAAAGCTTTTACCGGTTTTTTCTTTTATCAACCTGCTGAAATAAGACGGATTGTAAAAATTTTTGGCAGCCAGTTCCTGCAAATCCAGCTTTCTTAAAAAATTATTATTGATATATTCAATCAAATCTTCAATTACAGCATTGTCCTCTTTAAAATTCGCTTCTCTTAATATCCAAGAGAGCAAAATCCGCATATTGCCCTTTAATACACTTCTGTAACCCAAATACTTATTGTTATATTCCCGTACCATCTGGTCAATTATGAAATCAACATCATTTCGGTATTTTTTCCCGAAGTGGATATATTGTTTACTTGTTGACTCTATTTCAAAAAATTCTTCAAACATATCATACATCAACAGCTGACTTACACTTTCAACATCGACTAATTCGCTGCTGAAAAATTGCGGGTCAAGCAAAATATTAACATAATCCACTTTCGGCGTCGGAATAAAACTGTGTACCTGACCGTAATCAATAATTAACATATCTCCGTGCGCGAGCCGATATTCTTTTCCGTCAATGGTGTGAGTTGCCGAGCCGGACTTTATATACACAAATTCAATGAATTCATGCGTATGCGGAGGATAACTTTCCACTCTTGAGCAATATTCTTTCACGGAAATATTTTCCTCGGTTGAAATGTTTGAATCTCTGATAAAAACGCGCATGATGAATCTCCTTTTTATTTATCAAATATAAAAATAATATCGGGCAGAATATCAGTTTATTATTTACCTACAAATATAATCGGAATATATCCCGGGGTTACTCTTCCCTCCGCTGTTGCTTCAATTACAATTCTGTTTTGCGGATAAACTGTATCCTTTGCGGTTATTTCAAATTCAACATCGGTATAAGGGCAGTCATGAAGAAAATCTACATCAAAAGGGCTCCACCGTGATAAAAGTGCAGATTTAAGACCCTTTACGGAAAAATTCTCATCGCACAAAAATCTGAATTTTAAAAAATATTGAGTATTTCCGTACACCGGAATATTATTAATAAATCTTACCTTTACTCTCTTTGTTTCATTAGGAGATATTGTCGGTTCACCGTCGAAACAAACAATAGCGGAAGCGTAATTAAAATCAATCCTGTATGAATATGGGATATGCGGATAATACACTTCGGCTTCTTTATTTTTTTTATTTACTTCGCTTGCATCAAATTCATCCGGTCCGTTGACAAGATTTATACCGGCAGAATTTTCGGAAAGCATTTTAGGTGCCAAAACAACTATTCTGTCGATTAATTCGGTGCATGTCTTAGGTATACCGTAGAAAACACCGGTTTTAATTGCAACTGTTACTATCTCATCACCAATATGTTTTATCCAATCCTCCGGGATTATTTTTGTTCCGCCGATAATTCCGAGAACAGAGCCGACAAATCCTGCCGTGCAATCTGTATCATCTCCGCAATTGATCGAATAAATCATTGACTTTTTAAAATCGCCGTCTCCCCATAGCAGTCCTATTACGGAATATGCTATGTTTGAAGGTGCTTCGAACCAGCCTGTTCCGATATCCTTATTCAGTTCAAAAACCGCATTTCTGACTGTTTTATAATCCATACCCTTATTATAGCAATCCACAACATATTTTACGCTTTTTGCCGTACGACTCTCAGAGGGAATGTTTTCAAGACCTATATTTATTAATTTATTAATATCCTTTTCAATAAAAGCTGCACTTTCGACCGATGCTGTGAACATTGCCGATATAGTTCCTTCACCGGAGCCATGATCAACGGATGCATCTTCATATGCATATCTTGCCGCAGCACGCGGAGCACCCGGCAGCAAGCATGCCAATATTTCCGTCCTGATCCAGCCTCCGTTTGAATCTTTCCAATCATTAAAAGCATCTCCCGATAAAGATGGCATTATTCCCATTTTCATATTTGTTTTGCCGCGTCCGTATTCATTCCAATAAGGAGAGATATAACTCAGCCAAAACTCCCCGAGTGTAGCTGCATTTACATTTCTCGCACCTATTCTTTCAACCGCTGCAAGCCAAACTATTTGCAAATCCAAATCATCATTCGGCAATACTACGTTTTCAGGAGTGGAAAATCCGGTTATATTAAGCATTTCTTTTGTTCCCTCATACGGACCGCCCATTGTTCCGCCGATATTTTTTCCAATCCAACAAGCTTTAACACTGTCTTTATATTTGTCAATATTTATTTTCATATTTGTTCTCCTAATATTATCGAATCTCCGGCTTTTGTTAATTATTGTTTGTCAAGATGATTTAATTGAAAATCCTTGTTAGACTCAGTAATAAGTGCATCAACATCAGCATTTTCATTCGTGATAACCTCTTGAATACATTTGTCTAAAACAGCATATAACTGCTGAGCACATGCCGACGGCTCCGGATTGATAGTAACACCCTCAAATGAATAATAATCCGCATAATCATCATGGTTTACATTTGTAAACTCAGCTTTCAATGCACGGGTTTTTGAAATATTTTCCTGATCTACCCAAACAGCAAATGCATCTTGGTCAAGAATGATTTCGTTTTGTTCTTTTGATTTTATATATGATTCTCTCATATTATCAAGCTGCTTATCGGAAATCTTTGGCGAAAAGCCTGTGTATTCAATCCAGGTAAGTCCCGCGTCAATTTGTTCGGGTGTCGCTGCATTTGAAAACATCCACAAATTACCGCCCATTTGCGAAAACCTTCCCTTTGGTCCTTCCGGCATTCTTGCCGCAAAAATATCGTCTATTTCCATTCCATATTGCATGGAAAGTACACTTGAAGGAGGATTGCAGAAAATCATTGCCGCCTGATTTGTCGCAAAAAGTTTGTTAAGTCCCTGTTGATCTATGACTGTATCGCTCGGAAGAACATTATACTTCCACTTCAAGTCCTTTACATACTGAAGCGCATTTCTTGCTTCTTCGGTGTCAAAGGTTGCCTCCCATTTTCCTTCATCATTTTGTTTTTCAAATTCTGTACCGAATGCCCATGCAATATTTAAAAAGTGCCAGCCGCCGCAATTATTTGTTGTTGGGATTGCAAATCCGGCAGCACCGGTTTTCTCGGTAACGATTTTTGCATACTCTGCGAGTTCATCATAAGTGTTTGGAATTTTTATTCTCCCGTCACTTTCTGCAAGCCCTGCTTCCTTAAACAGCTTTTTATTGATGTATAATCCCTGTGCATAAGCATCTGTCGGAAGCCCGTAATACCTTCCGTTATCATCCTTTACCAGATTCATAAGTTCAGGATTGATTGCGTCCAAAAAGCCGTGCTTCTTAAGTCCATCGGTAATATCTGCGGCATAACCTGCTTTTATTATCTGTTTGATTTCGGTAAACCAAGTCTTATATAAAGTCGGAAGCTGATTTGCAGCCGCTTTCATAGTATAAGTTTTTGTATCAAACCGATATGTATCTGCAATTATATTTATGTCGGGGTGCTCTGCCATAAATTCATCACGCATTTTATTCTGCGTATCCAAAACCGACTGAGTTGTCTCGTCCGGCCAGTTTCCGACCGATATATTTATTTTTCCGTTAACCTCCTTGCCGCCTTTCCCACAGCCGGATGCCATTGATATAAGTATCAGCGCCGCAAGTATCATTGATGTTTTTTTTGAAAATTTCATTTAAAATTCCTCCCTATAGCTTTCTAAAATCAAACATATGTACATCAATATTTTTTATTGCATAACAAATCTTTATTGAGACATTAATTAAGATAATAATTTATGAATATTCAATAAAAATTTTGTTTATATACCGTTGTATATATTATACCATTCACAATCTATTTCGTAAATAGTCAATTTTTACATGTATCTGTTTCAAAAAGTGAAAACCTCCTACTCATGGCTTCGTTTATTCCAAAATGTTCCCTTTTAATATAAAATGTCAATATTCCTCACGTTTATGTTTTTATTCCGTATTGCATTCAGGAAAATAAAATGATATTATTAGATTATACAATAATAAATTTACGAAAGGGATAAAAAAATGAAATTAAACAGTACAAAATACCCGGCTTATCCGCTTATTACCTGCGACCCATATTTTAACGTCTGGTCAATGAGTGATACGCTTTACAAAGACCACACACGCCACTGGACAGGCTCACAGCAGTCGATGACCGGAATTATAATAATTGATGGTGTTGCAAAAACTTTTATGGGCAAAATGCGGCACAATCCGTTATATAATGACTGCGGACCAAGAGCAATAGAGCAAAAAAAAGCAGAAGTAACCCCTCTCAAAACAATATACACATTTTCCGATGAGAGTATCGAACTTGAAGTAACATTTATGACTCCGCTTCTGCCAAATGACCTTAAGCTGTTAAGCAGACCTGTGTCATATATATCCTATAAGATAAAATCGATTGATTCTAAAAAGCATGATTGCACTATTTACATGGACGTGTCAGCACTTATGGCAGTTAATTCTCCCGATGATACCGTTGTGTTTACAAAGCATAACGACATTTTGTGCTGCGGCAGAGGAAAAAAAGATATGTTGAAAAAAAGCGGTGACAATCTGCGGATTGATTGGGGATATCTTCACATTGCAGCACCGTCCGGTAAACTCGGAATAACAGATGATTTCGGGAAAATCATTGCTTATCGCGAAAATAAAAATATTGACAGAAGTTTTTTTGAAACAGAAATTAAAGTTTCTTCTGAATATCCGGTGCTCTATTATACAAATGATTATACAGTCACCGAAAAAGATACAATCGGTTTTTTCTGCATCGGATACAACGACATTCATTCACTCGAATATTACGGAAAGCATGTTGATTCTTATTACAAAAAAGACGGCGAAACATTTACCGAAATACTTCATAATGCAATAGATAATTACACAGAAATATCATCAAAAGTAAACGCATTTGACGAAGAACTTATCAAAAAAGCGCAGGCTGTTTCCGAAGATTATGCAAAGCTTGTCGCAATTTCCTATAGGCAGACGATTGCCGCTCACAAGCTTGCATGGGACGGAGAAGAAGCAATTTTTGTTTCAAAGGAATGTTTTTCCAACGGTTGTGCCGCAACGGTTGATGTAACATATCCATCGATTCCGCTTTTCCTCATTTTAAATCCGGATTTGGTTGAATATATGATGAATCCCATATTTAAAATGATTGAGAAAGGATTATGGCATTTTGAATTTGCTCCGCATGATGCAGGACAATATCCGCTTGTTAACGGACAAGTTTACGGTCTTATTGCAGATGAACTTCTATATGATATGCAAATGCCTATTGAAGAATGCGGAAACATGATTTTATGCGCAGCTGCTGCCTGCCGTGCAAAAAATGACACCTCATACATTCAGAAACATTTTGAAATTCTGAGCCAATGGGCAGATTATCTTGTAAAATTCGGACTTGATCCGGAAAATCAGCTTTGTACCGATGATTTTGCCGGACATCTTGCTCACAATGCAAACCTCTCCGTTAAAGCAATAATGGGCATTGCCGCATGGGGGATGGTGTTAAAAATGCTGGGAAAAGAAAATGAATCAATTACTTACACCGATACTGCTAAAAAATATGCCGCAGAATGGAAAAAACGCGCTGCTTGCGGCGACCATTACAGACTCTCATTTGACAAAGACGAAACGTGGAGCATTAAATATAATCTTGTATGGGATAAGCTTTTCGGACTTAATATATTTGATAACGATATTTTTATTGATGAGGTAAGTTATTACATGACAAAAATCAACAAATACGGTCTGCCGCTTGATTCCAGAAGCGATTATACAAAGAGCGACTGGCAAATGTGGTCTACGATTCTTTGTGATAATAAAGAATATACCGACGCAATAATATCAGCAATGCTCAGCATGCTTGCAGAAACTCCGGATCCGATACCTTTTTCGGATTGGTATTATTCGAGCACTGCTATACAAAGAGGTTTTCAAAACAGAAGTGTCCAGGGCGGTTTATTTATCAATATGTTAAAATTTCAATAATGCAATATAACCAAAAGACCGGCAAAACATGAACATCAGTTTTGCCGGTCTTTTTTGTATAAAAAAACTGTATCATCATTTTGATGACACAGTTTTTTTAAATCACAATTATTTGTTAATCATTGAAGCAACTTCATCTGCAAAGTTTTCCTCTTTCTTTGCAAGACCTTCTCCCTTTTCAAATCTTACATATCCGATAAGCTTAACGCCCTTTGATGCAAGATAAGCTTCAACCTTGAAATCGCCGTTTTTAACAAATTCCTGCTGCAGCAAGCAGTTTTGTTCATAGAATTTATTAATTTTTCCGCCAACCATCTTCTCGATGATGTTTTCAGGTTTATTTGCATTTTTGGGATCTTCCTTAATTTGTGCAATTATGATATGCTTTTCCTTTTCAACATCTTCAGCAGGAACAACTTCCTTTGAAAGATAAAGCGGATTAATAGCTGCAATTTGCATAGCTGCGTCTCTTGCTGCTTCATATGCATCAGCATTGTCAAGACTTCCTTCAGTCTCAACCAAAACACCGATTCTGCCTTCACCGTGAGTATATGAGCATACATTGCCTTCAATTCTTGCAAATCTTCTGATGTTCATGTTTTCGCCGATTTTTGCAATCAATGCAGTCAGAGTCTCACCTACATTATTTCCGTCGCCGTAAGGAAGTTCCTTAAGAGCGTCAACATCAGCAGGATTGCTTGCTGCAACGATTTTAGCTACATTCTCAACAAAAGTCTGGAATTCCGCATTCTTTGCAACGAAGTCTGTTTCCGAGTTAACTTCAACCAATACTCCGACTTTCTTATCATCTGTTATATATGCCTTTACAATACCCTCAGATGCAATTCTGCCTGCCTTTTTAGCTGCTGTTGCAAGACCTTTTTCTCTGAGGAATTCAACTGCCTTGTCCATATCGCCGTCTGTCTCTGTCAGGGCTTTTTTGCAGTCCATCATACCGCAACCGGTCATTTCTCTTAATTCTTTTACATTTTGTGCTGTAAATGCCATTTTATTTACCTCCAATATTCTATTTAAAAAGACAGTCTGCAGTCTGCGTCTTATGCGCCGACGACCGAGACTGTCTTTATATATTATTCTTCTGTTTGTTCTTCCGAAGCTACCTCTGCTTCTGCCTCTTCTGCCAAAGCGTCCTCGCCTTGTCTGCCTTCAATTATAGCGTTTGAAATAGTTGAAGCAATCAGCTTAACTGCTCTGATAGCATCATCATTTCCGGGGATTACATAGTCAACTTCATCAGGATCGCAGTTGGTATCAACGATAGCAACTACGGGGATACCAAGCTTCTTAGCTTCTGCAATTGCAATCTTTTCTTTTCTCGGGTCTACAACGAACAAAGCACCCGGAAGTTTCTTCATATTCTTAATTCCGCCGAGGTATTTCTCGAGCTTATCTCTTTCGCCCTTAAGCTTTGTAACTTCCTTCTTGGGAAGAAGATCAAAAGTGCCTTCCTCTTCCATTTTGTTAATCTGCTCAAGACGCTCGATTCTTTTTTGAATTGTCTTGAAATTTGTCATCATACCGCCGAGCCATCTTGCGTTTACATAATACATTCCGACTCTTTCAGCTTCTTCTTTGATAGAGTCCTGAGCCTGCTTTTTGGTTCCGACAAAAAGAATATCTTCACCGGACATAGCCAAATCTCTTACAAAATAGTAAGCTTCCTCTACCTTTTTAACAGTTTTCTGAAGATCGATAATATAAATACCGTTTCTCTCCGTGAAGATGTATTCAGCCATTTTAGGGTTCCATCTTCTTGTCTGGTGACCGAAATGAACTCCGGCTTCCAGAAGCTGCTTCATTGAAATTACGTTTGACATTTTTTATTTCCTCCTTGTTTTTTAACTTCCACGCACGGCTTAAAACCCACAAACTTTCGCAACATTGAGTATTACCGTCCGTGTGTATAATGTCAATTGAGTATTACTCAACCAGTAAATTATATCACAAATACAAGTATTTGTCAATCACTTTTTTATAAATTGATTGTTTTTTTCGTATAATTCGGCTTTTGTCTTATTTTTATCCCTTATTTTGTCAAAATCCTGTTTTCGTTTCAGATTTTCAAATGCGACTGCCATCATAAGCTTTATTCTGTTAAGCTGATTGACTTCACTCGCACCGGGATCATAGTCAACAGCTACTATGTTTGCTTCCGGGAAACGATGTCTTATTTCCTTTATCATACCCTTTCCGGTCACATGATTCGGCAAGCATGCAAAAGGCTGCACACAAACAATATTTGCAGCTCCGCTTTGAATCAGTTCAATCATTTCACCCGTTAAGAACCATCCCTCGCCGGTACAATGTCCAAGCTGCAAAATTTCCTTTGCTCCCTCGGCAATCTTTTCAATCGGTTCGGGAACCCGTTTTTTGAATCTCGGATAATCCGAAAGCGACTCAACCATATCAGCACGGTATTGTTCTAAAATTTTTATCGCAAAATTACAAAGCATAGCTGATTTTTTTGAGAAACCGAGATGCTCGCTTTTGAAGTTTGAATTGTAGAAACAATAAAGCATAAAGTCCAAAAGTCCCGGCATTACAGCTTCTCCGCCCTCTTTTTCAATTACGTCTATAATATTATTGTTTGCACCGGGATGGAATTTTACCAGTATTTCGCCGACTATGCCGACCTTCGGTTTCTCAAGTGCCGCATCTGTCGGAATGTTTGCAAAATCCGAAATAATTTGTTTCGAAACCTTTTTCCTTTGTATTTTCTCCCCGCGTTCAAATTTCAAATACAGCTCATTAATCCATTTATCATATATTGCATCTGTGGCTCCCTTTCCAAGTTCATATGGTCTTGTTGCCAGAGTACATGTCATAATTAAATCGCCGAGTACACAAGCTTTAACAAGATCAAGTACAAGCTTAGGCGTTATTTTGAATCCGGGATTTGATTCAAGTCCCGACAAATTCAAGCTTACTATCGGAACATTCGGGTAGCCTGCCTCTTTCATTGCTTTTCTTAAGAATGCTATATAATTTGTAGCCCTGCAGCCGCCGCCCGTTTGAGTTATCATAACCGAAGTATTATTCGGGTCATATTTGCCGGAAACAAATGCATTAACCAGCTGACCTGTTACCAGTATCGACGGATAACATGCATCATTGTTAACGCTTTTTAAGCCTGCTTCAACGTCAGCCGGAGTTACTTTATCCAAAACAACAGCATTATATCCGTTGTTTTTCAGCACCGCTTCAAAAAGTTTGAACTGCGTAGGACTCATTTGCGGAAAAATAACGGTGTGTTTCTTTTTGTCTTCTTTTGTAAATGGTACTTTCTTTACAGTATACGATTTTTTTGCTTTGCTTTCAAATCCTTTTCTTTCATTAATGGCTGCCTTTAAAGAACGCACTCTTATTTTTGCCGTACCCAAGCTTGATATTTCATCAATTTTAAGCGTTGTATAAATTCTTCTTGCCGATTGGATGATTTCCTGCACCTGGTCCGTTGTTACCGCGTCAAGTCCGCACCCGAAAGAATTAAGCTGAATAAGATCAATTGCAGGCTCTTTCAACACCTCTGCTGCTGCTTCATACAATCTTGTATGATATGCCCACTGGTCAACAACGCGAATGTCACGTTCAAGATGTCCCAAGTGTGCAATACTGTCCTCGGTAAGCACTGCAAATCCGAGCGAATTAATCATATCCGGGATTCCGTGGTTTATTTCCGGATCAACATGATAAGGCCGCCCGGCAAGAACAATCCCATGCTCGTTATTTTTCTTGATACGTTCAAGAACCTCTTCGCCCTTTTTTCTGATATCATGCTTATAATTTGCCAGCTCATCAAACGCCGCCTCTGCCGCCTGAGCAATTTCCTTTTTCGGAATATGGTAATCAGACAAACATTCGGTCATTTGATTTACAAATGACTTTCGGTCATCAAGATTCACAAACGGATGCATAAATTTTATGCTTCTGACTTCCTCCATATTATTATAAATAACTTCCGGATAAGAGGTCACAATCGGACAGTTATAGTGATTGCCGGCACCTGAATATTCTTTTTGTTCATATGGGACACATGGATAAAAAATTGTTTTAATACCTTTATCAAGTAAATTTTTTACATGTCCGTGAGCAAGCTTTGCCGGGTAACATACCGACTCTGACGGAATTGAATCCATTCCGCTTTCGTATAAAGCATGCGTACTCCTGTCCGAAACTATGACGCAAAATCCGAGCTTTGTGAAAAAGGTAAACCAAAGTGGATAGTTTTCATACATATTAAGCGTTCTCGGAATTCCGATTTTCCCGAATTTTGCTTTTTTCTCATCAATCGGAGTATAGCCGAATGCTCTGTCATATTTATATTGAAATAAATTGGGATATTTTTTATCCGATTTCATTCCGCCTCCGCCTCTTTCGCAGCGGTTTCCTGAAATATATTTTTTTCCATCGGAGAATTTTGTTACGGTAAGCTGGCAATGATTCGGGCACAAGCCGCAATTTGTAAGCGTGCTTGTAAATGTAAACCCGTCAAGCTCGCCTGCCGAAAGCATATCAACCTTTCTTCCGCCGTATCTTTCTTTTGCGATAAGTGCTGAGCCGAAAGCACCCATTATTCCTGCTATATCCGGACGGACAACATTTTTTTCGGAAACAAGCTCAAAAGCACGCAATACAGAATCATTGTTAAATGTTCCTCCCTGCACAACTACCTTTTCTCCCATTAATGACGGGTCTCTGAGTTTTATGACCTTGTACATGGCATTGCGGACAACAGAATAAGAAAGCCCGGCACTTATATCCGCAACCGTTGCACCTTCTTTTTGCGCCTGTTTTACTCTGGAATTCATGAAAACTGTGCACCTTGTACCCAAATCAATCGGATTTTCGGCTTTTAAAGCTTCTTTTGCAAAATCTATAACAGAATAACCGAGCGACTCTGCAAATGTCTGAATAAATGAGCCGCAGCCTGAGGAGCATGCTTCATTAAGCATAATACTGTCAATTACTCCATCGGAAATTTTCATGCACTTCATATCCTGTCCGCCGATGTCTATAATGAAATCCACTCCGGGCAAAAAGAAGTTTGCGGCTTTATAATGCGCAATGGTTTCAATTTCACCCTCATTTATACGAAATGCCGCCTTAATAAGCTGTTCACCGTATCCTGTCGCACATGCATTCGCAATATAAGCTTCTTCGGGGATTTTTGAATACATTTCCTTTAAAATTGAAATCCCGGCAGTAATCGGACTGCCTTCATTTTTTCCGTAATAACTGTACAAAAGCTTTCCTTCGTTATCTATAAGCGCTGCTTTAATTGTGGTTGAACCCACATCTATCCCGAAAAACAACTCACCCTTTGCATTGCTGATATCACCCTTTTGAACTGCAGCACGGCTATGGCGTGTTTTAAATTCTTCCAATTCTTCTGAATTTTTAAACAAAGGTCTCATTCTTACAACTTCGCTTGCAGTCTTTTTTGCATGAGCTAATTTCTCCGAAAGCTGCGAAAGGTTATATTCTTCTTTTTCATGTACAGAAGAGAATGCAGCTCCCATAGCTATAAAAAGCTGAGCATTGTCCGGAGATGTAAAGCTTTTTGCTTTACTTTTTAAAGTTTCTTCAAATCTTTTCCTGAGTTCAGGCAAAAAGTGCAGAGGTCCGCCCAGAAATACTATATTTCCCTTTATAGGTCTGCCCTGTGCAAGTCCGCTTATTGTCTGCGTTACCACCGCCTGCAAAATTGAAGCTGCGACATCCTCCTTTGCCGCTCCCTCATTTAACAGCGGCTGAACATCGGATTTTGCAAAAACTCCGCATCTTGCGGCAATCTTATATATATGTGTGTGCTTTTCGGCAAGCTCATTAAGTCCCGAAGCATTGGTTTTTAACAAAATTGCCATTTGGTCGATAAATGAGCCTGTACCACCGGCACAGGTTCCGTTCATTCTCTGTTCCAGACCGTTGGAAAGATACAAAATTTTTGCATCCTCTCCTCCAAGCTCTATTACCACATCAGTATCCGGCAAAAGTTTTTTCACCGACGTTTTTGTTGCAATAACCTCCTGAACAAATCCTATTTCAAGCATTTTGGCAAGCAGCAAACCGCCCGAACCGGTAATCATTACTTTCAGAGGAATATTACCGACAGTATTTCCGGCTTTTTCAAGCAAAACTTTAACTGTATTTTTTATATCGGAATAATGACGCATATATTCCGAGAAAATTATATCATTATTATCATTTATTATAACGGCTTTAACCGTGGTTGAACCAATATCAATACCCATATAATTCATTCAAGCAACCGCTCCTTTCCGAACAGGACTTTTCTGTTTCAGAAAAATATTATAACGCTTTTTATTCAAATAATCAAGCGCAAAAAATCAAATTCGGCTTTCTTTTCAAAAAAATAATGTCGAAATGAATAAAATAAAGTCAAAATGACAAGGAAAATTATTCAAGCGGAAGTGAAGCAACCGCATTGAGTGATAAATCCGCACGTACCCCGTTTATGTAGTTATAATATCCTGCACAACCTATCATAGCTGCATTATCGGTACACAAAATCGGTTCCGGGTAAACTACTTTAATACCCGACTTTGCTCCCTGCCCGGACATTTTTCTTCTTAATTCTGAATTTGACGCAACACCGCCTGCAAGAGCAATTATATCTGATTTACATTTTTTTGCCGCCTCAATTGTATGCTCACACAATGCATCGGTAACAGCCGCCTGAAAACTTGCCGCAACATCGGCTTTATTTATCTGCTCACCCTTTTGCTCGGCTTTATGTATGTAATTAATAACCGCGGTCTTTACTCCGCTGAAGCTGAAATCAAAAGAATTCCCATCCATTTTAACTCTAGGAAAAGCAATAGCCTCCGGATTTCCTTCCTTTGCAAGTTTATCTATAAGCGGTCCGCCCGGATAACCTAAGCCTATTACTCTCGCAATTTTGTCAAAAGCCTCACCCGCTGCATCATCTCTGGTTCTGCCGAGGACATTAAGGTGCATATAATCCGATACCTCGACTATATGGCTGTGTCCTCCCGATGCAACCAGACATACAAACGGCGGTTCAAGCTCCGGATGCGAAATAAAGTTTGCCATTATATGTCCCTTTATATGATGAACCGGAACAAGCGGCTTTTTTGCAGCATACGCATATGCCTTTGCGGTGGATACGCCGACAAGCAATGCCCCTATAAGTCCCGGCCCGTAGGTGACTGTAATTGCGTCTATTTCGCCGATTGTCACTCCTGCCGAAGCGAGCGCTTCATCAATAACCGGATTAATACTTTCTATATGCTTTCTTGAAGCAATCTCCGGTACCACACCGCCATATTTTTTATGTAAGTCAATCTGTGTATTAATAATATTTGACAAAACACATCTTCCGTTTTTTACAACCGCCGCCGCCGTTTCATCGCAGGAGCTTTCAATTCCCAATATAAGTTTATCCATATATTCCTCCAAAATAAAGCGTCATAATATGCGCATCCTCTACCGGATTGGTATAATAATTTTTTCTTTTTCCTATTATTTTAAATCCATAGTTCTCATAAAGGCTGATAGCTGCCGTATTAGAACATCGAACCTCCAAAGTAAGAAGTGAAAGAGAACGTTTTTTTGCTTCTTTTATCATTGCTTCTATCAGACGGCTTGCAATTTTCCTGCGCCGATATTCCGGCAGCACCGCGATATTTGTAATATCTCCTTCATCGGCAACATGCCAAAATCCGGCATAACCGACAATTTTACCATTATCCTTAGCCGCATAATAAACCGCAATCTTATTATTACATTCATCAACAAAAGATTTTTCCGACCACGGAACGGAAAACACTTCCCTGTCAAGTTCGGCAAGTCCTTTCGCATCCGCAGTGCATACCGATACTATTTCGTACATTAAACCGATTCCTTTTCAATTCTGTCTGCGACCGAAATTACCGCTTTATAAATTTGCTGTGCGGTTTTTCTGTAATCCTCAACACTTCCGCCAAACGGGTCGGCAATCTCATAATCAAATCCGGCATACTCAGATAGAGTGAACACTTTCGGATTGCCGCCGAAATACATCTTCTGACCCAAAGTCATGGTCAAAATCAAACTGCTTGCCGCAATCAAATCCTCACTTATTCTTTTAGATCTGTGCTCCGACAAATCAATACCGTACTCTTTCATAACCTCTATTGCCTGAGTACTTGCACTGTCGCCGTCAGCGGCATAGATTCCTGCCGACTCTATTCTTACATCAAGATTTCTGTCAATTGCTATCTTATTCATAAGCACTGCTGCCATCGGACTTCTGCAAGTGTTGCCTGTACAAACAAACAAAATATTCATAATAATCCGCCTCCGCTATACTCTTATTACTCTGCCTGCCGCCGATTTATAAAGCCTGTTTTTTACAGCCAATGCATGCTCGTCGTCAAAGCAAAATTCAGCAAAAACAATATCTGCCTTTTGCTTGTCAAATTCACGCAACGATGTAAAAAGTCTGTTTGCATATTCTATATTGTCC
>CAKSFY010000036.1 GCA_934454035.1 uncultured Clostridia bacterium | reverse complement strand
GCATCAATCACGTGCTTTGCAGGTTTTGCTCCGTAGGGGAGCATTTCAATGAAGTCGATTTGCCCGTCGGATATTTTTCCTATATTCGATTCGCCGGTTACTGTTCTGCCGTCGGTCAAACGGGCGGCAATATGTACATTGTCGTTTGTAACGGGAATGATTTCCCCCTCAACTCCGAAAAGACTGTTCATTTTCCGAACCGCTTCTTCAAAGGTGTCCGATATGCCGCAGAGCGCGGCAAGATACAGATTTCCGAATGCATGCCCTTTCAGCTGCCCGTCGGTAAATCTGTAATTAATAAGCTCCTCCATAACGGGATTCACTTCAGCCAAAGCGGAAATGCATTTTCTTATGTCGCCGGGAGCGAGCATACCCAAATCGTCTCTGAGTATTCCGCTTGAGCCGCCGTCATCGGCAACCGTTACCACGGCGGTTATATTGTGAGTATATTTTTTGAGTCCGCGCAGCATAGTTGAAAGACCGGTGCCGCCGCCTATGGTTACAATCTTTTTTTCGCAAAGCACAAATTATTTCCCCTTTTCAATGTCCCGGTAAACCATATTGACCGGATAACCGTTTTTTTTGAGTGTTTCGCCGAGTAAATATGCCATTGTTACGCTGCGGTGCTTGCCGCCGGTACAGCCTATTGCTATAGATAAGCCGGTTTTACCTTCTTCAATATACATTGGCATGAGAAAAAGAATCATCTCTTCGAGTTTTTTAAGGAATTCTCTCGAAGCGTCAAAACCCATAACATAATCACGGACTTCTTTGTTAAGCCCTGTTTTTTGCTTTAGTTCATCAATATAAAAGGGATTCGGAAAGCAACGGACATCAAATACCAAATCAGAGTCAAGCGGCAGTCCGTATTTGAATCCGAAAGCGGAAATATTTACGGTTATGTTATTTGTGCCGTCGTCTTCGGAATATATTTTTTTGAGCCTTTTGGATAGCTGATGCAGACTCATATTAGAAGTATCGATAATATAGTCGGCAGCGCTGTGAAGTTTTTCAAGCATTACGCGCTCTCTTTGTATACTGTCCAAAAGTCCTTTGTTTCCCGAAAGCGGATGAACGCGTCTTGTTTCTTTATAACGCTTTACAAGTGTTTCATCATTTGCATCCATAAAAAGCAGTTTGCACTCACAACCGCTTTCTTTCAGCAATTTCAGATTGTCTAAAAGTTCGTTTATAAGTTCTCCCATTCTTGTATCGGCAACAAAAGCGATTCGCTCGTATTTTCCGTTCATTGATATAAAAATTTTTGCCACCTGAGGAATAAGCATCGGCGGCATATTATCAATGCAGAAGAAACCGCTGTCCTCCAAAAATCTGACTACCTGTGTTTTACCCGAGCCGGATAAACCGGTAATGACAGTAAATTGCGTCATTATTTTTCCACCCTTCCCGTAATTTTTATTTCCGGTTCAAGCTCTACCGAAAATTTGTCTCTGACGGTTTTTTGTATATGTTCTATTAATTTTACGACATTTTCGCAGGTTGCACCGCCTGTGTTGACCACAAATCCGGCATGCTTTTCGGAAACCTGTGCTCCGCCTATCGAAAAGCCTTTGAGACCTGCCTGCTCGATAAGTGTTCCGGCAAAATGCCCCTCGGGGCGTTTGAATGTACTTCCTGCGCTTGGCATGGAAAGCGGCTGCTTTTCGGCACGCTTTGCGCTGAGTTCGGACATTTTTGCCTTTATTTTTTCGCGTGAGTCGGGGCAAAGCTCGGCTTCACATGAAAGTATTATACAATTTGTTCCGGTAAATATGCTTTTTCTGTAGCCGAAACCCAATTTATCAGAAGAGACTGTCTTTATATTGCCGTTTTCATCTGCATATGTCACGGAAATTATAACATCTTTCATTTCACCGCCGTATGCGCCTGCATTCATATAAATTGCACCGCCGACGCTGCCCGGAATACCGGCGGCAAATTCCATGCCGGAAAGACCGTTTTCACAAGCGGTATTTGCCATTCGGGAAAGAAGTGCTCCGGCTCCTGCGGTTATTTTGGTGCCGCTGACGTTAATTTCGTTCAGGGCAGGCTTAATCACGACTCCGCCGATTCCGCCGTCGCTTACCAACAAATTTGAACCGTTTCCGACAATAGTATAAGGGATTTGTGATGAATTGCATAATTTTATTGTATTTATTACTTCTTCATTGGTTGACGGAATTGCGAAAAAGTCAGCTGCACCGCCTATTTTAAAGGTTGTATGCCGATTCATAGGTTCGTTTTGAAGGACAGTGCTGCACGTTGATTTAAGTTTTGAAAAAAATTCAGAATCCATAAATTCCGACCTTTCTTTAAAGTTCTTCGCCCGATTGCATTTCGCGCATCAGACGGTTGTTGAGTTCTACTGCGGCATTGTAGCCCATACGTTTTTGCCTGTTGTTCATAGCTGCAACCTCTATGATGACTGCAAGGTTTCTTCCGAGCTTGACAGGGATTGTAAGACTCGGCACATTTATGCCCATAATATTTGTATATTCGTCAACCATGCCGAGTCTGTCATACTGCTTATTTTCTTCCCACGGTTCTAAGTGGATTATAAGGTCAATGCTCTCTGTGTCCTTGACGGCACCGATACCGAATATTTCTTTTACGTCTATAATTCCGATACCGCGCAGCTCAACAAAATGCCTGATAATTGCAGGTGATGAGCCAACAAGCGTTTTTGAGGAAACTCTTTTAATTTCAACTGCATCGTCGGCGACAAGACGGTGACCTCTTTTTAACAGCTCTATAGCAGCTTCGCTTTTTCCTACGCCGCTTTCTCCCAAAATCAGTATACCTTCACCGTATACTTCCACCAAAACGCCGTGACGGGTCATTCTGGGAGCAATCTGTACATTCAGATAGCTTATAAGCATACTCATAAGGCTGGAGGTTGCCTCTTCGCTTCTTACGAGCGTCACGTCATATTTTTTTGCCAGAGTCAGCATTTCCGGACAAATCTGTAAACCTCTTGTTACAATAAGGAGAGGAATTTTTTTTGAGAAAAGTTTTTCAAGCATTTCATATCTTTTTTTGCCGGTGAACTGTTCCAGATAGGTAAATTCCACCTTGCCCATGATTTGTATCCGCTGACCGTCAAAATAGTCGTAGAAACCGGCAATCTGCAATCCGGGACGGTTTAGGTCTGCGCTTGCAATTTTCACCTTATCTATATCGGTCGATTCATAAAGCCTTTCAAATTGAAATTCCTCCAAAATGGTATTTAACGGTATTGTAAATGTATTAGCCATTTTCTTTTTCCTTTCGTGTATTCGGAACGGAAGCCCCGAATATTATATGTGATATATTCCGATTTTATTTTACGGCAGACTGAGATCAGCAGTAAAATATTAATTTTATAATTACCTAATATATATTATACAATATTTATCGGAATAATTAAATAGTAAAATGAAATTTTTTTTGATTTTTGAAGAAAAATTTTAATATTTTACAAAAAAACGGATAATAAAAACGGATTAATCATAAAAAGTTTACTTTTTTTATAAAAGGACTTGATTTTTTATAAAAAGTATGGTAAAATATTTATGTTTTGAATGTAATTATTGTTTAGGAGGTGTTACACATGGCAAAATGCGATATTTGCGGTAAGGGTGTATCTTTCGGAATTAAGGTAAGTCACTCTCACAGAAGATCAAACAGAACTTGGAAGCCGAATGTCCGCAAGGTAAGAGCAGTTGTGAACGGAACAACAAAATCTATTCACGTTTGTACACGTTGCCTGCGTTCGGGAAAGGTTACACGCGCAGTGTGATTTAAAAAAGAACATAAGGAGCTGTTTAAATAGTCAACTGACTTTTTAAACAGCTCCTTTTCTTGCATTCAGGAGTTTTTTAATTTTCTCTTGTTGAGTCGAAAGTGATTGTTACGGTCGTCCCTTGTTCGGGCTTGCTTTCGAGTGAAAGCTGCGCCCCCAGGAACATTACTCCGTGCTTCACTATGGAAAGGCCGAGTCCGGTTCCGCCTTCATTTTTCGAGCGGCTCTTGTCAACTCTGTAAAAACGCTCAAAAATTCTGTCCTGCTGCGATTTCGGGATGCCTATTCCGCTATCGCTGACCGTAAGAATAATTTTATCCGTTTCTTTTTTTATTGTTATATCCACATTTCCGTTTTCTTTGTTGTACTTTATTGCATTATCACAGAGATTATATATGATTTCGTCCAAAATCCGGCGTACTCCGTAAACCTCTGCGGTATCTCCGCTTAAGAAGAGGGCTATGTTTTTTTTGCCGGCATTGAGTTTCAGTCTCTCGATAATATTTTGCGAAAGCTTGAATAAATCTACATTTTCCCAAGTGTAATCGGCATTTTTTTCATCCAGCTCGGAAATTTTTATAATATCACTGACAAGCGTTATGAGCCTTTGCGCTTCCGAATAAATGGAATTTGAAAAATCCTTGACTGTTTCGGGAGGCAGCGGACTGTCTTTCATAAGCTCGGCAAAGCCGGATATAGATGTCAGCGGAGTTTTCAGCTCATGCGATACGTTCGCGGTAAATTCTCTGCGCATTGCGTCTCGTTTTTCTCTTTCGGTCACATCCAGAATTACAATTACCGCGCCTGCAATACCGCCATTTTCAAGCGCCGGGTTCACTATAAGACTGTATGTTTTTTCATCATGAGGCATCAATATTTCGCAGCGCTTGCCGCCGAGAGCGCTTTCGATTGCTTTTCTGAAATCGGCACTTCTGTTTAATTCGAGTACATTTCCGCTGCTTTTTTGACCGTCCAAAAGCTTCATTGCCGCCGAATTGCAGGATAGCAGATTTGCAGTTTTGTCGATTATTAGTATTCCTTCACTCATATTTTCTGTGATAAGCTTAAATTCTTCCTGCATTTTTCGTGCTTGTTCGATTTGCGTATTTATTATTTTATTTTGCTTTTTTATCTTATATAAAAAAGGTGAAAGCTCGTCATAAATGCCATCGGGATTATCAAGATCAATTTCATTTATCGGCTTTGTAATGCTCTTTGAGGCTTTTGAAGAAAGCAAAAATGCAAGTATCAGCGCCGCTAAAATTACATATATTGTAGGTTGCATAAGTCCCAAAAGAATTGAAGCAACGGTGTATTGAGTTGTAGAAATTCTGAGAACATCACCGTTTTTAAGCCTTTTTGCATAATAAACGGTTTTTTCTGTCAATGTATCGGAATATCTGACGCTTGTGCCGACACCGCTTTCAATTGCGTCTTTGAATTCCTTTCGGTTTGAATGGTTATCCATATTTGCCGGATTTGCACTTGTGTCCGCAATAACTTTACCGTCGGAGGCGATAAGCGTGATTCTGCTGTCGGTATTTTTGAAATTATCAATATATCCGCTGCCCTCGGTTTCAACCGCGTAAGATAAATAGTCCGCTTTTTGTTCAAGCTCTTTTTTCAGCTGAGATTCAAAAGTATCAAAAAGCACTCCGGTAATAAGTGCCAGGCTTGCAATTAAAACTGCAAGAGAGACAAAAATCATGGAGTGAAAAATTTTCTTTGTCATTTATTCCACCTCTATTTTATAACCGACATTTTTGACGGTTTTTATCAAATCTCCGGCTTGCTCCAGTTTCACCCTGAGTTTTCTTATGTGTACATCCAAAGTTCTGGATTCGTCATAATATTCGCCCCATATTTTTGTAAGGAGCGTATCTCTTTCCACAACACTGCCGCCGGCATTGAGCAGAGCTAAAAGCAGGGAGTATTCTTTAAAGGATAGGTTAATTTCTTTTCCGTTAACCTTCACGATATGCTTGTCGGGATTTACATAAAGCGAACCGACCGAAAATTCAGATACTTTTGATTTATTTGTGCGTCTTATCAGCGCACGGACTCTTGCGGTCAGCTCTGTCATTCCGAACGGCTTGGCAATATAATCGTCGGCACCCATATCAAGCCCTGTAACTTTGTCGAACTCACTGCCTTTTGCAGTCAGCATGATAATAGGTATGTCGCCGCTTATTTTTCTGAGCTTTTTCAAAATTTCAAGCCCGTCTTCTTCGGGAAGCATTATGTCCAAAAGGACAAGCGACGGCATTTCATCGCGTAATGCGTCCCAAAATTCATGAGGCAGGGCAAAGCCTTTTACTTCATATCCCTCTTTAGCAAGCGCATAGCTTACAAGTTTTCTGATATTGTCATCATCTTCAACCAAATAAATCATATATAATCACCCAAGCATATTGTACCATGAATTGTATGTTTTTTCAATCGGTTTGTATATTTTTATCCATATTTTCGTGTTTGCCGGTTATGGAGTAAATAACCCATTCGGCTATATTTTCGGCATGATCGCCTATTCTTTCAAAATATTTTGCAATCATTAAAAGGTCAATTAACGCTTCGGCATTATCGGCTCCGTCCTTTATGCCCGAAATAAGCTCGTTTTTAACTTTTAAAAATAAATTATCCACAATGTCATCATGCTCGATTACCGCTGCGGCAAGCTGTAAATCATGCTTTACAAAAGATTCTATGCTTTCGGTCACCATTTTGATTGTTGCCCGTGCCATATCTTCGATATGAACCTTTCCTGTTATGCTGCTTTGATTTACAAAGCATACCATTTCCGCAATGTCGGCAGCCTGGTCGCCTATTCTTTCCATGTCCGAAATCATTTTGAGTGCCGAAGACACGCATCTTAAATCTCTTGCAACAGGCTGCTGCCTGAGCAAAAGTCTCATGCACAGACTCTCTATGTCCCGTTCTTTTTGGTCTATTTGTCTGTCGGCATCAAAAACTGTCTCTTTCAGCGAATTGTCATTTTCAATCAAATACTTTGCTGCAGCCGAAATTGCATCTTCGCATAACGCGCCCATTGTTATAAGCTCGGTATTAAGCTGTGAAAGCTGTTCATCAAATTGATTTCTCATTATCCAAACCTCCCTGTAATATAGTCCTCTGTCCGCTTATCGCCCGGGGATGAGAACATTTTCTCCGTATCATCGAATTCCACTATCTCGCCAAGCAGGAAAAATGCCGTTTTGTCAGCAATTCTTGCAGCCTGCTGCATATTATGCGTTACTATTACAATTGTGTATTTTTCTTTCAGTTCGGCAGCCAAATCCTCTATTTTTGATGTAGATATAGGGTCAAGGGCGGAGGTCGGTTCATCCATTAAAAGTATTTCCGGCTCTACGGCGATTGCTCTTGCTATACAAAGACGCTGCTGCTGTCCGCCGCTCATTGAAAGAGCGCTTTTTTTAAGCCTGTCTTTACATTCATCCCAAATTGCCGCTTGCTTAAGCGATTCTTCAACTATTTCGTCAAGCTTTACCTTTGATTTTATTCCGTGAATTCGCGGCCCGTAAGCAATATTGTCATAAATACTCATCGGAAAGGGATTAGGTTTTTGAAATACCATTCCTACGCGCTTTCTGAGAACGGTTACGTCAATGTCTTTAAAAATATCGGCTCCGTCTAAGGTGACCTTTCCCTCAATGCGGCAGCCGTCAACAAGGTCATTCATACGGTTGAGAGTTTTTAAAAAGGTTGATTTGCCGCAGCCTGAGGGTCCTATCAGAGCGGTTATTTTTTTTGAGGGTATGGAAATATTTATATTTTTTAAGGCATGATTTGTATCATACCAAAGGTTTAAATTTTCTGTTTTAATAATATCGCTCATTTATAACGACTCCTTTTTTAGTTTTTTTGCCGCAAGCTTTGCCGAGAGATTAATAACAAAGGTCAGCAATAATAAAATTGCGGCAATTGCAAAGGCAGTGTCAAACTCGCCGCGTTCTTTTGCATACATATACAGAGCAACGGTAAGTGTTGAACCCGGCTGGTTCGGCTTAGGCGCATTCAAAAATCCGATTATTTCGTTTGCCATTCCGGCAGTGAACAAAAGCGCGGCACTTTCTCCGACAATTCTTCCGACCGACAGTATGCAGCCGGTTACAATTCCGTCAATGGAGGAGGGAAGAACAACGGTTCTTATCATATGCCATTTGCCGCTGCCGAGCCCCAATGAGCCCTCTCTGTAGCTGTTCGGGACGGTTTTAAGACTTTCCTGCACAGTTCTGATGATTGTCGGCAGGGTCATGATAACCAGCGTCAGCGAACCGGCAATGAGCGAGGTACCGAGTGAGAAAAACTGTACAAAAATCAGCATGCCGACAAGTCCGTATATAATGGAGGGGATTCCGGAAAGAGTTTCGGCAGCAAGCTCTATTATACCGACAAGCTTTTTGTTTTTTGCATATTCCGTCAGATATATCGCAGCTCCGACACCGAGAGGAAGAACTATAATCAATGTCATTAATATAATATAAAGTGTATTTAAGATATTCGGCAGTATGCCCGTTGTTTCTCTTACAAGACTCGGTTTGGTCGAAAGAAATTTAAAGGTGATATTCGGCAGACCGCGGTAGAGTATATAGCCTATCAGCAGTACAAGAAACAACAGTACTGCACCGGAGGCAAGATACATTAAGAGCTTTAGGGCAAAATCCCTGGTTTTTCTTTTTGCGGAGACTTTCATGAATTATCACCCTTTCCTTTTTACAATTGTGTTTAAGACCAGATTAATAATCAAAATAAATATGAAAAGTACAAGAGCAATCGAAAAGAGCGCTTCTCTCTGAAGACCTGATGAGTATGACATTTCCGAAGCTACCGCTGTTGTAAGAAATCTGACGCTTGTAAAGAGCTTCGGCATGTTCGGCGCATTTCCCGATACCATCATAACCGCCATTGCTTCGCCTATCGCTCTGCCTATGCCAAGTACAACCGAGGTGAGTATACCGCTTTTTGCGGCAGGTACGACTATTTTAAAAACTGTTTCGGTTTTTGTTGCACCGAGTGCAAGAGAACCCTCGGCATATTCTCCGGGGACAGCTTTTATTGCAGTTTCCGAAACACTTATAACCGATGGCAGTATCATGACCGACAGGACTATAATTGCAGAAAACAAATTTGCACCGTCCGGGAGTCCGAAAATTTCACGTACTGCCGGGACGATTATTATCATTCCGACAAGTCCGTAAACAACTGACGGAATTCCTGCCAAAAGCTCGGATGCGCTGCGTATTACGACGCTCAGCTTTTTAGGAGCAAACTCAGCAATATAAATTGCCGAAAAAAGTCCGATCGGAACTCCGATAACAATTGCGCCGAGCGTACCCAACACCGATGAAGCTATAAACGGAAGAATTCCGTAGTATGCCGGGTCGGCGGTCGGTTTCCAAACTTTGCCCAAAAGGAAATCGGCAATGCCGATTTCCTTTATTGCGGGCAGCCCCGAGGCTATTAAGAAAACTGTTATAACTCCGACGAATGCAAGAGCGGCAATGCCGCATATTGCAAACAGAGTGTTCATAAATTTTTCAAATGCTTTGTTCATTGCAGAACCCCTCTATCTTACAACCGGGATTGCGCCTGCTTTTTCGATAAGACTGTCTGCATCCTTGCTTGAAGCAAAGTCAAAGAATTTTTGAGCTTCGCTATTTAACGGAGTATCTTTTTTTGTTACCAGGACAAAATCCCTTTGAATTTTATATGTGCCGTCCTGAATGGTCTCTTTTGACGGTGCTACATTTTCAACCTTAATGGCTTTAACACTGTCTTTTACGGCTGCAAGCGACGCATAACCGATTGCATTCGGGTTGCTCGAAACTGTTTGGATTACATCGCCTGTTGATGTCAATTCCTGATTGTATGTGCACTTGTCTTTTGTTTTTGTGATTGATTCAAAACCGTCTCTTGTACCGGATGCAGCTTCTCTGCCGATAATAACTATTGTACTGTCCGAACCGCCGACGTCTTTCCAGTTTGTAATTTCTCCGGTGTAGATTTTAGCAATCTGGTCAACCGTTAAATTTTCAACCGTGTTAGCGGGATTTACCACCATTGCAATACCGTCGATTGCGACAACCGTTTGCTCAAGCGTTTGTTTTTCGTCATCCTTTAAGTCACGGCTTGAAAGTCCTATGTCACATCTGCCCTCCGAAACTGCTTGTATGCCTGCGCCCGAGCCTGTCGGATTGTAAGTAACCTTTACATTTTTGTTGTCCTCCATATAAGCTTCACTCAAGTAACCGATTACCTTTTCCATTGAGGTTGAACCGTCGGTTGATACGACTGCAGCCTTTGTGTCCGTCTGACCTGAGGTGTTATCGCTTGTGCCTGCACAGCCTGCAAGCATAGCAGCTGCGATTGCTCCCGAAAGAATCATAGTAATAATTTTTTTCATAATTTTCACTCCTGATAAAATATTTGTAATTTTTGATTACAAGTTAATTATACAACAGCTAATGTTAATTCCGAAAGGTAGTATATGTTAATTCTATGTTAATTTATTCAAACGGCATATAAAAAAGCGCCCGGCAGAGCGTCGGGCGCTTTTTTGTATTAATTGAATGCCTGTTCCAGGTCTGCAATAATGTCCTTTATACTTTCGGTTCCGATTGAAAGCCGGATTGTGCTGGGCTTGATTCCCTGGTCTGCAAGTTCCTCTTCCGATAACTGCGAATGGGTTGTGCTTGCAGGGTGAATCACAAGAGATTTTACATCTGCTACATTTGCCAAAAGTGAAAAAATTTGCAGCTTGTCAATAAATTCCTGCGCTTCCTTTGCACCGCCTTTAATATCGAAGGTGAAAATAGAACCGCCGCCGTTGGGGTAGTATTTTTCGTAAAGCTTGTGATCGGGATGGTCGGGAAGAGAAGGATGGTTTACCTTTTCAACCTTGGGGTGATTAGACAAATATTCAATTACCTTTTTTGTGTTTTCGGCGTGGCGCTCTACTCTGAGTGAAAGCGTTTCAAGCCCCTGCAAAAGCAAAAATGCGTTAAATGGTGAAATAGCAGCGCCGGTGTCACGCAGAAGAATTGCGCGGATTTTTGTTACAAATGCCGCCGGACCGGCTGCTTTTGTAAATGAAACTCCGTGATAGCTCGGATTCGGGGCAACAAGCGATTCAAATTTTCCGCTTGCCTCCCAGCCGAATTTTCCACTGTCAACTATAACTCCGCCGAGGGTTGTTCCGTGCCCGCCGATAAATTTTGTTGCCGAATGAACCACGATATCGGCTCCGTGTTCGATTGGTCTGAACAGATACGGTGTTGCAAAGGTTGAGTCAATTACAAGCGGAATTTTGTTTGCATGGGCAATTTCCGCCAAGGCGTCCACATCGGGAATGTCACTGTTCGGATTGCCCAGTGCTTCGGTAAAGATTGCCTTTGTCTCGGGACGGATAGCTGCCTTTACTTCATCCAAATTGTGAATATCCACAAAAGTGGTTGTTATTCCGTACTTTGGCAGAGTGTGAGCCAGTAAATTGTATGTTCCGCCGTAGATTGTTTTCTGCGCAACAATATGTCCGCCGTCTTCGGCAAGATTTTCTATGGTATATGTAATGGCAGCAGCACCGGAAGCGGTAGCAAGTGCCGCAACACCGCCTTCAAGGGCGGCAATTCTTTTTTCAAAGACATCCTGCGTTGAGTTTGTAAGTCTGCCGTAAATATTTCCTGCGTCCGCAAGTCCGAAACGCGCTGCCGCATGCGCGGAGTTTTTAAATACGTAAGAAGTGGTCTGATAAATCGGCACGGCTCTTGCATCGCTTGCCGGGTCTGCCTCTTCCTGACCTATATGTAATTGCTTTGTCTCAAATCCCCATTTTGAAGTATCTTTTATTGCTGCCATTTTAAACTCCTCTTTTCTGTTTGTTTTTTTAGTATTTCAGATTATCCGATAGAATAAGCTATAATACCTATATGTTTAGTATGATATGATTATATCACATCATTTTTTGATTGTCAATACTTTTTTTGAAAATTATTATATATTATTTTAATGTATATTTTATTGACAGAAAAATGCCGGAATGATATAATTATAAAAAAAATCAAAGGAGGCGCTGTTTATGAAAATTGATTGTATTTGCATTAATGATGAATGTTCCGACGGGTTCAGATGCTTTCGCCCGAACGGTCTGGCAGAATGGAATTTGTTTGTGTTATTTAAATGCAGCACATATGTATATCAGGATGATGATTATATTCTTGCCGAGCCGGGAACGTACTGCATTTTCAAAAAAGGCGCGCATACCGAGTATTATCCTAAAGAAAAAATATTTATTCATGATTATTTTCACTTTGAATTTGATAAAAAGAGTGAAAGCCGTTATTTTGAAAATTTGAATTTCGGCAAAGTAACAGGCATAAGAAACCGCAATGAAATTGAGAAAATACTCAAAATGATGAAGCAAGAAGCGGATTTTGACACTTTGCGTACGTCTTCTGCACTGAGTGAGCTCACAAAATACTTTTTTATAAAGCTTGCCGAAAACTACGTTGACGGGCAGGAAAGCGAAAGGGAGAGCACGCGCTATATAAACTTTATGATTCTGCGCAAAAAAATGATAAAAAATCCTGAAAAACGGTGGAATATTGCCGAGCTGGCAAGCAATATGTATATAAGCGAGTCATATTTTCAGCATTTTTACAAGGACTTATTCGGAATATCATTTTACAGTGATGTTATCAATGCAAGGATCAGTAAGGCAAAAAATATTCTGCTCTACAGCGGTTACTCTGTTTTGGAGATATCTCAAATGTGCGGTTATGAAAATGTGGAGCATTTTATCCGCCAATTCAAGAAAAACGTTGGTGTGACACCAAATAAATACAGAAGTATCATGATTCAAAAATAGCAGAATATATCAATTTTATGACTGTTTAAATCATTGAAAACCGTCATTTCAAAGTATATAATTATCTTACAATTAAGTTAGGAAAGAGAGTTGTAAGATATGATTATTTTCAGTGAAAATTTTAAAAGCTGCAAGGATGGAAAACAACCATACTCAATTATGCCCGAGATAACGCATAAGTATTCGGGATATGATGCAGAAGTCAAAAATCAAACATTTTATATCAAGCGAAGACATACAAAACAGTTTCTTTTAATGCCGGAGGTTACCGACTTTCGGCTTTCTTTGGATTTTTCGTTCAGTGTTCCGGGCAAAGGAGAAAGCAATTCCGAACCTATATGGTGTATTTTTTTAGGATATGACAGGATTACACGCTCGGGATATCAGCTTTCGTTCAGGTATAAAAAAGCCGATTGTATAATGGAAATAACGCTTCTTAAAATAAACGGAGTCAAAAGAAATGAAATAAACAGACATATCATGCGGAATGTCTGCATTCATCAGGAAAAATATGCTGCGGTTTCGGTCATCTGCGAATATGGTGAGCTTGAAATATCGCTGCAGAATCAGACCGTACTATTTGATATTGAACTGGAAAAAGGAATAATTGCACTTTCCGCAGAGGGGCATGGCTGCGAGACGGGTTTTGCAAATATAAATATATACGGCAATCGTTTTGAAAAAGAGCAAATATGGAAAGAAAACTTCAAAATCCCGAGGACGGACGGCGGAGTGCTGGATTATGATCTGACTCTTTCAATTGACAAAATTAATGAGGAATTATTTGAAATCAATTATGAACTGAACGGCGGAGCCTATGAAAATCATACAGAGTTTAAGGGCGCTGACTGCTGGGTGTGGGAATATGATACTTTCTCCGGACTGTATTTTTTATTCGGCGCGGAAAAATATTATCTGACCGATGACAGGCTTGTTTTTGTCGATAATGATTACAAGGACTTGAAAAGACTGCTCGGCGGCAGCGATATTCCTTTTTGCGGCAGCTTCAGAGTGTGCGGAAGTATGAATTTTACCAACGTATTTATCGGCTATGACAGACGTTTCAGCTTATGTGCAGGGAATCTTGTCTCGGACAGAATGTTTACATATGATAAACACGGAACGCTTTTATTTATCGGCAAGGCGCTGACAGAGAATTGTTTTTTTGACGTGCGGTCGAATCCGTCAAAGGAAATTGCAAAGCGTATCCCGGAAACAAATGCCGATTATGAGGACGCACTGTTTCACGCGCAAAATAATCATTATTTTATAAAGGAAGAAACACCGCAATTTGGTATTGATTTGTATTCTAAAGAGGATATCAGATATTTGCATTTTTATGCAGAACTTCAAAACACTTGGTTTGAGAAAATAGAGGAATGCTCCGTTGAGGGAATAGAAGAGGAGGACAGTATTTTCCCGGGATACAGAAAATATCATTTTTCGGTAAAGTGCGATGTACATGCTCAGGGTGTTTACCATATTAAAATCACATGCCGCTGCGGCAGCGGAGAACTTTATGAGCATACATCAGCCTTTGAGATAATTGACGATGCACTTGCGGAATCTCCGCAGGAGACGGCAGGATTGCCGAATATATATTGCGGAGACGGATTCCCGACGAAATATTCAACTTATGATATGGCATCGGTAGACCGGATTTTAACATAACGCACTATATAAACGGTTCGCTGCATATTCCTTATTATGCGGAAAAAAGACGTACATGGGAGCTGCTTAAAATTTATCACCGCAAATCGATTATCTGGATGACAAAAAGGGCATTGAGAGGAAATGGTGAAACCTATCGTGATTATCCTAATGCGGTAAAATATGCGGATTATTTGAATTATCCGGACCCGGGCATTGAGGACTGCCGATATTATTACCGTTACGAAACATGTGCAAGCGAAAATTTTGACGGTAAAAATGTCAGAAAACTTTATCGGGAATTTCTGAATGAAAATCCGGATTTGGTTAATGTTTTTCCGCCGATAGAAAATGAGAATATGGATCCCGTAAAATGGGCGGGGATTCCGTGCAGGGAATATGACCGATGGGTAACATATATTAACGAAAAAGTAAAGCCGTGGTTCTTGGAACAATGGGAAGAAATAAAAACTGTGAATCCGGATGTGAAAAGATTTTCCTACGGACCGTACCCGACTTATTTTTCGAATCATGCCGGCGGATACAGCACAAAGTGGCGCGGATTTTCGGATAAAGGACTTGCGGAGGTGTTTGACGGCGGATTTATGAAGCTTGAGGATTATCCGTTCGTATGCGGATATCAGTCGCATAATTGTGCGTGGAGTATGTCAACCGTAAAACTCAGCCAAAAGGATTTATGTATTGCCCCCGATGTATATGATTCGTTCGGGGCGGATTGCCCGGACGGCGCAGTCGGATTTGCTCATCCGCCGATGGGTGAAAGCTATGCACCGCCGTATCAGACCGTAACGCAGCTATATGAATATCTGTTCAATACCGCAATATTTGACGGCGGAAGCTTTAGATTCTGGGATGATAATTTCATTAATATATATGACCACATAAGCTATGAACCGGAAAAAAGATTTGAAGTATTTTTGAGAGCATGGAAGATATTTTTAGACAATAAGCCGAAAAAAACACTTGGAACAATTGCGTACATTGCTGATTTCTCGGTTGAAGAGGACAGACGTTCAAATGAGATGGACAACCTTACAATATATAACCGAAATCAGACCGCTATGTCTGTAATTCACGAAGTTAATGCCGAAATGGGTATTCCGCAGGGTTTCGTAATGAAATGGGATTCCTTTGATATGCTTGGTGAGAATGATGCAAAGATTATTATTTTGCCGTTGCTTTGCAATACATCGCAAGCTGTGAAGGATAAAATAAGAGAAATGTACAATAACGGCTGCACGCTGATTGCTGCCGGAACCGTGGATGGCTTGGAGGATATTTTCGGGGTTGAAAAAATCAGTAAAAAAGAGCGGACAGAAATGATTTTCTATAAAAATCAGACAGAAAATATTTATCCGTACAACTGTGAGTATTTTTACAAAACTGTCGGTGCGGAGGCTGTTGTTTCCTCTCCCTCCGGCGGCGTTATATTAAAGAACGAAAGAGCTTTGCTTATAAATGTATCGCTTGGTGAGCTTGGTGTTGATTCATTGGTAAAAACCGATGAGCTGCCGTTTGCCGAAAGGGCAAATATAAGCAGATTAATAAGAGAAGCACTGAAAGATTTCATTTTTGAAAATTCATCACATATCATGCATGCCGAGGACAGGTGCGGAATCAGTGCAATTGAAAATGAAAAAGGAGAAACTCTTATTGTGCTTACGGATTATTCTCCGTATTGTGATTTAAGGGAACGCGAGGTTAAGGTCATATTTGACAAATTAAAGGTAAAGGCGGTTGAAAACCTTGTTTTCGACGATCACGATATCTCACTTAATTTGTTTGAATATAACGGGGTGATTGACGGTTTTTCGGTTCGTATAAGGCCGCATGAGTCGCTCGTATTTAAAATTACAATATAATTATGAAAGGAAAACAGATGATATGAAAATACAAAGTATTGAGTCGGAGTCTTTTCGGAAATACGGGAAAATTTTAACGGGATATGATTTTTCCGAGCTTTTTGAAAAGCTCTCCGGAGTATATGCCCCGGAAAACGGAATTACATATTCGGCATCGGTGGAAACGCTGGAAAACTGCCGGATAAAAGAAGAGCTTGAAATGCGCGGTTTCGGAGGTATGCCGATTCAAATCGGATATGTGGGCGGAATCAATGAAAGTCTTGATTGCCTGGAATATCACAAATCAAGCGAATTTAATATAACTTTAAACGATATTGTTCTGGTTTTAGGCTGTGTGAGCGAAATTACGGACTGTAAATTTAATTTGGAAAAATGTGAGGCTTTTTATGTGCCTGCCGGAGCAGGAGTTGAATTGTACGGCACAACCTTGCATTATGCTCCGTTTTCAGTGAACGGAATTTACAGAACGGTATGCGTATTGCCGAGAGGAACAAATGCGGACAAACCGGAGTTTAAGATAAAGACTCGTGAGGATGAAATGTGCTTCGGCGCTAACAAATGGATAATGACTCACCCGGAAAAGGCTGCGGAAAACGCAGGGATGTATGTTGGACTGACAGGCGGAAATATTACTTTGAAAGGATTGGAAAAACAGAATGGATAAAAATATTATTAATGCGTATGAGAATGCAAGGGAAGTATACTCGGGATATGGTATTGACACGGATAAGGTTTTGGAAAGGTTTGAACAAATTCCGATTTCCGTGCCGTGCTGGCAGGGAGATGATATTGTAGGTTTTGAACCGAACGGAGCAGGTGCAAGCGGCGGCTTGATGGTGACGGGAAATTATCCCGGCAGACCAGGAACGCCGGAGGAATACAGACAGGATTTGGAAAAATTCATTTCATATGTACCCGGAGCACTTAAGCTTAATCTTCATTCAAGCTACGGCGAAAATTACGAAAAAGGAATTGACAGGGATGAGTATGCTCCGAGACACTTTAAAAATTGGGTAGAATGGGCAAAGACGCATAAAATAGGATTGGACATGAATGCAACAACATTCAGTCATCCGCTGGCGGCTGATGGGCTGACAATCTCAAATCCGAATGAGGAGATAAGATGCTTTTGGGTAAGGCATATGCAGGCTGTAAGAGAAATAGCCGAATATATAGGAAGAGAGCTGAATTCGGTATGCGTGTTTAACACTTGGGTGCAGGACGGAATGAAAGATATTCCGGCAGACAGAATGAAATATCGCTTTTTAATGAAAAAATCGTTTGACGAAATTTTTTCAAAGAAAAAAATATCTTCTGAATATGTTTATGACGCGCTTGAGCCTAAGCTTTTTGCGGTCGGAGTAGAAGAATATACCGTCGGTTCAAATGATTTTTATCTTTTGTATCACGGACATGCAAGAGAAAAAGGTATAGGCAATACCATTATGAATCTAGATCTCGGTCATTTTCACTGCGAAGAAAATGTTGCCGACAAAATTTCCGCGGTTATGCTTTATTCGGACAGGTTTATGGCTCATATAACCAGGGGAATCCGCTGGGATTCCGACCATGTTGTTTTAAATGATGATAAAACAAAAAATATGATGAAAGAAATAGTTCGCTGCGGAGTTTTGGAAAATGCGTTTATAGGAACGGATTATTTTGACGCTTCGATAAACAGAGTCGCAGCGTGGACAATCGGTACAAGAGCTGCGAAAAAAGCATTATTATCTGCAATGCTGGAGCCGGTTCATTTACTTAAAAAGGCGGAAAATGAAAAGGATTTCACCCTTCGTATTGCGCTGATTGACGAATTTGCCGACTTGCCGTCAAAGGCAGTGTGGGATTATTTTTGCCTGTCACATTCGGTACCGTCAAATGAGGAATGGATAAATGATTTAAAGCAATATGAAAAAAATGTTATGTTTAAAAGAAACAGCTGATATGAGGAAGTAAATATGGAATTGAAAAATAAAAAAGTATTCTTTTTAGGTGACAGTATAACAGAGGGCGTCGGAGCGTCCTGCCCCGAATGCGGATTTGTTTCCGTGTTCGGTCAGATATCGGGGGCTGAGGTTAAAAATTACGGAGCTGCCGGAACAAGGATTGCAAGACAGACCAACTGTACAACTCCGGAATGGGACAGTAATGATTTTATGACGCGTGTTGACAATATGGAGGAGAATGCGGATGCAGCGTTTGTTTTGGGCGGTACAAATGATTACGGTCACGGCGACGCTGAAATAGGCAGCTTTGATTCAAGGAGTGAATATACATTCTACGGAGCAATGCATATTCTCTGCAACAAGCTGATAAGGAAATATCCGTCGGCAGAGATTGTGTTTGCTACTCCGCTGCACAGATGTGACGAGGACGGCAATTCCAAAAACGTATCGCTGAAACAATATGCCGATATTATAAAAGAAGTTACGGAATTCTACGGTTTTCCGGTTCTTGATTTATTCGGAACAAGCGGAATACAGCCAAAGGTTGACATAATAAAGGAGAAATATATGCCGGACGGTCTGCACCCGTCTGACGCCGGTGCAAAAAAGATTGCAAATAGAATCTGCGGTTTTTTGAAGGCACTGTAAAAAATATTGAAAAATGCCCCTGAAGCGGTTGGCTTTAGGGGCATTTTTAAATAATATGTATAATACTTTTATTTTCCAAAAAAATCAACAAAATTCAGTGAAGAGTTAATAGAGAAAAGATAATAAGAAAAAATCGACAAGTACGATTAGTGCTTGTCGATTTTTTGGCTTTCGCGTTCATTATAGATGCAGGCTGTTTCTATTTGCAAAACAGCACATTAAAAAATTCAAACTCGCTTTGACGAGTTTGTACCTCACTTCTTCACTTTTCACTATTACTTTTTACTTTCCAAAAATCCGTACATCCTATTAAGGAATAGTGATGAGTGAATAGTGAAAAAGTAAAATCCGTACACTTTCGCGTACGGATTTTTGGTGGGAGAGGGTGGATTCGAACCACCGAAGCTATAAGCAGCAGATTTACAGTCTGTCCCCTTTGGCCACTCGGGAACTCTCCCAATCATCAGGGC
>CAKSFY010000035.1 GCA_934454035.1 uncultured Clostridia bacterium | reverse complement strand
GACATCCGCTGAAAATTTGAACATCGGCGATATGACATCCCAATTTTCTTCCCAGCGTTTCATTGCATTCGGATATCGGACGGTTGTGCCTATGGTATCGGCACAAGACCATAAGAGGGCATATGATAACGATGAAGGCTTGAACACCGGAGGAATGGGTACTTTTTCTCCGAGCAGACTTTATACAAAGGCTATGGAAAAAGAATGTATGGAAAACATTTTTTTGCCGACAATAAAAGCTATGGAAAAAGAGGGCAGACCTTTTAAGGGTGTTTTGTATTTCGGACTTATGATGACCGAAAAAGGAGTTAAGGTAATTGAATATAACGCACGCTTCGGAGACCCCGAAACTCAGGTTGTATTGCCGAGATTAAAAACCGACCTCGTAGAAATTATGGAAGCCGTAATTGATGAAAGACTTGCCGATATAAATATCGAATGGGAGGACAATGCCGCAGTTTGCGTTGTACTTGCATCGGGCGGTTATCCGGAAAAGTATAAGACCGGATATGAAATAAAAGGACTTGAGGACGTAAAGGACGCTTATGTTTTCTCGGCGGGAACGAAGCTTGACGGCGGAAAATTGTATACGGCAGGGGGCAGAGTTCTTGGTGTGACCGCAGTTGCCGAAAATCTTGATGCGGCAATCAAAAAAGCATACGACAATGTGAAAAAGATTTCGTTTACCGATATGCACTATCGCCGAGATATAGGAATAAAAAAATAACGGAGATGATAATATGGATTTTACCGAAAAAACCATTTCAACAGAAAAAATATTTGAAGGAAAAATCGTGAATTTAAGTGTTGATACAGTGACATTGCCGAACGGAAAGACCGCAACGCGTGAGCTGATAAGACATCCGGGAGGCGTTGGGATAGTGGCTGTTGACGAAAACAGAAAGGTTTTTGTGGTGAAACAGTACAGAAAACCGTTTGATAAGATTATAACCGAAATTCCGGCAGGAAAGCTTGAATACGGAGAGGAGCCTTTGCCGGCGGCTGTACGCGAATTGGAGGAAGAAACAGGCTGCAAGGCGGAAAAAATGATACCCATGGGCTCGTTTTACTCATCTCCCGGATTTTGCGACGAGAAAATCTATTTGTATCTTGCTACGGGACTTACTATGGTGGGACAGCATTTGGATGAAGATGAATTTTTAAATACGGAAAAGCGTGATTTGGATGAATTGATTGATGAGCTTAAAAACAATCCCGAAGCTGACGAAAAAACCGCAATTGCTTTGCTTTTGGCAAAGCAGATACTGGGGTAAAATTTAAACAGTTTCAGAACAAAAAAAGACCGTTTAAAAGTCAATTGACTTTTTAAACGGCTTTTTTTGACTACAGATATCGCATAAAAATATAAAAAAATACATCAAAAAATGTAAAGACTTTATTTATCAAAAATATCTACAATAGATATTTTTTTATTTATCTGTGACGGATAAATTCCGTAAGTTTTTTTCATAGCATTTGAAAATGCAGATACATTCTCATACCCGATTTTTTCCGATACTTCTGTAACGGACACATTATTCCTTATCAGCGATACAGCATAATTCAAACGAAGTTTTTTTATAAATTGATAAGGCGAAAGAGAAGTTGAATCCTTAAAAATTTTTATAAAATAGTTTTTTGAAATATATGCTATATCAGCAAGCGTGTCCAAAGGTATATCTTCAAGATAATGTGTGTAAATATATTGCAGAACATTATCAAGCCTATCATCATATTTGGCAATAAATTTAAAATTCAGCGACGTTGCGGTAAGCAAAGCATTAAGTGCATTTTCGGCAAGATAAAAATAGTCGTCGTTTATGCCGATGCACTTGTGTTTGTCGGTTATTTCAAAGCAAAAATCCAATACTTTGTTTATTATCGGATAATCAGAAGCTTTAATTTCGAGAAAATTATCTAAGTGTATTTCCGGTACCGAAAAAAAGTCAAAATATGAATGGTCAATGTAGTTATTCTTGTTTAAAACAGGTTTAAATTCAATATTTTGAGGAAGTAAATACAAGTAGCCTGTTTTTAATGCGTATTTTACGTCTCCTATTAAAAAAGATACGTTTCCTTTGTGTATGTAATATAACCTGTTCACGCCGATAGATGTGGAAACGGGCCAGTTTCCGGTTATAACTTCGCGCCCGAATGTGATAAGGGTGCTTTTTATTTTCATTTTTTTTGCTCCTTTCATGAATATTTTTCCAAAAAAATCGTAATTTTGAATAACAAATTCGAGTATTTACAGTATATACAATTTAATTGCCATATGTTATAATAAAATTGAAATTTATGATAGTAGTATTATAACAAATTAACAACAAAAAATCAAGTGGAAATTAGAAGGAAGTAAAAAAATGAACAGCAAAAAATGGTTTAAAGAGGCAAAATTCGGCATGATGGTGCATTTTGGGTTGTATTCTGTACTTGCAGGAGAATGGAAGGGTAAAAGAATGCCGTACATAGGGGAATGGATACAGGCATATTACAGAATTCCGAATAATGAATATCAAAAGCTCGCAAAAGTTTTCAATCCGATATATTTTGATGCGGATGAATGGGTAAGAGTTGCAAAAAGCGGCGGAGCAAAATATATTGTGGTAACATCAAAGCACCATGACGGGTTTGCTTTGTATCATTCAAAGGTTGATAAATTTAATTGCGTGGATTCATCTCCGTTTAAAAGGGATATAATCGGAGAATTGGCTGATGCGTGTGCAAGACAGAATTTGAAATTGGGAATATATTATTCGCAGGAGCTTGATTGGTCTCATCCTCACGGAGGCGGATACGGAGCAGATTATCTTAATTTGGAAAATACTACTTCATGGACAAACGATTGGGATTTCCCGGACAACTCTAAAAAGAATTATTCGATTTGCTTTGCTGAAAAAATAAAGCCGCAAATGGAAGAGCTTCTAAAAAATTACGGCGAACTGGCGGTTATGTGGTGCGATATGCCTTTTGATATTACCAAGAAGCAGAGCACAGAGCTTTATAATATGATAAAACATTATCAGCCCGAATGCCTTGTCAATTCAAGAATGGGGAATAATGTGTGCGATTTTGGATCGTCCGAGGATAATCTGATTGTTGACGATATTGGCAATAATCAGATATATGAGATGCCGGGGACTTTAAATGATACATGGGGGTATAAAAGCTTTGATAACAACTGGAAGTCGCCTGAAGAAATATTGAGGATAAAAAAGCATTTGAACAGCATAGGCTCGAATTATCTTCTTAATATAGGCCCGGATTATCTTGGAAGAATACCCGCACCGGCCTCCGAGATATTCTCCAAAATAGGAAAATAAAAATGTATACCGCAAAAGCGGAAGAAGGGAGTATTTGTATGAAAATCAAAGTGTTATTTGTCGGAATATGTGCTGCGCTGTGTGTATACAGCATTGGTTATGCAACAGAAATAACATCTGTAAGCTTTACCGGAAGCGAAGTACTTATTAACGGCAAGGGAGATGAGGAGCAGGCAGTAGTAAAAATAATTCCGAAAAACGCAGAGGACAATATAGATAATATTGCGGTATTAAAAGGAGTTAAAACTGACAGCAACAAAGAGGTCAGCGTATCGGCAGTAATGCCGGAAATCAGCGGTACTTATTCAGTATTTTTAAAAAGTGGTACTATTGATGAAAAAGAGTTTTCTTATGCGAATATGTCGGACAGACAATTGTTTATTGATAAATTAAATACTCAGGAAACAGATGTTTTTGCACTGCTTGAAGAAGAAAACAGTAAAGTAATATTAAATAATTTCGGAGTAAATGTTGAACTGTATGCTTCTTTTTCGGAGACTCAAAAAAGGGAGTGCATAGACAAAATATTGACCGGCGAAATAATTTCAAAAGATAATATTAAAACCCGTATTAATACTGCTGCAGCATTGACGGCAATTAATAATAATATAAAGGTAAGCCAAAGCTTGTCTGATTTGGAACTTGAATTTGAGTCTGTAAAACATAAAGATATCACCGACGCACAACTCAGAAACTGGATTGAAAAATTGATTTCGGCAAATGTAAAATATCAATCAAGAAACGATTTGGAAAAAGAATACAGAGCTGCAAATATATTATATTTGATTAACAATGCAAAGTATACCGAATATGATAATTTGATAACCGGATATGATTCGGATTTGCAAATGACATCGGATAATTCGTATAAGCTTGCGAAACAAATGAGCCTTTCGGGACAAACAAAAGTAAATGAATATTTAAAAAACGCTCTTTCTTCTGCACCTGCCGAAAGTATTGCTTTGTTTAAAACGGCATATCAAACAGCATATCGGGCGGCAGCATCGGAAAGCGGTAATACTGCGGGCGGAGGAGGATCTTCTTCCGGAGGCTCGTCATCAAAGAATAACAGCTCGGGAGGTGCAGGAGGTGTACCGACAAACGGCAATATTCAAACAGGTGCTGAGCAATATCATGAACTTAGTGACATAGGCGAAGCAAAATGGGCTGAGGATGAAATAACATTTCTCCATAAAAAGAAAATCATTTCAGGGTATGACGATAATACTTTCGGCCCGAATAATCCGATAAAAAGAGAAGAATTTGTTACCATAATAATAAATGCGGTGGGAATAGTTCCTATAGGAAGTATTGAAAATACTTTTACGGATGTAAAAGAAAATTCATGGTATGAAAAATATATACTCACAGCCGTAGAACAGGGATATGTTTCGGGTATGGGAGAAAATCTGTTCGGAACGGGGGAATGTATTTCAAGGCAGGATGCCGCAGTGATACTTTACAGAGTTATAAAAGATGCCGAGAGAGAAAATCAGAGAATTTATACGGGCTTTGCGGATGATGAAAGAATTGCGGAGTATGCAAAAGAAGCGGTTAAGTGTATGTTTGAATATTCAATAATAAACGGTGCAGAGGGAAATATGTTCAATCCGCAAAATAATCTTACAAGAGCCGAAGCGGCAAAAATGATATATAACGCACTGTTTTGGAGGGAAGCGAAATGATTAAAAAAATATTACTTGCAGCTCTTGTACTGCTTATGTCAACTACGGTTTTTGCTGCCGACAAAACAGCTGAAACTAAGCTTGATATGCTTAACAGCATAGGAATTACCGATATAGAAATCGATAATCTGACAACCGTAAACGTAACCGAGGGAAAATTTCTTGAGTATGTATGTAATCTTGTTTCGGAAGTTTCGCAAAAAGATTGTGTTGAGTTTGCAAGAACAGAAGGCATAATTGAAAAAAACGAAAAAATAAGCTCAAAGGGAAGAATAGAAAAAGACAAGGCATATACATGGCTGGAAAATGCTTTGGGGTATGGCTTTGAGATTAAAAACGGTAAAAATGTCGGATTGATTGCATCTGAAATAGGACTTAAGACGGGACTTTCGGAAAAGCTTTCAGCTGAAGAAGCTGTAGATTTGCTTTATTCCGCATTGGATGTAAAAATACCGGAAATTAAACTGAACGGAAATGAAATGACTATCGATACCGGCGATTCTGTCAATACGCTTTTAAAATATAAGAAAATAAAATCGTTTGAAAGCGTAGTAACGGCAACGGAAAACACATCGTTATTTAAGAGCGACGGCGCAGGGGTGAATAAAATAGAGCTTAATAATGTTGAGTACGAAACATTATATAAGTACGATGAGTATATACTCGGAAATAAAGTTACGGCATATGTGTATTCACCCAAAAACGGAGATGAAAAGCTTGTATATATTGAAGATGAAAGCGATGAAAAAGACAAGCTGACAATTAGTGCCGAAGATGTAACAGCAGTTTCCGCTGATATGCTTAGTTTAAATTATGAGGTTTCCGATAAAGAAAAGACTGCAAAGCTTGCGCCTGCGCTCAGGGTGGTATACAATGGACAGCTTTATCCCGAATACACATCTTCGGACTTTATTCCGAAGGTGGGAGAGTTGACTTTGTCGGATACAAACGGAGACGGAAAATTCGATATTATATTTGTAACTTCTTATGAAACGATTTTGGTAAATTCCGTGTCGGGAGATAAGATTTACAATAAATTCACAAATATTCCCGATATGCAGATTATCGAGCTTGATTCTGATAAGGTTGATAAATATACCATATTAAAAGACAATGAGAAAATATCTTTGTCGGATCTGAAAAAAAATATGGTTTTGAGCGTTGCAAAATCGAAAAGTGCAAATCCGATTATAACAATTATTGTATCCGACAATAATAAAAGGCTTAAGCCGAACTCTGTAAATGACGAATATCGTAAAGTGATTTTCACGGAAGATGAGACGGAATATACAATATCCAAGCATTATTATGATTTGCTGAACACATCACAGCTCGGTGCAAAAAAACTGACAGTTTCACAGGAACAGACAGTGTATTTTGACGCTTTCGGAAATGTGTTTTATGTAACTTATGATTCGCTTACCGATTATTCGTATGTGTATGCTTTAAAAATATATTACGATGACGCAGAAGAAAAGTGCCTTATCAAGTTTTTAAATACCGATAATGAATGGCAAAAGCTTTATTGCCGCGACAAAACAAAATTGGACGGAACACGCATTGAAAGCAGTGCGGTATATACAGCATTGGGAGGAGAAAATTACGATCCGCAGCTGTTGACAATAAAAGTCAAAAATGATGAAATAGATGAGATAGAAACAGCTTTTGAAACCGAAACTTCAAATACAAACAGATTTACCTGTACGGCAGAAGCGGAAAGATTTTATTCACCGAGAAATAAGTCATTTTATTGTATGCACTATATTGACGCGGGTACGAAGGTTTTCGTAATACCTACGTCGCATACCTATAATGAAGATGATTATTATATTGACACTGTATCCTTCTTTGTTCAAGGCGGAAACTTTAAATATAAAGTGTATGATGTGGATGAATTTAACGTTGCAAAGGCAATTGTGGTAAGAAACACCAAGGTAACTAATTTTACTTACATTCCGCTCTGCGTTTCAAATATGTCAACATCACTTGACGCGGATGACGAACCTGTAAAAAACATTGTGGGAAACTATAACGGTACATACAATATTCCGCTCCCGGTCGATAAACGATATGAGCAGAATGTCGGAAATTACAAGCTTGGCGATGTTATTCTGATAAAATTGGAAAACGGAAAAATCGTAAATACAGTTCTCAAATATACGCTCAGCGACGGAAAGAAAAAACAAAATCCGACGCAGAATGACAAAAATGCATTTATTGTAAGTACTCCGGATTATGTTCAGGGAATAATAACAGCTGCGGACAGCGACAGAAGATTAATTAAAATTGATTGCGGCGGAGATTTGGTAATATATGTAGACAGAAAAGTGAAAATGCAGTCATATACAAAGGGTGAAAAGAGCTTTGAGCCTGCTTCGATTGATGATATTTGCATAGGCGATTATGTACTTGTTGCTGTAAATAATTACAGAACGGATTATATTATTCTTTACAAAGACCTTTAAGGGAGGAATGAGAGCATGAAAAAAAGATTAACGGCATTTTTTACGGCATTGATTGTTGCAATTCAGATATGCCCTATGGGATATGCCGCAGCGACGGGATGGACGCTTTCCTATAAAGAACCGGATGATTCGGCGCTGCCGCTTAATCCGGAAACCGAATATGTTGATGTTTCTAACGAAGCTTATACGGGCGAACATAGTTTATATGCAGTCTTTAACAGAAATATCCAAAAAAATGTAACAATGGATGTTGAAACACCCATAAGCGGGTTGGTAAACGGAAACAGCTATGATGTTGAATTTTATCTGAAGGGCACTTATGACTTAAGAGGAGTTCTTATAGGCATCGGATTGGACGATAATACAAATAACGGAAGTTTGGTAAGATTAAGCAGAGATAATCGTTATGCTGTGCAGGATATGGAAAACGGCTGGAAGCAATATAAATTTACAGTTTTATATGATGAGGACAATCCAATTTTCAAAATCAGCTTTGACAGAGGAATAGAGGAGCTTTATATAGATGATATTTCGGTTTGTGAAACTGGAAAAACAGAAAATTTGATGAATGACGGAGGCTTTGAAAATTCCAAAATCAAAAAAGAAGGAATGCAGACAGTTCTTTCGGATGAATATTATCCTAAAACGGTTGTTGTAAACGAGCGAAACGGGATGATAGTTGTGTCATGGAGAAACCCGTCAAGTACAAGGCTTACCGATGTAAAGCTTTACGATATTACCGATGTGCCGGCGCAAATCGGTACAACAAATGCTACAGCAAGCAATTACAATATTGTAAAACAGGAAAATTTGCCGGAAGGGACGCAAAAACAATACAAAATAGTCTGCGAATTTTCTGACAAAAAAGTAAGCGAGTACATAGTAAGCGGAAAAGCAACGGAAAATAAAAATCTTTTTGTTCCGATCAGCGCCGCTTATACCGACGGCGACGACGGATTTTTCCCGGGCAGCGCACATATTGACCGGGAAAACGGTTATACGGGAACCGGCGCACTGAAAATAGAAGCAAATCAAGGCGTATGGAAATCGGGATCTTATATGTCTTTGGTATACGGAGCTTCGAATCTAGATAAAAATAAGCGTTACAAAATGACCTTTATGGCAAAAATGCTCGGAAAAACATATATCTCCATGAATAACGCATGGGAAGCTTTTGCCGATGGGAGTGATGCAGCTTACATTCAGGGAGAAGCTGAAAATCAATGGAAGCAATACACTTACTATATTGAAGGGAAAACTTCTCTTAATATGAGATTTGAAGTTACAATGTATGCGGATATTTTAATGGATTCATTTAAGTTGTGCGAAACAGATGAAAACGGAGCGGACGGTGAAATAGTTGCCGAACAGGATTTCGAACCTGAAACGGTTAAAATAAACGGAGTTGAATCCTTAAGTGCGAAAGCATTGAGAAATACAGCAATACTTTCTTGGTCTGCTCCGGATAAAGCGGCAATTACAAGAGTGTATATGATAGATCCCGATACCGAAAGAAGGGTTCAGTGTGCCGAAATGAGCGCAGAAACAGAAAGCGTTGCATTTGAAAAGCTTTCAAATGATATTGAGTATCTATTTTCGGTTGTTTGTGAAAGCCCGGACGGCAAATTGTCCGAAGAAAAAACAATTCATGTTACCCCAACACCGCTTGATGCAGAATATGCAAATCCGGTAATTTATATCGGAGGGGCAAAAACAGACGTTCTGCAGCAGGGTGATATTACAATAAAGGCAGAGGTGAAAAATAATAAAAGAGAGGAGGGAACAAAAGCGCAGCTGACAGCTGTTGTAACAAAAGATAATAAGCTGGTAATAAAAAAGGCAACCGATGTTGTAAATATTGCAAAAACAGATTATTCGAGCACTCCGACAGTGCTTGAAGTAAATTTTGAGCTTCCGGATTTAACGGACGGAGAATATGAAGTGCAGGCATTTTTATTTGACAATCTTACAGATTTGAATTGTCTTTCGGATTACCAAACATGGCGAGAAGAAAATTAGAAAGTGAGGAATTTAAATGAAAAAGATATTATCGGTTATTTTGACAGCCGCAATGGCGGCAAGTATGGCGGTAAGTGTTTCGGCAGCGCCTATGGAATGTGGAAATACGTGGACAGAGGCTGCAGGCAGCAATAAAGGCAGCGGAGGAAGCAGTACACTGAAAAATGAAACATATGCACATAGCGGCAGCTATGCAGCATATATTTATTCGGATAATCAAGATGGAGGATATATAACATATACTGCACCGATTTCCAAAAAAGCAGGTGATGGTGTATATAACTTTTCATTTTATACAAAAAGCGCTGCTCCTGAGGCCAGAGTAACAACAAACGGAGCATCTGTAAATACATATAATCTGGAGAACAATTTATGGACTGTAACGGAGGAAGCAGACGGCTTTAAAAAATATTCCGGCAAAATCACAGATTCAACGTCAGATCAAATAAAAATTCAGGTGAGCAAAGGAAATTGGCTTGCAATTGACGATATAGTTGTAACAGGCTCGGACGGCAGCGTGCTTTTTGAAGAAAACTTTGAATACGGATACAAACCGAAATATACTGCGGCTGATAAGTGGATTATGTCGAAAGTTGATGGTATGTATGCTGTTTTCGGTGCCGGTCAAGGATATAACGGAACAAAAGGTTTGTATTTAAATTCGCAAGGAAAAGGAAAAGAAACGTTAAAAGCACTTATACCAACAAGGACAGCTGACGGAATTTACAAAATCAGCTATGATATTAATATGCTTTGCGGAAATCCCGAATCCAAAATCAGTATTTCGCTTGATGATAATAAAACTCCGGTTTCCAATGCCGATGGAAAAAGCGGATTTGTAAATGGATATCTTGTAAACAGCGATATGTGGAATATAACAGATCTTGAGCATGATTCCGAAAAAGCTGGAAACAAGCATTGGTATCATGTTGAGGGAACTGTTACAAGTTCAAATACTGCTGAAAATTATTTTGATATTAAAGCTGTTGGTTGGACGACTATGAATCTTGACAATATAGTTGTTAAAAATTCAAAGGATCAGGTTATCTTCAGTGAAGATTTTGAAAATACAACCGCGGGAACTACATATACCTATCCGTACTTTATTTCGGGAGCGTCGGCAAACGGTTTTGCGGATAAAATAGTTCTTTCGTGGAAAAACCCAAGTGTGGATGTTACATCATTCAAAATAAACGAAAACGGAGAGGAAATTCGAGACAGCAGAGATTTTGCGGATATGTTGAGTTTGGAAGCAAATGCTTTTAATACATTTGAAATAACAACCGATATTCATGAAGGTGACACACATACATACGATATTGTATATATGGTGGACGGAGAGGAGCTGCATAAGACGGTTACGGCAACGGCAGGAAGCTTTTCGGGAGAACGCGGATATGCCTCGAACGGTTATTATCTTAAAAATTCAAGCTTTGGAAAATCGGCAGACGGCAACGAGGCTTTCGGCTCTGTATCTGTAGACAGTGATGAAAAATACAGCGGAAAAACTTCGCTCAGAATTAATCCGAATATTACCGGAAGTGTCTGGAATAACCCGAATACGGTTGAGCTTTTGATGCAGCCCGAGCCGAATGCTGTAGAAGCAGGAAAAACTTATATTCTTAAATTTATGCTAAAAACATTGAACGGTGACGGAGTAACATTGCTGTATAACGATGCAAACGGAAACTATTATCCCGATACTACAGGATACTTTATAGAGGATTGCGGCGGCAAAAATTATACAACAGGCTGGATGCCGGTTGAGTTTGTATTCACCGCACAGCATATAAATCCGTATATCAGACTGTATTTCAGAGGATATGCGGATGCTCACTGGATTGATGATGTTGCTTTGTATGAATATAATACAGATACATTCCAAACTGTAGGCAGAAATCTTATTTCAAACGGCGGATTTGAATACGATGTTGAAAATCTTGCAATAAGCGGAAATACAATTACCTGGACAAATCCCGAAGGTGCAGGCTGGGATTATGTAAAGATTTACAAAAAGCTTGCGGACGGCAGCTTAAAGCCTTTGGGTGAAACTTTTGACACAAGCTTTAAATTGGAAACTGCAGCAGAAGCAGAAGAAACCTATGTTGTAAAAACAGTTCTTGCAAACGGTGATGTTACGGCTGAGCACGAAACAGGAACAGTTAAAAGAACTGCGGATTTAATTGTTACCGAGCCGATATTTGATAAGGTTACGGTAAACGGTGAGGAAGTTACGGTAGATAAGGCAAATATCGCCTCTCTGGAAGCCGGTACGATAAAGGCAAGCGTTAACGTGGAAAATGTCGGAATTGAAGCCGGCTACGGCGCAAAGGCATATATGGCTCTTTATAACGGCAATAAACTGGAAAAGCTGACTTCGGCTGATACCACGGTTGTACAAGGCGGCAGAGATACACTGAGCGGTATTTTGAATGTTGAAAATATTGAAGGACGTACATTAAAAATGTTTGTATGGACAAACGAAATGACACCTGTGGTAATTAATTCCATTTCCGAATAGACAAGAATTGAGGAGAACATATGCGTAAATTTATTTGGATACTGATTTGTTCTTTGTGTGTGACCTGCTCGGGGATTGTGCCTGTGGCTTATGCCGCAGGCTCGCTCCAGGGCTGGGGCTTTGCAAAGGATGATGACATTACGGAAGAACAATATGTCAGAGAATTGGATACAACCGTTAAACATTCGGGAGCGGCTTCTTTGAAGATGTGTTACTACATTCCGTATGTTGACGGCGGAAGCGATAATATATATTCTGCATATACCATAAACGGGTTAAAAAAAGGAACTACATATCAATACGGACTCGCGGTAAAGGCAAAAAATGCATCCGCATGCAGCATGCACCTTTCATGGATGAATACAGTGAGTCTGACACCGCTCGGCGCAACCTTTGACTGGCAGGAGCTTTCCTACAGATATACTTGGGAGCTTGATACAAAAAGCGCTATGTTTGCGGTTGATATTTCAGACTATACAGAGGCTATCTGGATAGATGATGTTTATTTTTGCGAAGTTTTATCAGATGGAACTCTCGGACCTAATATGGTTGCAAACGGAGGATTTGAAACGCTTGATCAACAGGCGGAAAATGTTGCGTCTGTCGGAAAATATACTGAACTTTACAACAAAATAAAGGAATCGGACAGCTTTACAAATTCCGATATAAAAAAGGTTTTGGGTGCTTTCAAATTTGCTCCGGTTTATAAGGCAGACGGAATAAATGTGGACGGAAACCTCAATGAGTGGGAGGGCTATCCTACAATTGCCTTGCCGACTAAAGCAGACCAGTATCATATCTATATAAACAATGTCGCGCTCGATAATCAGGCAACTTGTCAGTATGCGTATGATGATAAAAATTTCTATCTTGCAATTGAAGTGGAGGACCTTGCATTTGTTGCAGACCACACTGCCGCGATGTATTGGATGGGCGACAGTATTCAGATCGCAATGTGTGATACAGATCAGACTTACGATGATGAAATTGGATTTGTTCATAATCCGGAAACCGGAAAAGGGGAGGTGTATTCCGCTTCACTTTCGGAAGAAAAAATGGCGCAGATAAATCTCAAAACGAACAGAATAGGCACTAAAACAATTTATGAAGCGGCAATTCCCTGGTCGGTAAGATATGATGACGGAAAGCTTCCGGAAGGATTTTTGTTCGATATTATTGTAAACGATAATGACGGAATGGGCAGAGTTTACTGTCTTGAGCTTGCACCCGGTATTGCGGAAGGGAAAAACAGCGCCGAATTTCCTTATTTGAAGTTTTTGGGTGACAAAGGAAGCTGGTACAGCTGGCTTGAAAGCGATAAAGAAATAACTGCATTGGAGCAAAGAAGCTTTGATGTATATATAGTAAACGAAGGGAATACAGCCGAATATACAATTTCTGTTCCCGATTTGGATATAAACGAAAAGGTAACAGTTTCGGGAAACAGCGGAATAAGAAAATCAATAGGCTACTCGTTTGAAGAAAGCGGCAACAAAAAAGTTAAGGTGCAGATTTCAAACGGGAGTGATGAACAGGATTCGGAATTTTCGGTTTATGTAAAGCCTGCGTCGGCATCGTTTGATACAATGTTCGATAATCTTGATGTTGAAATCAAGAAAATGGACGAGTTGTTCAAGGCATGCGATGACAAAGGTATTACAGCAGAATATGAAAAGGTTAATTATTCGATTGTCAAGCTGTTTGTCGATTATTTAAAAGAAGATATTCAGCAGGAGGCTTTCGACCGTGCGCAATATGTCTATAATGCGATGATGGATCTTTCAAAAGAAGCATGTGACGCAATGGAAGATTACCTGAACGGCGCAAGGATTCCAAAGCCGGTTACAAGACAGACAGGTGAGGATTTCACAATTAACGGAACAATGTGCTATACAACTACCGATACGAACGGAGTTATAGAAGAAAACAGACCTTATTTCTACACAGGCTTTAATCAGCTCGGTGAAAGAAAAGACAGCGAATTTTTCCGTGATTTGGGCGTTGATTTTATGCAGCGTTCGCATGCACCCGGATGGGGTACGGTGCAGCTTTCATATAACGGCTCGGAATACTTTACCGAAGGGTTTGTGTCACAGGATTTGATTGATGAACTGTGGGCGTGCACAAAGAAGGGACTCAACGTTGATTTGCTGATTGAGCCAAACGTCGTAGGAAATGCGGCAATGCAGCATTATCAAAAAATGGTAGGTAAAGGCGTTGCAAACACCAATGTACCTACTCCGCTCATAACAGACGAGCCTGTGTTCAGGGATTTGGTTAAAAAGCACATAAATGTTTTGATAGGCGCGGTTAAGGATATTCCGTCGGTAAAAACCATTTGTCTTATGAACGAGCCGTCAAACGAATCACGCACGGATTACTATAAGGGATATTTTGCGCAATATTTAACCGAACAGTACCATGGAAATATCGCAGAATTAAATAAAGCCTACGGAACAAATTATAAAAATTTTCTTGAGGTTCCGTTTCCTGACGGCAATTCTGCGACAAGGCAATTTTATGATTACAAAACATTCAACGATGATATATATACCGATTTTGTTAAGTATATGACCGAATGTGTAAAGGCTGTTGATCCGGATTTGCCTGTACATGTTAAAATGATGCCTATGTCCGGAGCTCAGGATAAACCGTCGTGGAGATGGTTTTTGGAATTCGGTACAGACCATGATAAGATATCCCGGTATACAGACCTTAACGGAAATGACGCTCAGGGATATTTAAGAAATCCTGAGCCGCATCAAAATCTTATGCTGAAGCTTGAATTTTATGACATTCAGACGGGCGATAAGGATGTTCCGTGCTTTAACAGCGAAGACCACATTATTCAGGATAAATCGAGCAATTTCACGGCAGAACAGGCACAGCATGTCGAGGCTGATATATGGCAGAGTGCAATTCACGGTAAAGCTTTAAGTACGGCTTGGGGCTGGGGCAGACCGAAGGATACAAACAGCTCGGTGTGGCAGAGTTTCTCGTACAGACCGGATTGTATTGCTAAAATCGGACGCACGGCATATGATTTAAACCGACTGGCAAGAGAGCTTGAGCCGGTCGTGAAGGCAAAAGAAAATGTTGCTGTTTTGCAGTCGCTTCCGTCAAGAGTTTATAATCTTGAGTATATGAATGCCGCATATCTTATTTGGAAAAACAGCATGTTCCTCGGTCAGCGCGTTGAATTTTTGCCCGAGGGTCAGATAGAAAGAGCTAAGGATTATCCTCTTTTGTTCATAACTCATGCAAATAATGTATTTGCGGATACATTAACGGGAATAAAGGATTATATAGATAACGGCGGAAAAGTATTTATTATGGGTGAAGACTCATTAAAGTATGACGAACATCAAAACCCTCACGATGAAGCTTTGGTGAAATATATAAAAGACCGTTCGGTATTCATTCCGACGACTTTTGACGGTGCGCAGATAACATCTCCTACCGAAAGTGAAGTCTTTGACAAGCTTCGTGCAATTTTAAAGGACAACGGATTCTTAAGAGTTGAGGTTACAGACACCGAAACGGGGCTTCCCGCAAAAGAGGTTGAGTATAACTATGCTGAATATAACGGCAATATGATAATCAATCTTTTGAATTATACTTATGATAAAACCAAAAATCTGAGAATTACAGTTGACGGAAAACAGGTTGACTCGGCAAAGGAATTGAGAACGCTTACGGGAGTCGGCTCGGATATTGCGATTGAGCCGTATGTACCGATTTTGTTAAAGGTAGGCGATGCAGACGGAATATCTGTTAAAATGACAATAGATAATCCGAAAATGACTGTTAACGGAATTGAAAAACCAATCGATGAGGAAAATGCCGACACTGCTCCTAAAGTAATAAACGACCGTACAATGATTCCGGTCAGAAGTATGGCGGAAAATATAGGAGCGTCTGTGGACTGGAATGATGAAACAAAAACTGCGGTTATCGATTATAAAAATATAAAAATCGAATTAATCGTCGGAAGTAAGCTTGCAAAAGTAAACGGAGCAGAAAAAGAGCTTGAAACAGAGCCTCTTGTAATAAACAACCGCACTATGTTCCCGGCAAGATTTATTGTCGAAACACTCGGCGGAAGTGTTTCTTGGAACAATACTTTGAAGCAGGTATCCATATGGTTTGACAAACAATAATGAAAAGGTGAATGTGTCGCTTAAAAGCGATACATTCACCAAAATCACAAAAGGAGATGACCGATATGCAGAAGTTTACAGCTATTTTACTGAGCGGAATTTTAACAGTGAGCAATACTGCTGTATTCGCTGCCGATAAGCAGGGAATGGAAGAGTATGCAAATGAATTGGAAAATTTGATAGCACAATGCGAAGAACTCGGATACAGTCCGGAGTATGAGAAAAACTATACCAACATCATAAGAAGCTATGCAACAATAATAGAGAATTACGAAAACGCAGGATTGGAAAAAGAAATAACAGATTATCAGAAAAATTGTATAGATAATTTATACACGCAGACAAAATCGGCTTTAACCGATTATATATCAGGCAAAAAAAGCCCTCTTAATACGAAATCAAATCTCGGAAGGGATATTAATATAAACGGAAAATCGCTCGTAAACTCAGACGGAGTTCCCAAAACATCTGTAGGCATGTTATATCCTGAAGTAAATGATGTGGAAATGCTTAAAAATATGGGATATGATAATATTCAATGTGATATATCAAACAGATATGTATTATCACAAAACGGTAAAATCGATAATTGGACGCTGTACTCGGGAGAAGCTTGCAATCTGTCGGAAACCGCACATAACGGGCAAAAATCGCTGGAAATCAAGAATATGACATCAGGCACAACGGTGCAGATAAGCCAATATGTACCTGTACTTCCGGAAAAAGAATATGTATTGACCTGCTATACAAAAGGCACGATAAGGGGCGGAGCAAAGCTTTCATTTGCAAATACGGATTCTGTTAAAATTTCCGAATTAACTCTTAGTGCATCTAATGGTGATTGGGTTAAAAATGAAATTAAGTTTACGTCCGGCAACGAAGATTATATGTATTTGGCAACCCTTGAAGCTAAAAACATAAACAATTTTTGCATTGATGATGTTTCTTTGATTGAAACAGAGAGCGGCAGAGAGTGTATCCTAAACGGCGGATTTGAAGGTGACGGCAATGATTTGTATGATGCCAAGCATAGCCCGGAAACTACCATGTATCTCCAAAAGGTTATTTCGAATGCACAAAAATCGGGAATAAGTGTATGCTTACTGCTTGCGCCTTACAGTATGCCTCAATGGCTCATAGACAAATACCCTGAAATAAAAGGAGTAAATATCAATTATGATATATATAATCTTGATTCGCCGATTGTGAGAAATGCAGTAGAATTGTTTATAAGAACAATCGTAAATCAGATAAAGAACTATCCGGAAATTACGAGTATTTGCCTTTCGAATGAACCTTGTTATGACACAGCAATATTTCCAAATACATATAACCCGAAGTTCAGGGAATATTTAAAAAATAAGCACGGCTCAATTTCTGCCTTAAATAACGCATACAACAGCTCATATACTTCGTTTGATGAAATAGAAATGCCGTCAAATGTTGAAAAAACACCGCTTTTTTATGATTGGATGGATTTTAACAACAGAGTCTTTGCGGATTTCCATTCATGGATGGCGCAAATTGTAAAGGAATATATGCCGGATACCTCCGTTCATGCAAAGGTTATGTCAATAATGGATACAGGTGATTTCACCGATATGCGTAAAATGATGCGCCGGGGAAACAATCTGGAATACTTTAATGAATTTTCCGATATGACAGGGTGTGACAGCTGGGCAATTATTAACTCCAACGGATTTTACAATAATTTGAAATGGTACGACTTTTTGAACAGTGTGACGGAAAAACCGATATATGACAGTGAAATGCATATTACAGCTGATAAAGACAACACTTTTTCCGATAATTACAAGACACAGTTTGAAGGGTATTTGTGGCAGGCTGCAATACACGGAGCGGATATGTCATCAATATGGCTTTGGACGCAGTCTGTTAATAAGCAGAGCACTACATACGGACATGTTGCAATGCGACCGGACTGTGCGGCAGCTGTTTCGAAGTCGGCACTTGACCAAAACAGGCTTGCATATGAAATAAGAAATCTTGCCGATATACAGCCTGATACGGCAATACTTTTCTCTGATGCATCGAGAGTGTATTCATCTGTTTATATGGGCGTTATGGACACAGCGTATCTTGGTGCACTTTATGCGGGAAAAAAAGTGGGTTTTGTGACAGAAACCACAATGGACAAATTAAAAAATTACAGCACACTGATTATTACGGATGCCAAAAATGTCAAGGCTTCAACGCTGCAAAAGATAAATGATTTTATCCAAGACGGCGGAAAAATTGTTATATTGGGAAAAAGTGATACGCTTGATAAAGATGAATATAATAATGCACATACTTCCGATTTACCGAATAAAATCAAATCGGCGGCAATAATGGTAAATTATGCAAGCAATTCGACATATCCTGAAATATTATCAAGTCCGACTCCGTATGAATTTGCCGGTTACTTAACGGATAATAACGGAATTGTTGCAACAGAAAACGGAACACGCGCATGCGAAGTAGAATGGCAGGTTTTTGAGGATGAAACTCAAATTCTTGTGAATTTGTTTAACCATAGCCGTTCGGAGGATAAAAATATTACTTTATTAAACGGAGGAGAAGCAGTTACATCATCGAAAAATCTCATTACGGGCGACAGAGAGCAGAGTGTGATAAATTTACCTGCTCAGACTGCGAAGCTGATAAGAATAAAAAAGGTTAAGACAATTTTGGCAGAGGACATACAATCAATTACTGGAGAAAGGAACGGCGACACAAACAAAATAAGCTGGACCGCTTCCGGCAGCGATAACACATATTTTGTATTTGAAGCGGAGGCTAACGGAAAAGAGAAATTTATTATATCAACAACCGAAAATTCTTTTACCGAAAAAAGTGAAAATCCGAGAACATATATTGTTAAAATACTGAAAAACAGCAAGGATTTATCGTTTGGTAAAGCAGTAATGTGTGGTAATATTGGTATAGTTTCGGATAACACATTTGAAACAAAGGAAAATTATCTGGTAGGGAAAATGAACATCACCAATACAAGCGCATACGCCGCTTTCGGAATTTTTAAAATGTTTGCAAAAGATAAGGGTGGAAATACGGTTGGAGCATACGTTTCGGAAAGATTAATCCCGGCAGGAACAAGCAGCGTATTCACAGCGGAATTTTTCGATGGAGATACAATTGATTTTGTAACGGAATAATATTGAAAGGGAAAAACGATGATAAGAAATTTTGAAAATATTAATAAAATATCCGAAAACAGATTGCCGCAAAGAGCATATTATATTCCGGAAAATGACGGAGCATACACCTCTTTAAACGGAGAGTGGGATTTTTATTGGTATGAAGACGGCAACCTTACTGAAATACCCGAAAAGGGAGAAATACCGGTTCCGTCCTGTTGGCAGCTTCACGGATATGAAAAACCATACTATACCAATGTGGCATATCCGTTTCCTGTAGATCCTCCGTATCTTCCGGACGAAAATCCGATCGGAGTGTATGAGCGTGAATTTTTTATTAAAAAAAA
>CAKSFY010000034.1 GCA_934454035.1 uncultured Clostridia bacterium | reverse complement strand
CATTAAGGGATACCAGTACATCCGCTCGGCAATTATTATGGTTGTTAATAATATGGAACTTTTAAACTATATTACCAAACAATTGTATCCATCGATTGCTAAAAAATATCAGACCACATCTTCAAGAGTTGAAAGAGCGATCAGGAACTCAATTGAGGTTGCCTGGGACCGAGGTCAGCCTGAGGTAATGAATGATATTTTCGGATATACAATAAGCAATACAAAGGGTAAGCCTACCAATTCAGAGTTTATTGCAATGGTTGCAGATAAAATACGCCTCCAAATAAAGTGATGATAAAACCCATATTCCCCCAAAAAAAATAAACTGATAAAAGCGCAAAAGAAGTGACGAGCTTTTGCAACCGAATGCGGAATTTTCCGTATTCAAAAACAGAACCGTGTTGATACATTTATGTGATGACACGGTTCTGTTTTTTTTGTTTACGGGAAAATAATTATTTGTTATCCGGCATACTGAGATATTGGGTTACGGTCATGCCTGTTGTCTTGCTGAACATTCTCATAAAGTTATTTGAATTGGAATAGCCGAGTATTTCGGAAACTTGCTTTATTGTCAGCTTTTTGTTTTTTATCTCTTTAATTGCATAGTCTATTTTTTTGCTTTGAATATATTCGACATATTTTTGCCCGGTTGATTCAAAGAAAATCCGGCTCAGGTGCGAAACGGAATAACCGAGTTTGTCGGAAATATATTTAAGTGATAAATCGGGGTTTAAAAGCTCTGCGTGAATAATTTGCAGCATTTGATTGGTTATATTTTTGTTTTTATACGTGTTGTTGAAAATCGGCGCTTCTTTCTCAATTGAACGGCACAGCTTTATAATTTCTTCAAATATTGTTTCGTAGTTGACCGCAGCGGAAATTTTTTGATATATTATATAATGCTTGCGGTCGATTATATCATTGAAATTATAATTTACTTTTCTGATTGATTCAAATAAATTTATTACAATCTGTATTGCAAAACGTTTCTGAAGTTTGAGCGGATATTTTTCTTTTTTGATTAATTCAAGGATATGCGCTATTTCATGAGTCAGCGAGTTTATGGAATACATATGTATATTGGTTATCAGCTTTTGTATTTCAGTTGTTTCTCCATCTGCTCCCAGAAACGGGAAAAATGAAGTGCTTTCGCCGCTCATTTTTTCTAAAAATGTTATATCCTGTACGTGCTCTGTTAATTGGGTTACATAGTTTTCCAGTATTTCACCGCCGATCAGCTGACGGTCTTTTACAAGACAGTTTGAAACTATTTCGGGTTTTGCGGGTGTTTCCAGTTCAAAATGCATATTATCGATAAACATTGAGCTTTTCAGAAACCCGTTTTCAAATACGGAGTTTACCTCAGGAAGCTTTTTGCCGGAGGCGGTAATTAAAAAACTAATCTGAAATATCGCATTTTCAAGTTTTGTAAAATCTATTTCGGCAGATGTTCCGGAATAAATAACAGTATCAAAAAACATATTGTTTTCATCGGATGAAAATACAAATTTGATATTTTGTCCGTCAAATTTGTATAAAGGAACAGTATAATAAAGCATCAGCCCGTCATGAGATACGGTGAGCATGTTTTTTTGATGAGATATTTTCAGGCTTTCTATATTTCCGGAAACGGAAAAACGTATTCGGAGGTCGTTTGCCGTAATCTTCGGATTCGGTGCGTCAAGACTGATATGCTTGTCACCGCGGTCGGTGACGAACGAAATATGCCCAAGTAAAGCGCCGTTATATTGAAGTGAATGAAACGCTGCCGAGGAATAACTGTGAAAATCATGAAGGACATCAAGCTTGAAGCAGTAGGGGCTGTCCTCTCCCGAAAAATATCCGATAAACGGGCGCTTTAATTCCCAGAACAATTCACGGCTGAAGCTTCCGAGCGTATGATTTTCCTGCATATAATTTGATTCAACAATCGACTGACGGAAAAAGGGAGAAGTAATTCCCATAAAAACAACCGAGCGTGAAAAACCGGTAATAGTTTTTTCCTTAAAATAATGCAGATATTTTTCCGGACATGTGCAGTTGTGAGAAAAAATTGCATCAAAATGAGGCAGCTCAAGTGCTTTTCCGAGCGAATAATATAAAAAGTTATACACATCGGTCTTGGTATAATCCGAAACAGTGTTTGAAAATGGCCCGGAAATTTGTTTGGTATTTATATGAAAATGTGTTGCCAAAACCTCCCATGCTTTATCCAAAAGTGCATTAATCAGCTGACGGTAATATCTGCTTCCGATATTGCAGGCAAGATTGTTGAAAATAATAGCCTGATCAACCATACGCTGCATATCGTTATACTCATAAAAAGAATTGTGGTACATTACGCTGTTGTAAAGTGTTTGAAGAAGATTCTCACCGTATTTAATAAATTCAATATGATCGGTTATCTCTCCGTATCTTATCGATATGTAACTGCAAAGCGATATTGTGAATGAGTTTTGTATTGTATAATTCGAGAGAAAGGTGTATATTGAATTCAGAATTTTTTCATTTATGATTTGATTAAGTTTTGAAGAAAACAGATGTCCGTAATCGGTGCAAATGTGAAAAAGAGTTATTGCAATACGGCAATTAAATGCTATATCATTTGCATGTATTTCGGAAATTTCTTCGTCAGCAAAATAGCTCCAGCATCCCAAAAAAACACTGTTTTTATCAGTGCATTGGTATTTTATAACCTCGTTTATTATTTTTTCGGCAGTGCTTTTGTACTTTTCTTTGTCTGTGTATAAAAGAAAGAGCGCATAGTCAAGCGATTCGGATATATGATATGCATATCCGGACAGATACTCTATATACGGCGTTGCCGATGCGGAAACGGGCATATATAGTAAATTGCGGTCCTCGTCATAATAATTATCGCACTGTAAAAGCTTTTCAAACGACATAAAAGAATAAAACATAGTGCTCCTCCGTGACAGTCAGTATTATAGTATGATTTTATATTACGGATGAAAAAATGTCAATAGAATTTCAGAAAAAAAGAAATAATATATCATTTTTTGTTAATATTTTTGTACTTGCTCTGAGAAAAATAAAAATCAGTCAAAAAGTGATAGTGTGGAAAATAATGATTATTGACATATTAAAAGTGGAAATGCTATAATTTAATTGTTAGATTTGAACAAATAAAAGCTATGCATATTAAAAAAAGTTTATTTTGATATGTGCAGAAAAAAATTGCTTTTAAAGGGCAAAGAAAGAGAGGTTATTATGAAAAGGGCAATAATTATATCGGCGCTGATTGCAGCATTGGCATCACCGGTTGGCGCATATGCCGCTATCGTTCCCGCATATGACGGCAATGTACTTACATTGGATTTAAAGACGGGGCTGCAAGCAGGAAGCAATGCGGTTATTTCAGTTCTTCAAAAAGGTGCGGAGCAAATAGTTCAAAATGCATATGCAATGGAGGAATGCGTTGCACCCGACGGCGGTGTTATTAAAATAAAATTTGAAATGCCGGAGGAAAGAGACGGTTCAACAGACGGAGAGTATGTCGTTTATTTAAACGGAGCAGAATTTGACACATTCAGCTTTGCAGCAAAAAGCACAAGAGAGGCTTTACTTGAAATGCTTAAGAATGCCGCTGTCGGTTCGGAAATTATCAATGCGATTGACAATAATGCAGGCTACAGGCTGGCAGCCTTTAGTCTCGGGTTGGAAGAGAATATATGGAACTCACTTTCGGACGAGGAAAAATCGGCAATTGCATCTGATTTTGTTTCCGCTCAAAAAGAGACTGATACCGCGAAACAATTTTTCACATATGTGGGAGCAAAGGCTTTGTCAGCGAAAAAGGCTGATGCCGAAGCGGTATTGAATATGATAAATCCGCAATATAAGGATATATACTATAAGTCAATAACCGATGCAGATTTAAAAAGCTATATAGATACATATATACTCAATACACTTCCTTCGGCACAGGAATTTCAGAAGGAATATGAAAGAGTAAATGTGCTGAATCTTTTAAATAATGCCAAGTTTAACGAAATAAACTCGCTTATTACAGAAAATGCATCTCTTTTAAATCTTTCAGGAAAGTCAGAATATATAAAGTATACAAATATGTCGGCTGCCGATAAGAATACGGTTTGCGATAATATTGTAAGAAAGCTTGCAAAGTCAAAGCTTTCATCGGTTTCGGATTTTGCGAACGTATTTGCCGAGTGCACAAAAATATCATCTGATTCGGGAAGCAGCTCGGGCGGATCAGGCGGTTCGGGAGGCGGATCTTCCGGTTCATCAGGTGGCGGTTCGTCAAATTCAAACGGTACATATATTGTTTCAAACGGTAATCAAACGAGTGATGACGACTTTGTTTTTGATGACGTCAAGAATCATTGGTCAAAGGATGCGGTTGCATATTTGTATAAAAAGGGTATAGTCTCGGGAACGGACAAAAACGAATTCGAACCGTCAAGAAATGTAACGAGGGAAGAATTTCTCACAATGCTTATTAAAGCAAAGGGGATAGAAGCAAAGGACGGAAATAAATCGTTTACCGATACCGCGGAGAACGCATGGTACAATCCTTTTGTAAATGCGGCGGTTGCAAGCGGAATTGCCTTCGGAATTGATGAAGATACATTCGGAATCGGTATGCCGATAACAAGGCAGGATATGTTCTGCATGGTGGCGAGAATCCTTGAGGCTGATAACTCGGTTGTTCAAACCGGAAGCATATCTGATATTGAAGATGTGAGCGATTATGCAAAAGACGCGGTTACAAGCCTTTACAGGCGCGGAATTATATCCGGTACAGGCGACGGAAAAACGGAGCCTAAGAAAAATACAACCCGCGCAGAGGCGGCAGCTCTTATTTACAAATTGTTGTCGAAATAAAAGGGAGGAAACTGAATGAAAAAATTAATATCATTATTGGCAGCATGTTCCATGCTCCCGATTGTTCAGCCTGTTTTTGCTAAGGAAAAGCTTGATCTTACACAAAAAACAGAGGTACTTGAGGGACTTAATATTATCGGAGAAAATATTCCGCAGAGTATAACATGGGGCGATTATCTTTCGGCAATTGAAGGAATGATGAGCGATAACAAAAGCGAAGATTCGATAACATTTGCCGAAAATCGCGATCTTATCGGTAAAAGGGTTACATCGGAAGAAACAATTACCTATGAGGATGCACTCAAAATTCTTGTAAGAGCAGGCGGCTATGCCGACCTTGCACCGGGTTATTCGGAAACTTCGGCATATATAAGGACTGCCGGTGAAAGAAAACTTACCGACGGAATCACGCTTTCGTATTCGGATACACTGACAAGTGATGCAATGATTTCAATGCTTTATAATGCATTGGATGCCGATATTATGGACGTCACCTTTGACGGAAATAAGTATAAAATCGAAACCAAATCGGATGAGACTATTCTTTCGCGTTACAGAAAAATCAAGGAACAAACCGGAATACTTTCCGATAACGGTGACAGCGGACTCAATTCGGATGAGGCTGCAAGCAAGAACTCAATAGTTGTCGGAAAGAGTACAATTGCTAAAAACAATAATTACAAAAAAGATTATCTGGGTTATAATGTCCGGGTGTTCTACAAAGATGATTACGGAGATTATTCGCTGATGTATCTTTATCCGGAAAAAAACAGAGAATTATCTCTTTCGGGCGAGGATATATCGGGAACGGATTCTGCAAAGCTTTATTATGAAACAGACGATAAGCAAAAAAGCGTAAAGCTTGACGCGGCAATTAAAGTAATTTATAACGGGCAGGCATATTTTGACTATACCGATGCCGATTTCACCGCAGATGAAAATGATGTTACACTGGTGGATAATAATGATGACGGAACATATGAAATTGCACTGATTAGTTCATACGAAACAATAGTTGCTTCATATGTAACAAAATATGACGGCAAGATTGTAAATAAGTATAAATACTCAGGAGCTCCGGACGGTCTGGATATTTCTTCAGATTCGGATGACTATAAGGTTCGCTATTATGTTGACGGCGAAAGAGTGGAAAAGCCGGAAATAAAAATTTGGGATGTTCTTTCAATAGCAACCTCAAAGGGCACAAATCCGATAAGAAGCATATATATTTCAACCGGCAGTATTCAAGGGATAATATCGCAAACGGGTGAAGATAAATATATCATAGATGATGAGGAATATAAACTCAATTCCGCATTTAAAGCTGCAAAGGCGGCAGGTGACACTGCTGTCCCCGAAATAACACTCGGCGCAGAGTACACAATTTATCTTGATATTCATGGGCGTATTGCGGCGGTTTCTTCGACAGCTGCACAGCAGCTTGGTTATGCGGTCATGATAAAAATGTTGCAGGATGATGACGATGAAGAAATTGTCAGGGTTAAGTATATGGATTCTGCCGGAGATTGGCACGAAAGCTATTTAAGAAAAAGAGTAAAGTTTTATGATGATACAAATGACGGGAAAAGCTTAAAGGCGTCTGAAATTTTTAATGTGCTTGCAGACTCAAACAAGAAAGTTATTCCGCAGGTGGTACAGCTTTGTGAAAATGCCGATGGTGAAATAAACGTGCTCAAAACGGCAGTGTCGTCACAGAAACCGATTAAGAATAAGCTGACCGTAGGAAAAACCGTGACAGGCTGCTTCCGCTGGACAACAAGGCTTTTGGGTAATTATAACGATATTGCTCTTTATGTGGCTGACGGCGCAACAATTTTTCTTATGCCGGATAACGAATATTCCACAAATGAACATGATTACGGTGTGAGAATGAATTCCCTTACAGCAGATGAGGTTTATACGGTTACGCCGTACAATGCCGACAAATATAATGTAAGTGACTGCTTGGTAATGAAGGATTCGGACGGCGGAGTAAAAGCAGACAATTTGTTTATTGTATCGCATGTTTCAAAAATTGTTGATTCGGAGGATGAGGTAAAGACGGCTTTATACGGGCAATACGGAGAGTACTCTGATTATTCGGTTATCGCAAATGATAACTCCTTGTTTGACGGGCTGCAAAGAGGAGATGTGCTGGAGCTTTATAGAAATAATAAAAGTGAGATTGTGAAACTGAACAAAGTATATACATCAGCAAGCGGATTTAATCCGACATTCCAATACGAATACCACGGAAAAATTTCGGGTTTTGTTGAGGAGGTTGACGCCGATGCGAAAAGACTGCTGATTGATTGCGGACAATACGGAGTCAAGGGCATACTTTCAAATGATTCGTTTAATAAAGTCAATGTTTATTTGATTGACCGGAGCAAAAAGGGTGTGCAGAGACTTGATTTTTCCGATATACAAAAGGGTGATTTTGTCGTAATGACACTTAATTTTGCAAGCTTGAACAACGTTATTATCATAAAGTGATGAAAGGAGCAGGCAATGAAAAAGTTTATATCAGTTTTAACGGCGGTTATTATTTGCGTAACTTATGCTGCCGATGCGGCGGTTAAAAAAATTGTATCGCCTGCCGATTGGGTTATTGAATACAGGGAACCGACTCAAGAGGAACAAAAAAGAATTACGGATTATATAAAATCAACCGACGAGATGAGAAATATCTCGGTTGATGAAGAGACAGTCCATTCGGGAAACTATAGCATAAAGGCTGTCAATAAGCGTGAAAAAAAGCAGCTGTATACATACTCGGAATTGAAGCTGAAGGATAAATCGCAGCTTGAAGAGGGCGAGTATACATTTGAATTTTTTGCAAAAGGAGATTTTGAGCCGAAAGGGATTGAAGCCGGTTTCGGAGAAAGCTCGAATCCAAAAACCGGAATGTTGATTGCACTAAATTCCTCAAGAATTTCAAAAAGCGAACCGGATGATTACGGCTGGATAAAATATTCGGTGCCGCTTAAATATAATTCGGGAGATGAGCTGCATTTCAGAATTGCTTACGGATGCGAGTATATTTATATTGATGATGTACAGCTTTTAAAGGAAGGAGTAAATGTATTAAAAAACGGCGGATTTGAAAATGTCGAAATAGAAGAAATTTCACTTCCGAAGGGAGACGATTACAATATATCAGATTCATTTTCGCCGGATTATCCGAGAATGGTTTATATTGAAACATTGTCAAATCAAATAGGCTTGAATTGGCAAAATGCCGAAAGCAGTGATATTTCTGAGGTCGGAATATATAAATCAGGCGCAGGAGAGGATATATTAATTGATAATGCATTTCCCAAATCTGCCGGTGCGTGGTGCAATTATCTGATACAAAAGGAAGATGACGAATCGGTTTATAAAATAGTGACTTCATTTTCGGACGGAAGAAAAACAGAGTATATTATTCCTCAGGAATCTACATATAAAGGAAAAACAGACCCGTGGAAGATTGATAATAATCCGGGTCCTGAGGGTAAACTTTTGTATGTACCGGGAACTGCCGGGGTTGATGAAAATGTTTCTCACAGCGGTGAGGCTTCGCTGAGAGTGAGCTTTTCCTCGCCGACGGTTTCAAATCTGTTTTTCAAATTTTTGCAGAATGTTGATTTTGAATTAGGTCATAAATACTATATTTCATTTTGGACAAGAGGCGAAAAAGCGGGTGGTCTCGTCGGCAGATACGGCTGGAAACCGTTTGACGACGGCGGAAGCTTTTCGGGAAGTGACAATAATTATGACTGGATGCGCAGGGAGTTTACTCTGACTTATAACGATAAAGCAAATTCTGATGAGCTTTTCTTTATTGTACAGGAAGCCACTCATGCACTTTGGATAGACGATTTTGAAGTATATGAAATTGATGAAAGCGGAAACAAAATCGGAAATAATTTGGTTAAAAACCCCGGATTTGAGCCTGATGCAAGCTTGTCAGAACCTGCTGCAATCAGTAATTTCAGAGGAACTCCGGGTGACGGAAAAGTAATTCTTTCGTGGGACGGAAACAAGTCGTGTGAAGCAATCAGACTTTACAGACTTGTAAATGGTAAATATGTTCTTATCGGTCAGTTCGACAATTCGCCCAAGAGCGGTATTGCTGTCGGAGGACTTGAAAATGAAAAAGAAGAGGTATTTGCCGTCACAAGCATGAACAAATGGTTTGGCGAATCGGAAAAAACTGTTTGCACTGTGACACCGATAGCCCCGGATTATCGAATTGGAAAAACGCAGATTATCGGCGGATTTAAACAGGGAGACAATACAGTCAGTGTTAAGATTGACAACAACAAGCTTGAAAATGATTTCTGTGCGGAGGTTATGGCAGTTGTGAGAAAAGGTCTTATGATGACCGAAATAAAAAACGAAAAACTGGTTCTTAAAAAGGGTGAGAGCAAAACTGCCGAGTTGACTGTTAATATCCCTGATACGGAGGATTATTCTGTCAGCGTATATATTTGGGACGATTTCAGGTTGATGAAAAAACTTGTGGATTTTACAGTCTTTAAATCAGAATAATTTCGGAGAGAAACCGAATTATTAAATAAATTTATATTTTAGAATGGAGGATTATTTTTATGAAAACAAAAATAGGAAAGAAACTGTTGGGAATATTTCTCTCAATTGCTTGTGCAGCGGCAACGCTTACGCCCGTACTTGCCGAAGACTCAGTCGAGACGGGCAAGCCGGCAGGCTGGAGTGGAAATGACAGTTATATGGCGACAACCGAAGAAAGCTACAGCGGTAAATCTTCGCTGAAGTTAAGCGGTGTGGGTGACGGGTCGGAGCTTGTGCAGTCTATCGACTATGACTCGGAAAAAAGCTATAAAATAACGCTTTATGCAAAAACAACCGGTTTGCCGGATTGGAAATGGATGGCGAAGGCATGGCTCGGTCTGGAAGCAACGGCAGGGGAGAAACATATTTCACACTTGAATGAGGATGGATGGACAATAACGCCTGTTGAAAATGACTGGAACAAGTTTGAAGTTACTTTCAAGCCTGGTGATGAAGATAGCAAACGATTCCATATAAGAAATGCAATTATAGATGCTGTAGCGAGCGTATTTGTTGCTTACATAGATGATTTATCGGTTTATGAAATTGATGATGCAGCGGGCAATACAGTTGGTGAAAACTTAATCAAGAACGGCGGTTTTGAGCAGTATCAAATGTCTGCAAAGCCTGCCGATTGGAGCGGTAACACATATTACCTTACAACAACCGAGGATAGTTACAGCGGTTTTTTCTCTGTTAAAATGGGCGGTGTAGCAGACACAACGGAGCTTGTGCAAAATGTAGATTATAATCCTGATAAATCTTATAAGGTTACGCTTTATGCAAAAACAACCGGTCTGCCTGAATGGAAATGGATGGCAAAGGCATGGCTCGGGAAAGAAGGAACAACCGTAGATAACGGTGTGCAGCACCTGAACGATACAGGCTGGACGGTAACACCGGTTGAAAACGGCTGGAACAAATTTGAATCAACCTATAAGCCCGGAGATGATGACAGTAAGTATTTTCATATTAAGAGTGCAATTATAGAAGCCGTAGCAAGTGTCTTTGTTGCTTATATTGACGATTTGTCCGTTTACGAGGTTGATGAAACAACAGGAGATACAGTTGGCGAAAACTTAATTAAAAACGGCGGTTTTGAACAAATCAGTGAACCAAAGCCGGAGCTCAGCGTTACATCGGGGAACGGAAGTCTTACAATTAATTGGACAAATCCATATGTTGCTTCAACCGCTGCAAAGGTATATGTAGATAATGAGGAAATCAGCGTACCTGACGTTAAGCTGGAAGCAAACGCACAAAACAGTGTTACAGTCGATGGCTTGGAAAACTTTAGAGAATATTCCGTCAAGGTTGTTATGAGCACGGCACTCGGGACACAATCGGCTGAGACAACCGCAATGCCGAAAAAAACCATATTGGGAACGGCAGCCGATTGGTCGGAGAATTTGTCATATACTACGACAACAGAGGATAGCCATAGCGGAATTGTCTCAATTAAAATGAGCGGTTTGATGGATAATAGCTCAGAGCTTTCGCAATCGGTTAATTTTGACCCGGCTAAAACATACAAACTGTCGCTTTATGCAAAGCCGAGCTACGGTTGGTCATGGCTGATAGGTGCATGGCTGGGAGACTATAACACTAAATATCCGCACATTAACGAATGGAACAAAAGTGATGCAGACGCTGATGGCTGGATAAGATATGAGGTTATATATCAACCGGGAAAAACAGGCGAAGAAACATCATTCCATATAAGAAATCAGTCAACCGACCCGAGATTTTATGCTTTTGTTGATGATGTCGAGGTGTATGAATACGATACACAAAATAATGTGACAGTCAGTGAAAACCTAATTAAAAACGGCGGTTTTGAAACTTACACGGAGCTTACCTATGACGAAGGTGTTAAGTATGGATATATAGATAAAGAAGGGTGTTTATTCTGGGTTAACGATAGTTCAGCCAATCCGTCATATTACAAAATTTATAAGTTGACGGACGGTGAGTGGACATTTATCGGTGCAACAGAAAGCAATACAGAGGATTATTATGTACTTGATGATTATTCCGAGGGAGACAGGTATTTGGTTAAATCATATTATGAAACTGAGGATACCGAAACAAGCGGAGTAGAATTAAAGGACGAAGTAATAATTTATGGAATTTTCGCAGAAGGTACTGTTGACGATAACGGTATTGTAAAGATTGAAAAGGAGATTTCAAATATACAGAGCGGAGATATTATTTCGGGTGTTGAAATTGTTAATAATACAGAAAATGCAATTTCACCGAATGCATACATTGCTCTTTACAACGGAACAAAACTGATTGGTGTGCAAAAGCTTTCGACAGTGATTGCGGCGCGTGATACCGAAATTCATACGGCGAAGCTTGCGGCAAATGTAAATGTTCCCGAGGGTGACGGTTACTCGATAAAGGTAATGACTTTTAACGATGAAATCACACCGATTGGCGATTTTAAAGCGCTGAAGTAAAGGAAAAGACTAACTGTTTTTTATAGGGCGGATAATATTTTATCCGCCCCGGCAGTTTCCGGAGCAGATAAATGTGTTCCCGCCGATATGATTTTTTTACCGGACAAATAAGTCATACCCTTACTTTTGTTATATTGTCGGGAACAGATTTATCTGTTCCGCTTAAAAACGGGCTGAATTTATAAGGAAAGGAAATGAAAAATGAGTAAAATTTTAAAACGATTCGGAGTATATATGCTTATACTGTCAATTATATTCGGTATTGCAGCACCGTGCACATATGCGGCTTCAAAGCTTGAAGTTGCCGGCTGGGATATAGAAAAAAGCGGAAAAACAACTGTTGAAATTGACACGGATATTCAAAGAAGCGGCAGGGCAATAAAAATATCCACAGATAATTATGCGGTTGTTTCTACAAAGGTTGATGTTGAAAAAGGAAAAAGCTATACACTCGAATTTTTCAATAAAGCAAACAATATGAGCGATGCAAGCGTTACAATTCAGGGAAACGGCTATTCGCTAAAACCTCTTTCAAATACTTTTGAGTGGTCGCATCATAAATTTACTTATACTCATAATGCGGATAGCGGCAAAATAACAATAAGTTTCAGAGTATCGGGAAAAACCGATGCATATTGGCTCGATTATCCGGCTTTTAAAAATGAAAAAGGAGAAAACCTTATAAGCAATCCGATGTTTGAGAAAAAGCAAATCTCGGTTAAACCGAATGTCGGAGCGGATGCTACACCGGAAGAATTGTTTTATGCCATTCAGTCAAGCGATTCTTTTTCTGCAAGCGACCTTGAAAAGGTGCAGGCAGGCTTCAGAACAATTCCGGTTCAACAGGCAAATAACATTGTCATTGACGGAAACGGAGATGATTGGAGCAATTACGGAGCTATGGCTATTCCGGTTTTGTCGGAGCAGACAAGAGTTCTAATTGATTCTCTTGGGGAAAAAGGGAAAAAGAACCATGCTGAGGTAAAGTTTGCATATGATGAAAACAAATTTTATTTTTATGCCGAAGTGTATGATGAAAATCATGTCTATGTGGACGGAGCAACCTACTGGCAGGCGGATTCGATTCAGTTTACGCTTTCGCGCCTTTCCGATTCATACGGATATGAAATCGGACTTATGTATAATTCGGATGAGGATAAAGGAAAAATATATACAACCGCTCTTACCGATACCGAGATACAGGCAATGGATTTCGCGGCAAAAAGAGACGGCAATATAACAAAGTATGAAATTTCTATTCCGTGGACGATTTATTACGGAGCAAAGTGCCCGGACGATATGCTATTTGATTTGCTTGTAAATGAAAATACCGGCGAAGGAAGAGCTGTGTGCTACGAATTTGCACCGGAGGGAATAAGTGAATTTAAAACTAACGAAAAGTTCCCGTATCTTCAGTTTTTGACTGATGACAAAAACTGGTACGGCTGGATAGAGGGCGAAAGAAAACCTACAGCCGGAGAAGAGGAAACATATAGTTTGTTCATTGTAAATTACGGCGAAACAAGAGAATTTGAGCTCACTATGCCGGACGGCGAAAAAGACTCTGTTACTATCGAACAAGGTAAAGGAATAAGATATGAATTCACTCATACATTTACGGAGACCGGAAGTATGGAATTGCCCGTAACAATCGGAGAGGATGAGAGTATTTCGATTGATGTCATAGCTATGCCGGGCATGGAGAAGGTTGAAAAGTACGTTAAAATATTTGAAAAAGATTTAAAAGAAGTTGAATCGCTTATAAAAGCATGCGATAAGAAAAATATCGTGCATGATAATGAGACTGCGTATTATGAAATCGTAAAACGGTTTATGCAATATATGCAGGAGGATGCACAGCGTGACGATTTTTCAAAAACCGAATATTTTATAGAAAAACTTGAAAATCTTCTGACCAAATCAAAGGATAACTTAAATAAATATCTGTCGGGTGAAAAGGAATCGGTAAGTGTTCCGAAATATGTGACTACAGAGACATATGAGTCTGTCGGAACAGATATATTTGCAAATACGATAATTGACGGTAAAGAGGAAAAACGTCCGGTATATTATGTGGGGTTCGGACATTTTGGATTGGCAGGTAATGATATGCCTTTGTTTCCGAAACTCGGATACAATGCTATTCAAATGGAAATAGGACCGGATACTTTCTTAAGACCGAGAGGAAATGTCCCTTATTGGGGGTTGGATTGTGTAAACGGAGCAGATGTTAAAACCGAAGTTTCATCACAACAGAAAGCGTCGGGCAGCAATTCGCTTTCGGTTGTGGGAAAAACAGGTCATACACCGAACGTATTTGCTGCAATTTTCCAGGATGTTGCCGTAGAACCGAACACAGAGTATAAGTTCGGGTTCAAGATTAAGGCAAAACAAGCCGAGGGAATGTGGTATACAATGAACGGATATGATGACAGAAACTTTATAACCCAGGACGTATCCGATTGGACCGATATTTCATGCACGTATACTACGAAGGCAGATCAAACTACATCGGTTTTCAGAATATATGTTGACGGAATAACAACAGAATGTTATATTGACGATATTTATATACAAAAAGCGTCCGGCGGAGAAAATCTGATTAAAAACGGAGACTTTGAAAAAGAAGATGACGGCAAAAAATGGGCAGGTACAATTATTTATTCCGATTCAATAATGAGATATATAAAGAGTGCAGAGGAAAATAATATTGCGCTTAATTTGCTGATTTCACCGCATTATCTTACAGCCGGTGTGTACGAAGCATATCCGGAAATGAAAAAGGGCACAAAATATACTCATCCCGGATATAATGTCAATTCGGATATTGCAAGAGTGTATATTGAGGATTATTTAAGGATTATAATTCCGCTGGTAAAGGACTGCAAATCGGTTCAGACTATTTGTATGGCAAATGAACCGGGAATGGTTGCGGCAAGTATGCCATGGTTCTATCAGCCGAAATGGGAAGAATATCTTAAAAATAAATACGGAACTATAGAAAATCTAAACAAAGCATGGGCAGAAAGTTACGATTCATTCGAAGGAATTGCAATGCCGGATTCTCAGTCGTATGATATGCGCTTTTATGATTTTGTAAAGTTCAACGACGAACAGTTTGCCGAATGGTTCAGATTCATGAAGGATATTATCAGGGAATATACAGATAAGCCTGTTCAGGTTAAGATAATGAATACTATGGGTGAGCAGGATCACCAGGGTGTAGACAGAAGATATAAAATGTATCTTGCGCAAAGTCCGGAAACCTATGCCGAATACAGTGAAATAAGCGGAAACGACTGTATTCTTTATCCTAACTGGGTAAAAGCAGGGGAAGAGGGCGAGCTTGAAAAGAGCTTTTATTATGACTATTTAACCTCTTTAAACGATGTACCGGTTAACAATTCGGAGGATCATATTATAAATGACCAGGATGCGAATTATGAGGACTTTTATGCAGATTTTGTAAACACGGATATTTGGCAGGGAGCACTGCACGGAAGGACAATAAGCAATGTCTGGACATGGGAAAGAGCAAACGGAAATTCCGCAAGCCTATTTAACGGACTTTTCCTTGATCGTCCCGATTGCGTAGCTGCGGTCAGCGACTCGGCAATTGATTTAAACCGTTATGCGGTTGAGGTAAGTGCGGTTAAAAACGAAAAGCGCGATATTGCAATTTTGTATTCAATCTCGTCAAGAGTGTTCCAAACCGATTATATGAATGCAGTTTACAGAGCATATGAGGCATGCTCATATAACGGTAAGCATCCTATGATTATAAACGAGGAACAAATTGATAAGATTATGAACTGCGATATGCTTGTAATTCCTCATGCAGTTCACTGCACGGCTGCCGCGACAGCCAAAATAAAGGAATTTATCGAACAAGGCGGAAAAGTTCTTATTTTGGGCAGTGACTGTTTAAAATATACTGAGGAAACTCAAACAGAAAATGATAAAGAGGTCAGAGACTACATTTTTGCAAACTCAAAGTTTGCAGAATGCAAAGCGGACGGAAACTTTTTGGCAGAGCCGTCGGATAAGGATTTTTCGGATATTGTGGAAAGCTTCCTTAAGGAAAACAACAGGCAGTATATCCGTCTGATTAATACCGAGACAGGCGATACGACAGATAATGTCGAATGGCTGTACGGAGTAAGTGACGGAAAAATCTATGTTAATATAAATAACTACAATATAGATGTTCCGCTGACCGTAAATATTGAGGTAGACGGCAGAATTGTTGAGTCGGCAAAAGAATTGAGAAGCAGGGAAGAAACGGGCAAGGATATAGTAATTAAGCCGTACTCACCGATTTTACTTGAGGTTGAAACGGATAATACATTCTTCGACACTTACGGACATTGGGGAGAGCAAGAAATTAAAGAGCTTGCCGATGAAAAAATTATAAACGGAGTATCGGCAACGCGTTTTGCTCCGAACAGTAAAATTACAAGAGCAGAATTTCTTACTCTTTGCTTAAAGGCAATCGGAGAAGAAACCGGCTCAAAAGTAACAAGCTTTTCTGATGTTTCGGAAGATGACTGGTTTGCCGGAGTTATTGCAAAGGCGGAAAAAATCGGATTATGTAGTGAGATGAAATCAGGTTCCGAAATTGAGCCGAATAAACCGATTACACGTGAGGAAATTATGACCGTTCTTGCAAAAGCATACGAACATGAGGGCAAGGCTTTTATAAAAAATACATCAGAGAACTTTACGGATATTGAAAATATCGGTGAAAAATTTAAGCCGTATGTGGAAAAGGCAATAGGTATGGGCTGGGTTAAAGGCGATAACGGAAAATTATTGCCGGACAACACATCTACGAGAGCCGAAGCTGCGGCACTTATAGGAAGATTTTTAAAGGACTTAAGATAAGTATTTGACTGACAGTTGGAGGAAATTAATATGAAAAAATCAATTGCAGTTATTTTATCACTTTGTTTTTTAAGCACAAATACTCTTGCGGCTGTTCGTGATGAACAGTCGCAGGAGCTGAACAATTTGATTGCTCAATGTGAAGACGGCGGTTTTTCTGTTGATTACGAAAAATCGGCAGTCGCAGTATTTGATTTATTTGCTTCACTCGAAGACGAAGAAACAAATGATGATACTATTTCAAGCGAGCAAAAAAGCTATAACAAAACAAGTCTGACAAAGATATATAACGAGACAAAATCGAAGCTTACAGGCTATCTGGACGGCAGCATAAAACCGCTGCCGCAGATAACCCCTCAGCCTGATTCAACAAGAAATATAAACGGAAATATTTTTGTTAATTCGGCAGGAGATCCATTGTTTTCAGTTGGTTTCGGACACTTTGATGAAGTGTTTTCAGACGCGGATACTCTTAAAAAAATAGGCAGCGGAAATATACAAATTGAGACCGGTCCTAAATTCGTGAGTAATGAAACAGATGTATGTATGTGGAAAATTCTGAAAAATAACGGCTGCGACGGAGATGTGACATTGGTTGAAAGTGACGGAAATACATCTTTGAAAGTGGAAAACCGAACCGGTGAAGCAAATAAATATATTCTTCTTTCGCAGATTGTTCCGGTTGAGCCGAATAAAAGGTATATATATTCACTGGACGCGGTTTCCGAATCGTCGACGGCAATTACTGTCTATATAGACGGATTTGAAACCAGAGACACAATTAATGTGGGTTCGCAAAAGAAAACTTATAAATCAGCAAGTGTATTCAAAACAGGAACAGATCAGTCTTATATCACATTTATGATATCGGTAAATAACGGCGCGGCGGTAACATTTGACAATATATCCGTAAAGGCCATTCCGGGGAACAAAAACGTGCTCAAAAACGGTGATTTTGAAAAAAAGGGAAATTATTATTTCCATTTGGATAATCTGCAGCCGTTAATACAAGAAATAAATGCGGTGCATGAAAAAGGTTTTTCGGTAGATTTTTTGCTGTCTCCGCATTATGTTCCGGATTTCATGATGAATAAATATCCGGACTTGAAAAATAACAGCAGATATGGGTATTCATTTAATACTTCTCAGACAGAATACAGGCAGCTTATATCTGATTATATTGAATTTGTTTTATCGCTTGTAAAGAATATAGACAGTGTTTGCATTTCAAACGAGCCAAATTTCTGTTCCTCGGGAGCGTATGATTATTTTAATCCTTTGTTTCGGGAATGGATGAGAAAAAAATATTCAGATGATATATCAAACTTAAATGCTGCACACGGAAATAGTTATTCGGCTTTTGATGATGTAAATATTCCATCATATTTGAAAAATACAAGCGGATATCCTAAGGCAGATCCATTATTTTATGATTATATGCTTTTTAATGAGGAAGTGTTTGCAGATTGGCATAAAATGATGACGGATTGTGTTAAAAATATAAGACCTGATTTGCCGGTTCATGCAAAAATGCAGGATTATTTATTTCTTTATGACGGTGCGGCCGTTGCAAAGATGTTATTCGGTACGGATGCTGAACTGTTTGCAGAGTTTTGCGATATAGCGGGAAATGACGCAACAACCTATGTTTCGCAGCCGAGATCAAGGTTGGGAACGATGATGTGGTATGATTTTCTTTCCTCGGTTACGGATAAGCCTGTATATAATTCTGAGGATCATGTCATAACTGATTATAACAGTACATTTTCCGACGAAACCGCGCAAAATGTCAGATATGAGCTTTTAAACGGTGCTGTGCACGGATTGTGCGGCTCATCACTATGGACATGGCACAGAAATCTTAGCGGTATAAATACTTTGTTTAAAAATTTTCCTTATGCAACATATATGGTAGGAAAGACAATGCTGGATTTAAAACGATTAAATAACGAGCTTGCAGCCTTTATAAAGGCAGATAAAGACATTGCTCTGTTTTATTCGAAAGCGTCCAGAGTTATGGATACGAAAGTATATGAAGCAGCATTGGAAAATGATTATGCAGCGCTTAATTCACTGGGACATAAAATAGGCTTTGTTACCGAAAGACATCCTGAAAAGCTTTCGAAATATAAAACACTTGTTTTGACTAATGTTAAGTATATTCCCGAATCATCCGTTTCGGAAATTGCATCATTTATTAAAAACGGGGGACATGTGATAATTGACGGTTCAGATGCGCTTTCATATACTGAATATGGACTCTCCGCGCAAAGCGAGGACAGAACATATATAAGAAATAATTCGTATTATATGAATTCCTGCACCGCAGCAGATTTTAATAATGCACTTGCAAGTATAGGAGAGAGCACCTCAATTGTGTATGAAGGCAATAAAACAGCAGACGGTATTGATTTTAAGAAAGTAAACTATGATGGTGATAATATTATAGCTCTTACAAATGTGACCGATACAGAGAAAACCGTTTCAATGGCAGGGAAATATATCAACCTTTTTGATTTATCGGAATACGACGGAAGCATTACGCTAAAACCGTATGAACCAATGCTTTTGGCGGAAAAAACAGACATTCCGAAAGTTAATTCAACAATAGATATAACTGAAGAATATGTTAAATTTGATATCGGATATTCGGTTTCGTACGCTAAAGATGTAACTGTCTCGGCAGCAGCGAGAGATAAAAACGGTAAGCTTGCCGCAATGGCATATTGTCAAAGGTTTGCCGAAGCAGAAAAAGATTACCGCTTTTCCGGAACATTGGAAGCAAAGGATTCCGATTCGGTTGAAATAACAATATATGATGCGGCAAATGTTATTTTATATCATGAGGTAAAATACAAATAGAATAAAATAATCAAGAGCACCATGCGGCAGTTAACGGCGAATAAATAAATCAGAATTATGGGGCGGGGGGTGCGGACATATTCTTGGACTGTTTTATGCTGCTAATCCAAGATTATGCCTGTACTCCACCGGACTCA
>CAKSFY010000033.1 GCA_934454035.1 uncultured Clostridia bacterium | reverse complement strand
AGGACACACAAAAATATGTGAATAGCAGCTCAAACGAAGTAAACAACCTGCGTTGTTTACCCTGCCCGACGGCGTACATAGGTACTCCAAGGGTGTGTTTGAGCTGCTATATGCATATTTGCGCATTATAAAAACCGGTTAAAATGTGTGCATGACTGCAAAAACGAAGCAAACATAGTTTGCCTTGCCCGACGGCGTACGTAGGTACTCCGAGGGTGAGTTTTTGCAGTCAGGTGCATTTTTTTCTTAAAAAGAATAGGACACACAAAAATATGTGAATAGCAGCTCAAACGAAGTAAACAACCTGCGTTGTTTACCCTGCCCGACGGCGTACGGCGGTACTCCGAGGGTGAGTTTGAGCTGCTAAGTGCATATTTTTGTGCGTCCTATAGGTTTTTAAGTTTTTGGATTCTTATATCCTCTCCCATAAAATGCATTATTCTGAAATGTTCATAGAAACGCGAGGTGATACGGGCGGAATAGGTCCGGCTTATTTCATTCATGGTAAAATTACTGTTTATGATGATTTTTTTGTTTCGGTCAAGGCGCTCATTCATCAGGTCAAAAAGGAAAGAGACACCCGATTTGGTTATATTTTCGGTACCGAGATCATCTATTATGAGCAAGTCGGCATTGTAAAATTTGTCGTAGTCAAAACCGCCGGTGCTTCTGCCGAAACGGTAATCCTCATACGACGAAAAAAGACTTGTCGCGCGAATATAAATGACGGTGTAACCCCTGTCAAGAATATTTTTTGCAATGCAATTTGATAAAAATGTCTTGCCGAGCCCAGGTTTTCCTATAAACAAAAGATTCTTTTCATCCTTGTCAAAGTCGCGGCAGAACAGCTTACATTCCTCCAGAATATCAGCCATATTCTCTCTTTCGCTCATCATCTCGCCCGGCTTTTTTCTTGTACTGTAGTAATCAAGCGAAAAGCTTTCAAAGCTATGCTCTTTTATCAGATTTCCGAGGTTTGATTTCTCGTATGCGGCACTTATCAGCCTTTTTTTAAAGCACTCGCACTTTTTATTTCCCACATAGCCGGTGTCATTGCATTTTTCGCATTTATACTTCGCTTTTTCAAAGTCAGCAGGGATATTATTCTCCCTCAGTATGCGGTTTTTCTCATCATCAAGCAAGCTGAGCTTTTTCTTTAATTCCTCATTGTACTTTTTGCTCTCTTTAGGATTTTGCATAATTTTTTTTGCATTTTCAAATCCTGCGTAATTAATCTCTTTTTTTATCTCTTCCAGACGCGGATACTTTTTGTAAATCTCCGCAGCATACTTGTCGCGGATATTCTCCGCACGGGTTCTGAGCATTTCATATTCAGTAAGAACTTTTTTTACAATTTCTTCGTTATATCCCATTTTTAAAGCTCCTTTTGCCCGGACTTCATACCGATATACAATCTTTTAAATTCGTCCTTTTTTTCTAAGATTTCATCAAATCTCTTAATGTATTCGCACGCGTCCTTAAAATTAAACACTCGCTCTATCCTGTCGCCGACAACTATTTTTGAAGAACCGCCGCCGCCGAGCGCAAGAATATTCTGCACTTCTTCCATGATATTCACGTTGTAAAAGGAATAATATCCCGGCTTTGCATAGCCGACATTTTCAAGATTTCCGGAAATATTTTTCTGCCTGTACATATAGTACGGCTCTCTTTTTGTCTCCTTCATTCTTTTTTGAGTATAGGAGAGCATTCTGTCAACCTCTCTGGCGTCCGCCTGCCCGTATTTGCTGAGCCGCAGTGCAGCCGCACGCTTTATGCAAAGAGAATGAACCGTTATATCCTCCGGGTCAAGCTTTATTACCTCTTCAAGAGAATATTTAAAATCGTCTGCATTTTCTCCGGGCAGTCCGGCAATCAAATCCATGTTAATATTGTCAAAATTACACTCTCTGGCAATTTCAAATGCATTTATAACATCTTTATCATCATGAAGCCTGCCGACGGTTTTAAGCGTATTTTTGTTCATTGTCTGAGGATTTATACTGATTCTGTCCACACCTGCATCTTTTGCAAGCATAAGCTTTTCCTTGGTGATTGTATCGGCTCTGCCTGCCTCAAGGGTAAATTCCTTGAGATGCGAAAGGTCAAAATATTTGTTCACATACCCCAAAATTTCGGCAAGCTTTTCCGCGGAAACCGCCGTCGGAGTGCCGCCGCCGATATATATGTTTTCTATGTTCATCCCCAGCTCGGAAAGAACCGCAGCGCCTTTTTTTATTTCTTCGCCCAAAAGGCGCACATATTCGTCCACATACTTTTTGCCCGTGCGCATATCGCTTGAAACAAATGAGCAGTAAAGGCATTTTGACGGGCAAAACGGTATCCCTATATACACGCTCGCCGCATTTTTATCCGCAGCAGCCAGAATTTCCCTTTCCTTATCCGCAACCTCTAAGGCAAGGTCAATTTTTTCGCCCTTTACTCCGAAAACTTCGGACAAAGCTTTTCTTACCTCTTCCTTTGTCATGCCGCTTTCGTACATTTGGCGGACAACCTTTGCCGGTCTTATCCCGGAGAGCGCTCCCCACGGAATACTCACCTTTTTTATTTCCTCGCATGCGTCCGTGAACGCTCTTACAACAAAGCAGCGGAAAACTATCTTATCCTGCCTTGCGCTTCTTCTTTTATACTCATATTCATAACTTTTGCGGTAAAGTCTGCCGCCGAAATTAACCTCGGCACGTGTTCTTATTATTTTACCGTCATATTCAAAAAATGTGGATATTTCTCCTTGAGAGTCCTTTTCAAAAAACATCCTCATAAATACGTTCATTTCATATTCGCATGAAAATCCGTGTTGTTTAAGCTTCATATTTTTCTCTTTTCCTTAATCGCCGGATATGCAGCCGTTATATTTCTTTTCAGTATCGGTTGTTGTTTCTGCGCCGTGTCCCGGATAAACGATATAATCATCAAGCTTATAAAGCTTGTTCTTTATCGACTCTTCCAGCTTCTGATAATTTCCCGTCGGAAAATCCCACCTGCCGACAGAGCCTTTAAAAAGCGTATCTCCCGAGAAAATCATATTTTCATGAATATAACACACGCTGCAGCTTGTATGCCCCGGAGTTTTCAAGCACAAAATTCCGATTCCGCCGACATTGATTTTCTCACCGTCCGAAACCGTCTTGTCAACAATATCATCATTCATAAATGCTCCGAAAAGTTCGGACACATTCGTTTTCGAATTGCGGATATTTTCCCTGCATTCTTCGCTTGCGATAACTTCGGCACCGGTTTCCGCTTTTAAAGCCTTTGCCCCTGCCGAATGGTCCCAATGACAGTGAGTCAACAAAATATTTTTTAAATTAAGCTTTTTCTCTTTTATAAATTCCGACACCTCTTTTTCCTGCTCTCCCGGGTCTATAACAACGCAGGAATCCCCGTTTATAAGAATATAGCAGTTTTCATCCGTGCCGAAATCAATTATTTTTTTAATTTCCATATCATCAGTTATAAAGACGTATAGGCGAAATCATAAATGTGTAGCTGTCCGGATTTTCAAGCGAGCGGATAAAGCAGGAGCTTCTCGGGTGCGAAAATTCCATATCGACCCTTTCCTCCTCGCATGCTCTCAATGCTTCCAAAAGATACTTATGATTAAAGCCTATTTCTATATTATCTCCTTTTAAGTCTACGTCCACAATGTCGTGAACCTTTCCTTTGCCGGTTATGCAGGTTATCTCGATTTTATCATAGGCGATATTCAGCCTGACCGGGATTTTTTCAACCTTTGTGGAAATGTCGTCGTTTATCATCAGCGACGCTCTTTCCAGACTGTCTGACAAAAGCTTTGTATCAGCTGTAACAAAAATACTGTTCGGAGTATTTAAAATCGGTCTGTAGTTGATAAATTCGCCCTCCAAAAGTCTTGCGGTAACCTTATAATCGCCGAAATCAAACTTAACATATCTGTCAGAGAATATAACGTCGATTTTTTCGTCGTCATCTTTCAATACTTTTGAAATTTCCCTCAGAGTCTGTCCCGGAATTACAAATTTGTTATTTTTGAGACTTGCGTCAACTATTTCTTTTACCAGTGCAAGACGGTGTCCGTCCGTTGCAACCATTGACAAAACTCCGGTGTCAATTTCCATTAAAACTCCTGTCAGTATCGGACGTCTCGTGTCGGACACTGCCGAGGCAAAAACAGACTGTCTTATCATTTTTTTAAGCTTCGACTGAGGAATTGAAAATCTGTATGCTTCCTCAACCTCGGGAACGGCAGGGTATTCTTCTGCCGAGAGTCCCTGAATGTTAAATTCGCTCTTTTGGCATTTTATTGTAGCGATATTATTTTCCTCATTTATGTAAATGCTTACCGTGTCGTCGGGAAGCTTTCTTATAATTTCACCGAACATTCTGGAGCTTAAGGCAATACTGCCCCCCTCCTCTATGTCGAATTGCTTTCTGTATTCTATCGATATTTCAAGGTTGTTGCCCGTTACGATTAAATCCTTTCCCGGAGTTGCGTCCAGCTTAATACATTCGAGTATCGGCATGACGGTTTTTGCGGCAACAGCTTTCTGAACTGTATTTATCATCTCGGCAAGCTGAGACTTCTGACATGACAATTTCATATTTGATACCATAGCCTTTCTTCCTACAAAATTATTTGTCCTCATTGTTTTATCTGTAGGAGGATAAATCGGGTGAGGATGATTTTTGTACGTACCTACGTAGGTAATATATTTATATATAGCAGTAGCAGCAGTAGGGGAGCGGATAGTGTGGAAAAGGCTTTTAAACGGCTTTATAAAGCTGAAAAAGCATTAACCCTGCCATATGCAAAACGGGGGGATAAAGAGCTGTTATCCACGCACCGTTTCAAGGCGTTTTTTCCCCGAAAAGTTTATCCGCAGCTTATACACAGAGTTATAAACTGTTTAAGTCCTTAATGATAAAATCTATTTCCGATTTCAGATTGTTGTCTTTTTCAAGCATTTCCATGATTTTATCAACCCCGTGCATTACGGTGGTACGGTCTCTGTTTCCGAGCGCGATTGCTATCATTTTATTGTTGAGATTGGTAAGCTCGTGGCAGAGGTACATAGCTATCTGCCTGGGCATAACTATATTTTTCATCTTTGACTGCCCTATAATATCTTCAACCGAGACATTGTAAAATGTAGATACGCTCTCCATTATTTTCTGAGGAGTTATTTTTATGATTCCCTCATCAGGCAGTATGGATTTAAGCGTCTCTTGCGCAAGCGGCAGGTCAATCTGCTTGCCGCTTATTCCGGCAAGTGAAATTACTTTAAGCAGTGCGCCCTCCAGCTCACGGATATTTGAGTTTATTCTCTCGGCTATATATGAGAGCACGTCCTCGGGAATATGAGCGTTCTGGCTTTCTGCTTTCTTTTTCAGAATTGCCATTCTCGTTTCGTAGTCAGGCATGTTTATATCGATTGTGATTCCCCATTCAAACCGTGAACGAAGCCTGTCCGCAAGTGTAATAAGGTCTTTGGGTTTTCGGTCGCTGGTTAATATTATCTGCTTGTTGTTCTGATACAAATCCTCAAAGGTATGGAATATTTCCTCCTGTGTACCCTCTTTTCCCTCAATGAACTGAACATCATCGATTAAAAGGACGTCTACCTCTCTGTATTTATGGCGAAAGGTTTTCATGTCCGAATTGTTGTCGCGGAGTGAATTAATCATATCGTTGGTGAAGCGTTCGCTTGTGACATAAACCACTTTCATATCCGGATGGTTTTTGGCGATTCTGTTGCCTATCGCCTGCATAAGATGTGTTTTTCCGAGTCCCGATTTTCCGTAGAGATAGAGCGGATTTTCTGCCTGTCCCGGAAAGTCGGCGATTTTTTGGGCAAGCGTTGCGGCATGCCTGTTTGATGAGCCTACGACGAAATTTTCAAATGTGTATTTCGGATTCAGATTAATTGCGTTTGTTTGGGCAGGCTCCGGTTTTCCGTTATTCGCATAAGAGATTTGTTCTCCCTCGGTTACAATGTCCAAAACGGTCATTTGCCCGGCTATTCTTGTGAGTGAATTTTCTATATTTTTTCTGTATCTTAGCAGTATCATATTTTTTATGATTCCCGTCGATACCAGAATTTTAAACACTCCGTTATCATAGGATATAGGTTTTGCGTCCATAATATATGTATTATAACCTACCGGTGAATTTATCTCCTGACGAATATAAGGAAGGGAATGCTCCCAAATTTCATTTACTTCCATTATTATCCCCCTGTTACGTCAGTTTATCTTAAATATGCCGAAATTATGCCCTTTCGGGCATGCTTTTGTTTCTTTATTCCGGCTATGCATTGCATAAAAGTCCATAATATATATTAACAGATTTTTTTTTATATTACAAGTGATTTTGACAAATTTTTAAATTTTGTACAGTTTTTTATTTAAATTCAATAGGATTTGCAAAATCTTTTTGGTTTTTTACTCCCTTTAAAAGAGGAAATTTATATGAATATATTCCCTCAGAGAATGTCCATACCGCTTCGGGGTCGTTTGCGTCCGACGACCAGCCGAGCCTGCCGCCTTTGTATACCGGCAGAAAATAAAAATCCTTTAAAGAAAGCTCGCTTATTTTAAGTTCCGTACCGTTTTGCAAATCGTTTTCATTGTCCGATGGCAGCATATCGCGGAAAGAGTAGTTGTTGGAGAGAAATTCAGCGTCGGATACGGCAATTTTTTTTGCAATGCCGCCGCACACTATCCACGGATTTACGGCGGCATTGTCCGAGATGAATCCGCTTTCGTTAAATCCGCATATTCCGCCGACAAACAGATTTCCGCCGCCCTGCTGGTATATGGTGTTGATTGTATAGGTGCTGCCTATATTTGCGGCAATGTTGTAGCCTGCAATTCCGCCTGCGTATCCCGAGACGGAATCGTCCGTGATTTTTGCTGCCGAAAATGAGGAGTTTATGAGCCCCGAGTAGCTCATTGCCGCAATTCCTCCCGAGTATGCCGCCGCACGGGCAGAGGTTTTCAAATATCCGTCCGATGAGCATTTGAATATTTCTCCGCTGCCGAGTATGCCGCATATTCCGCCTGCGTACGCGGTTTCAGCAACTATTTGAATTTGTGAGTTTGTGTAGCAATTGTATATAAAACCGCCGCCGGCAAAGCCTGCAATTGCTCCGGCACAAATTGAGGAGCTGCCGCCTGTGCTTGCGCTGATTCTTCCGATATATGAGCAGTTGTCTATAAAGCCTTCGTTCTGCGCAGCTATTCCGCCTACGGTGACGGACGGTGACGAGACAGCAAAATTAACATAGCTGTCACAGTTTTTTATAGTTCCGTAGTTGTTTTGAACTATCGAACCGAGCGAGACTATGTCGTCCGAATTTATGATGATTTTTCCGTCTGCGGAGCAGTTTTCGACCGTTCCGTAGTTTCCCGAAGCAATAAGCGCGTTTTCACTGTCTTTGAGCTTCAGATTCCGAACCGCACCGTCTGAAATTTCAGAAAAAAGTGTTCCTTTCAGTCCGAAAATTGTGTGATTTCCGCCGTCAAAACTTCCCGAAAATTCAACGGCAGCTATTTTTGAGTTAAAGTATATGTCGCTTGTCATAAGATAGTGAAGTCCGGATTTTAAATTATTAAGCTGAGCCGCCGTTGATATTTTTAAAGGAGCATACGGAGTTATACCTTTTTCAAGCCCTATGTCGGAGAATACTTTCGGCATTGGCAGCACAAAGTCTGCGCCGGAGGAAATATTCCAGTGTCCCGGAAATGAAATGTCGGTATTGGCTGAATAAAAGCTTTTCGATGTCATTTCGTTCCATGAAATTTCCATTCCGTTAATATCGTCTTTGTCGGAATTCATATTCAGCGAGCTTGCTTTTGAATCCTCGTAAATATAATTTTTTCTTGTTGTACCGCCGTCTTTGTTGGTGGTAATTCTGCCGCTGGTGTAGGTAAGGGGACTGTCAATCAAAAGATTTGCGCCCACACATGAGGTTACACTGCCGGAGTTAATTCCGGCAATGCTTCCTGCGTACATATCGGCAGTCACTTGTTCCGCTGCCGATATACAGTTTTTTATAATTCCGCTGTCGGTAATACCGCCGGTAATGCTGCCTGCAATGCCGCCTGCATTTGCGGCTGCTTTTACATAAAGTCCTGCCGAGAGTGAATTTTCTATCGTTCCCCCGTTAATGCCTGCAATTGCTCCGGCATTTGCTGAGGAAACCTCGACATTACCTATAGCCGCACAGTCAGAAATAACCGAGTTTTCAAGCTTTCCGGCAAAAAGCCCGGCATTTGCGGCTGCTTTTATATTTCCGGTTATTTTAAGATTTTTTATGCTGCCGCCTTTTAATATTGAAAAAAGTCCGGCATTGGTTATGTCTGAGGAAATATTCAGATTAATTATCGAGTGCCCGTCTCCGTCCAGACTGCCGAAATATCCGCCCGACGCGTTTATAGGAACCCAGCCGGAGGTAAGAACTATGTCATTTGCAAGCTTAAAATAATTATCCTGGCAGTATCTTATGTGATTTAACTGGCTTTCCGTATATATAATGTAGGGATTTTCACGGCTTCCGTCGCCTTTTTCATATGCGAGAGCCTTTACGTCCTTGATTCTTTTTATAGTGCCGACTGTTCCGTCCTCCGCTACCGGCATTAAAAAGACGGTATATTCCTCATCATATGAATTTAAGAGTATATCTGCCGAGACAATTGTATCCGGGGTCGAAACAGACGCAAGAGGTGTGTTTATTTCCTCTTTTTTAGGAGTCAGATAAGAGGTGAGACTGCTTTTTTTCACTGTCTTGTAAAATATTGTGCAGGGCATGGTTGTTTTTAATTCAAGAGTGATATTGTTGACCGTTCCGGTCGGTGAAATTTTGGGATAACCGCTTGAAAATTCAGGGGAAATATTTAAAGAAATTCCTTTGAATTTATCAAGAATAACAAGCGCTTCGGCACGGCTTACCGGATTTTTCGGGCGCAGAGTGTTATGGCCGTAGCCGACCATGATATTGTTGTTGACCGAAAAACGGATATAACTTTTTGCATAGTCGGATATGTCGTGAGAATCGGAATAATTTTTAAAAAATTTGTCGTCGGGGGGATTTATGTTGTAGGCACGGCACACAAAAACCACCGCGTCCTCGCGCGTGAGAGTTTCATTCGGATGAAATCCGCCGTCCGAATAGCCTTTGATAATTCCGTTTTCCTCTGCGATTACAATTTGAGGAAAGTACCATGAATCGGGTCTTATATCGTTAAAAGAAGTAAAAAGAGAGGTGGATTTTATAATTCCGCGGTTCAGCATATGATTTACCAAAAGGCTTATAAATTCCGCTCTGGTTACGTTTCTGTCGGGGTAAAAATTTCCGTCAGGCTCGCCGGAAGCGGTTTTTTCCGATATGGCATTTTTTATATATTCGCCTGCCCAGTGCCCGTCATAGTCGTGCGCATAGGAAAAAGAGGCGAAAAGAAAAATAAAACAAAATACATAAATAAATTTTTTCATTTTTTTCGTCTCCTTGCTTATATATCCCCGTCTGTTTGCTGCTGAGCGGGGGATTCATAAGTAATTGTGTGATTAAATCCCTCCACCACCGAAGGCGGGTGGAGGGATTTACATTAATATTACTTTAATTATAGCAAATAAGCTTACAAAAAGCAAGGAAATTTGAAATTTAATAATTATTGGAAGCCATTCGCTCTGCTACCCTATATAAAAGTGAGCAGTATTGTTCGTACAAATCGTTCGGGTATTGCTCGGGGGGCAGTGTTTCGAGAGAGAATACTCCGTCAAAGCCTATATCCTCAAGCGATTTTATAAAGTCGTGCCAGTCTATTATTCCCAGACCGGGAGCCATATGCAGATCCATGCGGAATTTGTTGTCGTGAATGTGAAAAACCTTTATGTCGCTGCCGAGTGTCCGAACGGCTTCTCCGACTTTCGGTCTTTCAAATACCGATACATGTCCGGTGTCAAGGCAGATTTTAAAATGGTCATCACCGATTGTCTTTACAAATTCCGATATTTTCTCGGGAGAAGCCATTGAGAAGTTAAGCATTGGCATATTTTCAAGGCAGATTGTCACATCATATTTTTTTGCCGTTTCCAAAAGAGAGGACATAAATTCAAGATTCATATCCCAAGTCTTTTGAGCGTTTTCAGTGCCGGCTTCCTCAATGCCGAAAGGCATAATCGGGTGTACTACCCAGTATTTGCAGCCGAGCAGCGATGATATGTATATGGATTTTTTCATTTTGTCAAGCCGTTCGGCTCTGTCCTCAGCGGAAAAATCACGCGGCGGCCATCTCCACGGACCGTGTGCCTGCCAAATCAAAATTCCCGATTCCGATGCCAAAGATTTTTCGCGCGCGCATAAATTTATAAGTTCATTTTCGCTGCAAGTGTAAAACTCACCGTCGGTATTGATCATATCAAAATCTACCGCGTCAAAGCCGAAAGATTTTATTTTCTTGTATTTTTCATCTCCCCAGCGTTTTTCGGCACGGCTGTACATATTCATTCCAAGTCCTGTTTTCATAATTTTTCCTCCTGTGTTTTTTATTTTAATTGGCTTTAAATTTCGGTGTGTGATTGACAGATTGATATGTATTTTATTTGTCGGATATTTAGATTGTATAATATTATTAAGAAAAAGTCAAGTAAAACGGTGTAAATAAAAATTGACTGAACGGTTGTTATCGGAGACAGAATTTATACAGATATTGCCTGCGGTAAAAATGCCGGGACTGAAACCGTGTTTGCATTAAGCGGCGAGGGAACAAGAAAGGACATAAAAAAATTCTGAATTTCACCCGATTATATTTTTGAAAATATTAAGGAATTTCACGAGAATATAAATGAGCTTTATCAGATTTGATAAAGCTCATTTATATTGTAAACTACAGTATCGGGAAGCCTGCCTTTTCATGAGCTTCGTAAAGTTCGTCGCACATTGCGACAATATCGTCAATCGACAATACCGCAGCTGTATGAGGATCGAGCATAGCCGCATGATAGATATGCTCTTTTTTGCCTGTTGTCGCCGCTTCGATTGTCAGAAGCTGCGGATTGATATTGGTTCTGTTCATAGCTGCCAGCTGGGGAGGCAAATCGCCGATAACCGTCGGGTTGATTCCGCTTCCGTCAACCATGCAGGGAACTTCTACGCATGCTTCTTTCGGCAAATTGGTGATAAGTCCGTTGTTTAAAACATTTCCGCCGATTTTATAAGGCTTGTTTGTAACCATGGCTTCTATAATTCTCGAGCCGTATTCGTGGCTTCTTTCATGAACTATGTCTCCGCCGTTCATAATTTCGTCGCGCTGCTTTTTCCAGCCTGCAATCTGGTCTATGCAGCGTTTGATATATTCGTCAATAGGAATATTGAATTTGTCGATAAGTTCCGGGTAATTGGGTTTTATAAAGAACGGATTGTATTCCGCGTTGTGCTCGCTGCTTTCTGTGCAGTAATAGCCGAGATGTTTTATGTACTCGAATCTTACCATATCGCCGTGTTTTTCCTTAGCGTTCTTCTCGGCTGCGCGTTTTTTAATCTCGGGATACAGGTCGTTTCCGTGCATATCGGTAATTTCCAAAAGCCATGCCATATGATTGATTCCGGCAATTTTGTCGATAAAGCCGTCTGTTTTTATATCAAGTTTCTCAAGCAAATCATGTGAGCAAACCTGAACGCTGTGGCAGAGACCGACCGTCTTGACATTTGTGTATCTTTGCATATATCCCGAAATCATTGCCATCGGGTTTGTGTAGTTCAAAAGCCATGCGTTGGGGCAAACTTCCTCCATGTCTTTTGCAATGTCTTTCATTACATAAATTGTTCTGAGCGCTCTGAAAATACCGCCGATTCCCAGAGTGTCGGCGATTGTTTGCTTGATTCCGTACTTTTTCGGAATTTCGAAGTCAATGACCGTGCATGGCTCGTAGCCGCCGACCTGGATTGCGTTTACCACAAAATCTGCACCGGCAAGAGCCGCTTTTCTGTTTTCAACACCGAGGTAGCATTTTACCTTTGCTCTGTTTTCGTTGTATTTTTTGTTGATTGCGTCGATAACAAGCTTTGATTCGTCCAGTCTCGAACCGTCAATGTCATAGAGTGCAAATTCCGCATCGCGTATGCTTTCGCAAAGCATAATATCGCCCAGGATATTTTTAGCGAAAATTGTACTTCCTGCACCGATAAATGTAACTTTAATCATTTTTACATTACCTCTTTCTTTTTAATTTTAAGCTGATTGTAAAATTATTTGGTTGTTATGCCGCATTCCATTGATGTTTGCGGAGGTTTTTTACATTTATTGAATCCCTCCACCACCTTCGGCGGTCCTCCTCTCGCTGCGGCTCGGTCACACCTCGGCTCTGACAGTCCACCGGACTGTCATTCACTACCTCGGTGCCGCTACGCTACCTTTAGGCAAGGGAGGCAGAGGAGAGATAATCGGGAGGCGAAACGGAGGGCGAATCGGAACTCTGTAAAAGCCCCCTTGCCCTAAAGGGGGGTGTCAGCCGGTGGCTGACGGGGGGATTCAAGAGTTTATTCGCCCGGTCGGCGGCTTGTTTTCGCAATCACATATTCAACAAAAGAAAGGGAGGGTATTTTAATGAAAAAAATACTCGGATTTTTGACGGTAATTGCACTTTTTATCGTCTGCGGAGCAAGCGCGCTTGCTGCTGATAATTATCCGTACGAAATATCGGATCTGTATTTTACTGATTTGAATCTTAACCGTATGGCTAATCCGGCAAACAGCTGCTATGCAAATGTTAAGGTTCGCAAAACTGCGGACAACAGCGATCAGGCTTTTGTTATATGCGCTTTATATGACAAAAACAACACGTTTATCAATTCATCTTTTATGAGCTGCGACAATTTTGCGCAGGGAGAGGAAAAAAAATTCGGAACAACAGTTAATGTCCCCTCCGGAAAAACCTTAGGCAAAGTAAAAGCATTTGTTGTAAGCGATATGAAAAACCTTACCCCATTGTCATCTGCAAAGGGTGTGACTGCAAACGGCGAGGAAGTTTCGAATATATTCACCGTAAAAGGATATATAAGAGAAAATGCACGTTCAGACGTCAGTTATAAACCAAATGAAGCACTGATTTATATAACCGACACTCCGTTCGGCGGCGAGGAGTATAATATTATAAAGGATTATTGTTTAACAGCAACATTCGAAGGAACAGAGGTTCCCGAGGTTTATACCTTCGGTAGCTTTACGATTATTGCCGAAAATGACGGAAACTATAAGGTAACCGCCTTTACCCCCGACAATAACTATGTTGAATCGGATATACTGATGTATGAAGAAAATACAATAGACTGGAATAATCTTCGTTCGGGAAATCATTCAATAAGCTTCAGAGAATCATACGAAAGTGACAATGTAAAAAAATATTATCTTTCCGGTAACAGCGGAAGCTTTGCTGAAATAGAATTTTTGGTAAACGGTGTTCCGTTGCCTTTCAACAGGACAACTTTTCAAAAATATATAGATGCTAACACAAACGGAAAAATTACCTTACATGATGTTGATTCTGACGGAAAATATGAAGTAATAAGCGTTGACTGTTATGTCACTGCAAAAGTAGGAAGCATTATCGCAAGCAGAAACAGAATAAACTTTACTAAGGCTACCGGCGACAGCAGTACCTTCCTGGCGATTGACCCGGAGGATGACAGTGTAACCTTTAAAATAATATACCAAGGAAACGAAATCGGAGTTCAGGATATAAAGCAGGACGATATTCTGTCAATTAAATATGATGTTAGTCTAAAAATGGAAGACTCCGAATTTTATGAAATTTATGTTTCAAGAGAAACAGCGGAGGGCAAGTATACGGAAAACAGCCCATATGATGAAACCTTTACCATAGGCGAAAAAAAATATAGGTTTACAGAGGGATATATGGCAGGCGAGCAGGATTTAATTATCGGCAATGAATACACACTTTATCTTGATTGCTTCGGTAAAATTTTTGATGTGCAGATACTCGAATCAGTAGCTCAATACGCTGTAATTGATAAGTTTTATAGGAAAAGTTCAGATGACGATTTCCTTTCAGCATTGCTTTACACAACTGACGGAACAGAGTTAATTGCAGAGGTTGACTTTACTTCTTCCGGCGTAACGATGACAGAAGCTGAATTAGCAATTCTTGTTTATGGCAATAACGCGGTAAACTCAGGAGTTATAAATTATTCCGAAATGACAACTGCTAATAAAACTCCGATTGAGAACCGTGTGGTTGAGTATAAAATATCCCCAAAAACAGGAAATATTTCAACACTTAAATTAGTCGCAGTAAGTGCGGCAGCGTCAATTGACATGGGTACATATAAAGCCGACAAAATGACCATAGGTTCAGTCAGACTGAACAATTCAACTAAAATTATTGACGCAAGAGAGTATTATAATACACCATTTAGTGCAACGAGTAATAACCTTTGCATACTGCCGATTTCTTCTTTGTCAGACGGAAACGATTACGCAGCATTTGCTTTTGGTGATTTGAATAAGTCAGACAGATCGTATCCTTTGATTATAATAACATGCTCTGGCGGTTGTTACGGAGCAAACACAATGCTTGCAGTAATGAACGGAAAATCGTCTCCGTTTATTAATGAAAATGACGAGGAAATGGATAAGGCAATGGCATTTTGCGGCGGCGAAGAGGTAACATTGGTGTTTGACAGTGATACTAAGGGTTATGAAATGTCAACCGGCAATAAATTTAATTATTATAATTTGGAAAAAGGCGATGTTATAGTATTTGAAAAGGACGAAAATAACTATATTAAAACATTTGACGTAGTTGCAAAAGCCCGTTCAATGAATATTGATGAAGCTGCACTTAAAAGTGCGAATAATCAAAGTGATTACTTTATACAAAAAACATATAAAACTACAACCCCGTTTGCAATTGATGCAGCAAGACAGGATGAATTTAACAACTGGACAGGCGCATGGGCTCAATTAAATAACGAATTGGGCGACAGAAGTTCATATTTCTCATTCCCGAAAGTTATGTATGACAGGGATATAACCCGTATAGTATACGGTCCTGTTATGGAGGTCGGCTCCGATTGGTTTACGCTCGGTTCTATAGGATATGACAATAATTTATTTACAAATACTGCGCTTAGAGACGGCTCACTCGGTTCGGTAATTGATATTGATGTAACAAAAGAAACAAATGTTTATGCATATGATTTCAGCAAAAGCATTGCTTCAAATAAAAGGCTGGCTGTCAGCGAAGCCCCCTCATACGGTGCGGCAGATGCAGTCTTTTCCGATACGGTGTATGATTGGACAAGCATAAACGAATATGAAAGCAACATCACCCCGTTTGCGCTTGTCAGAATGGTAGACGGTGTTGCAAAGGACATTCTATTGATTATGCCTGATGATACAAAATAATATGTAAAACTGCACAAAAAAACAAACTGTTTGCAATAAAATCTTGTGTAGAGTATAATTATATGTTATACTCTACACAAGATTTATTTTTTTCGGAAAGGATTTGAATATAATGAAATTGACGGAAGTTAAGGAAATTTTATCTGCAAAGGTTTTGTCCGGCAGTACAGAGGGCGAGGTAAGCTCCGCCTGCGGATGCGACCTGATGAGCGATGTGCTCGCGTTTGTAAAGGATAAAGCGCTTTTATTAACCGGGCTTATGAATCCGCAGGTGGTAAGAACCGCGGAGATGATGGATATAACCACAATTGTATTTGTAAGGGGAAAAGTGCCGGACGACGCTCTTATTGAGCTTGCAGAATCAAAGGATATTGTGCTTATGAGTACGGATTATCCTCTTTATATTGCCTGCGGAAAATTGTACGAAAAAGGTCTCGGCAGTAAAGGGGGCAATGCGTAATGGAGCCGATTCATATGCATTATGAGGTTGACGGCAGCGATTTCACTGTTGCGGGAGAAGCCTCCGGCAAGGTGAAAAAGCTTTTGAACACGCTCGGTTTCAGTCCCGAAGCGGTAAGAAAGACCGCCATTGCCATGTATGAGGGCGAAATCAATATGGTAATTCACGCAAACGGCGGAGCTATAGACGTGGATATAACTCCCGAAAAAATAGTTGCCGTCTTAAAGGACACAGGCCCGGGCATAAAGGATATTGAAAAAGCCATGCAGGCAGGCTTTTCAACTGCGTCCGAGCAGGTCAGGGAACTTGGTTTCGGCGCAGGAATGGGACTTCCCAATATGAAAAAATATTCGGATGATATGAAGATAGAAACCGAAATCGGAATCGGGACAACGGTAACTTTGATTATTAATACTTAATATGCGGCTGAATGGACCGGACAACGATACCCGATTAACCCCTCCATTTTGTTTCTATTTTCTCTCCGTTTCGCCTCCCGATTCGCCTCCCGATATGCCCTCCTTGCCTAAAGGAGGGGGGACCATCCGTCAGGATGGTGGGAGGATACAATAAAGGGAGGGGGACCACCGAAGGTGGTGGAGGGATTCAATAAAAATAGGTGCAGACTTTAGCTGACAGAAGCTTTACAACAAATACTTAATTAAGCGAGGAAGTGATTGATAATGGATAATAATTGCCATTCCGTAAGGCTCAAAAGAGAGCTTTGCACAGGCTGCACAAATTGTCTTAAGCAATGCCCGACAAGGGCAATCCGCGTTCAGAACGGAAAAGCAAAAATCCTGTCCGAAAGGTGCATAGACTGCGGCGAATGTATAAGAGTCTGTCCGCAGCATGCAAAGCAGGCTGTTACGGACGGACTCGAAATAACAGAGCCGTACAGATATAAGGTTGCGCTCGTTGCACCGGCATTCTGCGGACAGTTTTCCAGAGCGCAAAAAGTGGATATAATGCTTTCCGCACTCAAAAAAATCGGTTTTGATTTTGTGTATGAAGTAGCTCGCGGAGCTGAGGTAATCAGCCGAAAAACGCGCGAACTCCTTGCGTCGGGCGAGCTTTTAATGCCGTCAATATCCTCGGCGTGTCCTGCCGTGGTAAAGCTGATTGCGATACGTTTTCCCAATCTTATAGGGAACATAATTCCGCTTAAATCGCCAATGGAGGTTGCAGCGGAGGACGCACGGCGCACAGCTGCCGAAAAAACAGGTCTTTCACCCGAGGAAATAGGGGTATTTTTCATAAGTCCGTGCGCAGCAAAAGCAACTGTTGTAAAAAGCGGAGAAACCGTCTCAAAGTCAAATGTTGACGGTGTTATTTCAATGAAAGAAATATATCTTAAAATGGCGCATACCATGAATAAGCTTGCCGATACGGAGATAGAACAAATCGGCAAAGCCGGTGCGGAGGGCATACTCTGGGCGACGGCAGGCGGCGAAGCAAGAGCCGCTCATGTTGACAAAATCGTGTCGGTGGACGGAATCCACAATGTCATAAGAGTGCTCGAAGCGATTGAGGACGGAAAGCTCGGCGATATAGAATATGTCGAAGCGCTTGCCTGCACGGGCGGATGCGTGGGCGGTCCGCTTGTTGCCGAGAATAACTTTGTCGCAAATTCAAGAATAAAGCGCATAGCAAAAAGCATGCCCGAAAATGTTGAAAAAGCGGTAAGCTGTGCGGATTTGTTCTGGGACAGACCTGTCGTGTACCGGTCGGTTATGAATCTTGACCCCGACATACATAAAGCAATGGAAAAAATGATGGAAATGGAACGGATATACGAACGGCTGCCAAAACTGGACTGCGGCTCGTGCGGCTCGCCGGGGTGTCATGACCTTGCCGAGGATATTGTGCGCGGATTTGCGGACGAAACCGACTGTGTATTTGTATTAAAGGAGAGAATCAGTGCTTTGGCAAATGAGATGGTAGAGCTTGATAAAAAGGTAAAAAAATACTGAATATATGTGTTTATGTACTTTTTTAAAGGTATGATATTGACAATTGAGCGGCGGTGTAATATAATTATATTGGCAAATTATTGATAAAGAGAAAGGGTTAAACTTATGAGAAAAGTACATATTGTAACCTACACCCACTGGGACAGAGAGTTCCGCTGGGAGTTTGAAAGAACAAGAATGAGACTGGTGGATTTATTCGATCACCTGTTTGAGATTATGGAGGAAAAGCAGGACTACCGCTCGTTCCTTTGTGACGGTCAGTTCACGCTTTTGGAGGATTATCTCGAAATCCGTCCCGAAATGAAAGACACGGTAAAAAAATATGTTGAGGACGGCAGACTGGAAATCGGTCCGTGGTTCTCGTTGCCCGACTGTGCACCTATCCAGGGCGAGTCGGTTGTCCGCAACTTGCAATACGGTATAAAGAAAAGCCGTGAGTTTGGTGAGCCGTTAAAATGCGGATACAACGTATTCTCATTCGGACAAATCGGACAGCTGCCGCAGATTTACCGGAATTTTGATATTGACACGGCTATTTTCTACAAGTATATGGACCCTAAAAAGTCAAAATATCACGAGTTTATCTGGGAATCGCCAGATGAATCAAAGCTGATTGCGTCGCACCTGGGACCCGAGGCAAGATGGAATTTCTTCTTTGCGGGACATATTCCGATTGTGTATGACAAGGACGCATGGGACAAGAGATGGCAATATAACTGGGGCGAGCTGGGCAAGGTGTTCCACACCGCGAACTCGGACGATTACGGCTGGTTCTATGATATTTTAGACCCCGAAACTTCATACCACCCGGAGAATTTGAGAAAAGGTATGGAGCGTGCGTTAAAGACGGTTGAGGGAACAGCTGCACCCGATTGCGTGCTGATGTTCGAGGGAACAGATTTTACCGAGCCACATCCCTTAACACCCGAGATTATCAAGGCTTTGCAGGAAGAATACAAGGGCGAACTTGAAATAGTTCACTCAACGCTTACCGATTATCTGACAGAGCTTAAAGAGGAACTCAAAAAGGTCAAGGATTTGGACACGGTTGCAGGCCCTATGCGTGACGGCCCTGTCGGAAGTATTCATACCGATGTATTTTCGACTCACCCCGAGGTTATGATTACAAACAGCCATACCGAAAATACGGTTATCCGCTATGCCGAGCCGATGAGTACAATTGCGTGGAAATACGGACTTTCAAAATATCCCGATACATACCTTGAAAAGGCTTGGAAACTGATGTTCCAGAGCCACGCACACGATTCAATGCACGGCTTAGGTCCTAAGACTTTGGCTGACGGCGAGGTTTCGCGCCTTGAACAGGCAGGAATTATCGCAAAAGGATTGGAACGCAAGGGTTTGGAAAATATCACAAAGGAAATCAACACATCAAAGGTTTCGGACACCGAGTATTTCCTTTCTGTTCACAACCCGTCATCATTTGCACGCTCGGAAATTGTTGAGGCTTATGTTGATGTGCCGAGAGATATTATTCTTAAATATATCGTTATTGAGGATATGGACGGCAACCCGGTAAAGGTGCAGGAGGTGGAGCGAAACACCAACACAAGAGCCGGAATATATCACCCGAGAAGCCGAAATATGCCTTTCTACTGCACAAAGGTGCACCTGTTCTTTGAGGCAAACGACATTCCGGCAATGGGTTACAAGACATTCAAGCTGAAGTGGGCGGAAAAGAACGAATATCCCTATCCGCACGAGGACTGGGACGCACCGAGAATTTTGGCTGACAATATGCTATCGGGTGCAAATCAGGCAGAAAATGAATTTATCAGAGTTAAGGTAAATCCGGATGGAACGGTAAACATAACCGACAAGGAAACAGGCAAAATTTATGAGAATCTAAACTACTTTATGGATATGGGCGACCGCGGAAATATGTGGATGTATGACAATATCCCCTGCGACCGCATTATAAACAGCCTCGGCGAAAAAGCGGTTGTGTCAACAAGTGTGAACGGCCCTCTTTGCGTTAAGTTTACGGTTGATTTGACAATGAAACTGCCGAGAGATTATGACTTTGCAAAACAGGTAAGAAGTGACGTTTTGGTTGATATGCCGATTCATGTTGAAATGACGCTCAAAAAGGGTGCAAAGGCATTGGAGGTTGAAACCACAATCAACAATACCGCAAAAGACCACTATTTCAAGGTTTGTATGCCGACAGGCTTAAAGGCTGAAAAGACCGCCGTTAAGGTTGACGCCGCAGAGGTTAACGCCGAGGTAAACGCCATGGCTGAGCGTAACGCGCGCATGGTATCCGTTGAAGACCGCGCCGCTCAAAAGGACGATACCGTTATAATCGATTTCGAGGGCTTTGTTGACGGCAAGGCGTTTGACGGCGGCAAGGCTGAGGGTCACTCCTTAGTTCTCGGCTCGGGTCAGTTCATTCCCGGCT
>CAKSFY010000032.1 GCA_934454035.1 uncultured Clostridia bacterium | reverse complement strand
GTAGCTGCTCTTGCTGAAGGCGCAAGAGAAGGCGGACTCGAATTCTAATGAAAGGGAGGTAGATATTGTGGCTGAGAGAATAGATGCATCAACACTTGATCTTCAGGAAACTTTAGTAGAGATTAATCGTGTTGCTAAGACAGTAAAGGGAGGAAGAACCTGCCGTTTCAGCGCTTTGATGGTAGTCGGCGACGGCAACGGTCATGTAGGCTGCGGAACAGGTAAGGCAACTGAAATCCCCGATGCAATAAGAAAAGGAATTGAAGACGCTAAAAAGAATATGATAACTGTTCCGTTGGTTGGAACTACCATTCCTCACGAGGTAATCGGTGAGTTCGGAGCCGGCAGAGTTTTGATTAAACCTGCCAAAGAAGGTACCGGCGTTATCGCAGGCGGTGCAGCACGTGCAGTGCTTGAGCTTGCGGGAATCAAAGATATCAGAACAAAGTGCTTACGTTCCAATAACAAAAAGAATGTAGTAAAAGCTACTATAGCAGGTTTGGCTGATTTGAAGCAGGCTGATGAGGTTGCTAAGCTGAGAGGCCTTACCGTTGACCAGATTAAGGGTTAAGGAGGTAGCAAAAAATGGCTAAATTAAGTGTAAAGCTTGTAAAAAGTACAATTGGCTGCAAGCAGGATCAAATTGCTACAGTTGCGGCTTTAGGTTTAAGAAAAATCAGAGATGTGAAGGTTCATAACGATACTCCTCAAATCAGAGGAATGATTAAGAAAGTATCACATCTTGTAGAAGTTGAAGAAAACTAATTTGTAAACATAAAGAAGGAGGTGTAGCAATATGAGATTAGACGAACTGCAACCTGCAGAGGGCTCAAAGTTCAGAACAAAAAGAGTCGGCAGAGGTATAGGTTCCGGTAACGGTAAAACTTCCGGTAAAGGTCATAAGGGTCAGAATGCTCGTTCGGGCGGCGGTGTAAGACCGGGCTTCGAGGGCGGACAAATGCCGTTGTACAGACGTTTGCCGAAAAGAGGTTTCAACAATATATTTGCTAAAAAGTATGTCGCTGTAAATGTTTCAGAACTTGAAAGATTTGAGGACGGAACTACAGTAACGGCTGAATTATTGAAAGAAAGCGGAGTAGTAAGCAAAACACTTGACGGAGTAAAAATTCTCGGCAGAGGTGAGCTTACAAAGAAGCTGGAGGTTAAAGCTGCTAAATTCAGCGCGTCTGCAACAGCTAAAATAGAAAAGGCAGGCGGAAAGGCAGAGGTGATTTAATTATGTTTCAAACTATCAGAAACGCTTTTAAAATCCCTGACCTGAGAAAAAGAATTTGGTTTACAATTTTGATGTTGGTAATATTCAGATTCGGTGCACATATCCCTGTTCCGTATCTGAATGCCGACTTTATGAAAAACTTCCTGACAGGCGGCGGAATGGACTTGTTCTCTCTGTTCGATGTGTTCACCGGCGGAGCGTTCTCCAACGCAACTGTTATGGCAATGGGTGTATCGCCTTATATCAACGCATCAATTATAGTACAATTGCTTGCGGTTGCAATTCCGGCTCTTGAGCGTATGGCAAAAGAGGGAATTGAAGGCAGAAAGAAGTTAAACAAAATTACAAGATACCTCGGAATTATCCTGGCATTTGTTCAGGGCGCAGGTCTTTATGTAACACTTCATAACATGGGTGTTGCAAGCGGACAAGGCGCAAGTGCAGTATTTTCAAATACCGGTGCACTCGGTTTCTTTGTAATTGTACTGACATTTACGGCAGGTACTGCATTTATCGTATGGCTCGGCGAGCTTATTACCGAAAAAGGCTTGGGCAACGGCGTTTCGCTGATTATCTTTGCCGGTATCGCTTCAAGAGTTCCGTCGGCTATCAAGTCGGTATACGAAAACTATCTTGCGGCAGCGCTCAGTATAAAGAATCTTGTCATTGTAGCATTGATTATAATCTTTGTTATTGCGGCAATCACATTCGTTGTACTGTTCGACTCTGCAGAGCGTAAAATTCCTGTTCAGTACGCAAAGCGCGTTGTGGGCAGAAAAATGTACGGCGGTCAGAGCACAAACATTCCTATTAAGGTTGTTATGGGAGGCGTTATGCCGATTATCTTTGCGTCGAGTATCATGGCTTTTCCGCAGACGGTTGTACGTCTTGCAAAAGGCGGCGATCTTCCGCAAAGCGGATTTGTTTATCACTTGCTCGGCTGCCTGTCGGCAGGCTACGGCCCCGGCTGGACAGATATTGTATACGCAGTATTGTACTTCTTACTGATAATATTCTTCACATATTTCTATTCGGCAATCCAGTTCAATCCTATTGAGCTTGCCAATAATATGAAGAAGAACGGCGGATATATTCCGGGTTACAGACCCGGCAAGCCGACAAGCGACTTTATTGCAAAGGTTACGGCAAGACTTAACTTTGTCGGAGCTTTGTTCCTCGGAGTTATTGCTGTATTGCCGATTATTGCCGGAGCACTTTTCAAGATTTCCGGTCTGCAAATCGGAGGTACTTCACTTTTGATTATCGAGGGTGTTGCGCTTGAAACGGTAAGACAGATTGAATCACAAATGGTTATGCGCCATTATAAGGGATTCCTGGAATAGGCGGTGCGATATGAAATTAATTTTATTGGGACCGCCGGGAGCAGGAAAAGGTACACAGGCTGAAATTTTGTCAAAGCGTCTCGGCATCGAGACAATTTCAACCGGTGTTATGCTCAGAGCAGCAATAAGAGAGGGAACCGAGCTCGGCAAAATGGCTGAGGGATATATCAATTCCGGTAAGCTCGTTCCCGATGATGTTGTTGTTGGGATTGTAAAAGAAAGACTAAGCGGAGAAGATTGCAAAAAGGGATTTATCTTAGACGGATTCCCGAGAACAACCGCACAGGCTGAAGCGTTGACCGCTTCCGGAGTTGAAATCGATAAGGTACTTTCGCTGGAGGTTTCCGACGAAACAATTATCGAAAGACTTTCCGGCAGACGCGAGTGCAAGTCATGCGGAACTCCGTATCACGTTGTGTTTAAGCCGTCAGCGGCAGGCGATAAATGCCAGGAATGCAACGGTGAATTGATACAAAGAGCTGATGATAATGAAGAAACGGTTAAAAACCGAATCAAGATTTATCATGAGCAGACAGAGCCTATAAAAGAGTACTACAAAAAGCAGGGAAAGCTTGTAGTTGCTTATGGTAAAGAAGCGCTGGAGGATACCACTAAAGAGGTTGCAAAAGCGCTGGGATTAGAAGCATAAGTGATGCTTTGGGAGTAAATAGATGATTACAATTAAGTCAAAATCCGAAATTGAAAAGATGAGAGTTGCGTGTAAAATAACGGGCGATACGCTTAAGCTTATAGAAAAGCATATCCGCCCCGGAGTTTCGACAGAGCAGCTTGACAAAATTGCAAGAGACTATATTGTTTCCAGAGGTGCAACGCCGTCGTGCCTTCATTACGAAGGATATCCGAAGAGCATATGCGCTTCGATAAATGACGCGGTGGTGCATGGCATTCCAAGCAAAAGTGCGGTACTTTCCGAAGGTGATATTGTCAGCATTGACCTTTGTGCCTGCAAGGACGGGTATCACGGCGATGCGGCAAGAACATTCGCGGTAGGTAAAATTTCAAGCGAAGCTCAAAATCTTATAGATGTTACCAAAGAGAGCTTTTTTGAAGGAATTAAATATGCGGTGCATGGTGCAAAGCTCGGCGACGTGTCTCATGCAATTCAGGAATATGTTGAATCTCACGGCTATTCGGTCGTTCGTGATCTGGTAGGTCACGGAATAGGCAGAAATATGCATGAAGATCCGTCAGTTCCGAATTACGGACATCCGGGCAGAGGCGTAAGACTCGCAGCCGGTATGACATTGGCAATTGAGCCGATGGTAAATGCCGGAGGCTGGGAGGTTTGTGTATTGGACGACGACTGGACCGTTGTAACAAAGGACGGCAGTCTGGCGGCTCATTACGAAAATACCGTTCTTATCACAAAATCACAGTGTGAAATACTGACGCTGTAGATGATGAGGTGATGAGAAATGGAAATACAAGCCGGAAGTTTGGTGTATTCAAAGGCGGGGCGTGACAAAGCAAAGCTGTTGCTGGTTCTTCGTACCGAGGGCGAATATGCATATGTTGCGGACGGAGACCTAAGAAAGGTTGAGAATCCGAAAAAGAAAAAGCTGAAGCACTTGCAGAAAACTAATACAAAAGCTGATATATCCGAACCGGAAAATTTTGAGGTAAGGAATATACTGGCAGAATATAAACCAAATAATTAATAATTCAAGGGAGGTAATTTCTTTGGGTAAAGAAGACGTTATGGAATTGGAGGGTACGGTCGTAGAGACACTGCCCAACGCAATGTTCAAAGTGGAGCTGGAAAACGGACATCAGATTCTGGCACACATATCGGGTAAATTGAGAATGAACTTCATTAAGATTCTTCCGGGTGATAAGGTAACTCTTGAAATGTCGCCTTACGATCTGACACGAGGCAGAATCACTTGGAGATCGAAATAAGGAGGTAATTGGAATGAAAGTACGTCCATCAGTAAAACCAATTTGCGAAAAATGCAAAATTATAAAAAGAAAAGGCAAAGTTATGGTAATCTGCGAAAATCCGAAGCATAAGCAAAAGCAAGGCTGATTACGGAATTTCGCCGAAAGAATTAATTGTGCTTATATAGCTCTCCTGACGGGTGCGGCTGCCGCAAGAGGATTAAACCTTTTGCGGAATCCGAACAGGAAATTATATATGAAATATATTAAGATGTGTAATTGTTAATGAGAGTTTGTACATGGAGGTGTAATAATGGCAAGAATAGCAGGTATTGACTTACCCAGAGAAAAGAGAGTTGAAGTAGGTCTGACTTATATTTACGGAATCGGTCTTAAAAGCTCGCAGAAGATTCTGAAAGAGAACAACGTAAATCCGGACACAAGAGTTAAGGATTTGACCGAAGAAGAAGTAAATAAGCTCAGAGAAACAATTGACGCTCACTACACTGTGGAAGGTGACTTGAGAAGACAAACTGCTTTGGACATCAAGAGATTGATGGAAATCGGCTGTTACAGAGGTATCAGACACAGAAAGGGTTTGCCGGTTAGAGGACAAAACACAAAGAACAATGCAAGAACCAGAAAAGGTCCTGCAAAGACAATGGCAAATAAGAAGAAGTAAGGAGGGACTAAACTAAATGGCAAAGGTAGCTAAAAAGGGAACACGCACAAAGCGCCGTGTTAAAAAGAATATTGAAAGAGGTGCAGCCCATATCCGTTCTTCTTTCAACAATACAATAGTAACAATTACCGACACTGCGGGTAACGCATTGTCATGGGCAAGTGCCGGCGGTTTAGGCTTCAGAGGTTCAAGAAAGAGCACTCCGTTTGCAGCTCAGACAGCTGCGGAAACAGCTGCAAAGGCTGCTATGGAGCATGGCTTAAAGACCGTAGACGTATTCGTTAAAGGCCCGGGAGCAGGCAGAGAAGCCGCAATCAGAGCATTGCAGGCAGCAGGTCTGGAAGTTACAATGATTAAAGACGTGACTCCGATTCCGCACAACGGATGCAGACCGCCTAAAAGAAGACGTGTTTGATTATTACGAAAAATTGTTGAAGGAGGTTATATAGCATGGCTAAGAATATGCAACCCATCTTAAAAAGATGTAAAACTTTGGGTATTGAGCCTGCTGTTATGGGTGTTGCAAAATCCACTAACAGAAACCCGAAGCAGGGAAGAAAAAAGCAGTCTGAGTACGGCGTACAGCTTAACGAAAAACAAAAGGTTAAGTTCATTTACGGCGTTTTGGAAAAGCAGTTCAGAAAATATTATGTAATGGCAACAAAGAAAAACGGAATTACAGGTGAAATGCTGCTCCAGATTTTGGAAACAAGATTGGATAATGTTGTTTTCAGATTGGGACTTGCAAATACAAGACGTGAAGCAAGACAGCTTGTTAATCACGGTCATTTTCTCGTAAACGGCAAGAAGGTCGATATTCCTTCTTACTTGGTTAAGAGCGGAGACATAATTGCTTTGAGAGAAAAGAGCAAAGGATCTTCAAGAATTAAGGACATTATCGAAACAAATGCTGCAAGAGTTGTTCCTAAGTGGTTAGACATGGACAAGAACACACTTACGGGCAAGGTTGTTAGTTTACCGGCAAGAGACGACATTGACTACGAAGTTGCAGAACATCTCATCGTCGAGTTGTATTCTAAGTAATAGATGTCAACACCCTCGGTAAGTGGAAAAGTTACATGAAATATGTGAAGGAGGGTTTCGATAAATGATAGAAATTGAAAAGCCCAATATAGAATGTACTCAATTAACAGGTAATTACGGCAGGTTTGTAGTGACTCCGCTGGAGCGTGGTTTCGGAACCACAATCGGTAACTCGCTCAGAAGAATTTTGCTTTCTTCTCTGCCGGGTGCTGCAGCAACTTCAATTAAAATTGAGGGAGTTCAGCACGAATTTTCTACAGTTCCCGGAGTAGCAGAGGATGTTTCGGAAATTATTCTTAATATTAAGAAAATTGCCATGAAGCTCCATTGTGACGGATCTAAGACGATTTATATTGAGAAAAAAGGCGCAGGCGAGATTAAAGCAAGCGATTTTGCTGTTGACAGCGACATCGAAATTTTTAATCCCGATTTGCACATTGCAAGCCTTAATGAGGATGCAAGACTTTATATGGAGGTTGTTTTGTCAAAGGGCAGAGGCTATGTCTCGGCTGAAAGAAATAAGCAGGCAATGCAGCCGCCGGTCGGAGTTATTCCGATAGATTCAATATACACGCCGATTAAAAAGGTTAACTATACTGTAGAGAACACCCGTGTCGGTTCACAAATTGACCGTGAGACGCTCACTGTCGATGTCTGGACAAACGGCACAATCAATCCTGATGAGGCAGTCAGCCTTGCGGCAAAGGTAATTAATGATTTGCTGCAGCTTTTTGTAGACCTTTCGGAGGAAGCAAAGAACGCGGAAGTTATTGTGGAAAAGGAAGAGAGCAAAAAAGAAAAGGTATTGGAAATGACAATAGAGGAACTGGATCTCTCGGTTCGTTCCTACAACTGTTTGAAGCGTGCAGGAATAAACACGGTGGAGGACCTTTCAAACAAATCCGAAGAGGATATGATGAAGGTAAGAAACCTCGGAAGAAAATCGCTTGAAGAAGTTATTAACAAGTTACACGGATTAGGCTTGGCTCTCAAGAGAGAAGAAGAATAGTCCTAAGTCCTGAAGAAAGGAGGGTAATGTTCATGCCCAGAAAGTTAAATCTTCCTACAGACCAAAGAATGGCACTTTTGAGAAATCTCGTGACAAGTTTTTTGGAAACAGGCAGAGTAGAAACAACATTAACAAGAGCTAAAGAAGCTCAGAAATTAGCTGAGAAAATGATTACTCTTGGTAAGACGAACACATTACATTCACGTCGTCAGGCATTGGCATTCATCACAAAAGAGGATGTGGTTACAAAGCTTTTTGCTGAAATCGCTCCCAAGTATGCTGAGAGAAACGGCGGATATACAAGAATTATTCAGGAGGGACCTCGCCGCGGTGACGCAGCGCCTATGGCAATCCTTGAATTGGTATAAGTTTTGTGAATAAAGAAAAACGGAACGCGTTTTTTATCCGCGTTCCGTTTTTTATGCATAATCTTAAAATAGTGCTAAAATAAATGTACTTTATTAAAATAATTCATGGTGTTTTATTTCTGCCTGTGATATAATATTTACTGATTAATAAGCGCCAAAACGCTGCCGCGTTTTGGTAAAATATCGTATCGGTGTGGTGCAGGAATGTCCACGCTTATAGCAAAACATTATGCAGGGAGAGAATTTGTATGAAAATTTTATTTCAGGGTGATTCAATCACAGACGCAAAGCGAACGGATATAGGTGACGGTGTTACTGCCGGGACAGGATATCCTATGCTGGTAAAGGCGCAGCTTGAATTTTCCGAGCCGTCTATCACGGTAGAAAACCGCGGAATCAGCGGAAATCGAATAACCGATTTATATGCACGGTGGAAGATTGATTGCACAAATCTTGCACCGGATATACTTACTATACTGATTGGAGTAAATGATGTATGGCATGAAATAAATTATAAAAACGGAGTTGATGCCGGGCAGTTTGAAACGGTGTACAGGCTTTTGCTGGATAATACTGTAAAGGCACTTCCGAATATTAAAATAATACTTATGGGAGCATATCTTTTGCACGGTACGGCTACCGATGAAAGCAGCTGCAGATTCGGGTATTTTTCCGATGAAGTTGCAAGGCGTGCGGCAATTGCGAAGAAGCTGGCTGAGGAGTACTGCATTCCTTATATTGATTTGCAATCGGAGTTTGACCGCCATATTACCAAGGATATGCCGGCAACTCATTGGAGCGTAGACGGTGTGCACCCGACTGCTGCCGGACATGAACTGATTAAGCGTGCATGGCTCAGATGTTATGAAAAAATTTAAGCAAAATGGGAGGTAAAAAAATCCGAAGCATTTTTTACTATCCACTTAAAAGGCGGTGTATTTTTTTATACACCGCCTAAAAATATTCTTATTTAGCGGCTGTTTTGCCGCTGCATTTTTTTCTGAAAGTAATTGAAAAAATTATTCAGTCATCCAATATATAGCAGCCGCGGCCGCGTTTCTTTGCCTTATAGAGTATAAAGTCTGTTTTTTTCATCAGGGAGGATCTTTCGGCAGGATAGCTGAAAAGACAGATCCCTGCGCTGCAGCTGACTTTTTCGGGAATATTTGAAATGTCCTTGTAAAAAGCATCAAGTCTTCTTTTAAGCTCATTTTCAGATACCGCGTCCTCGATAACCAGGGAAAACTCATCTCCGCCTATTCTTCCTATTGTGCCGATGTCTGAAAAGGCATGCTTCAGATGAGAGGAAAAATCGGTTAAAACTCTGTCGCCGACCGGGTGCCCGAAAGTATCGTTAATCGATTTGAAGTAATCGACATCAATCATAAGCAGCCAGCCTTTTTTCGGTGACGAAACAGTTGATTTGGCTAAAATTTTCTCCAAATAGAACATAAACATTTTGCGACCCATCACACCGGTCAAATCATCAAGTTCAACTAAATATTCGCGGTATGCCATATATTTGTATATCATAATCAAAACAATTGACGAAATGATGTTTAAGGAAATTGCCGCCATGGTAAATTGCATCTGCAGATGAAGCAAATCGTCATCAATAACGGATGAAATTTCTACGCCGTGTGCCGAAAGCATAAAAGCCGAACGGTTTGAAAAATACACTGCCGCCATTATTGTCATTGCAATAATGGATAATGAAAATATGGTAAAGCCTATATTGAAATTGGACGCTAAATACGGATTATTTGCGGATTGGTCGATATATTCCTTTATTCTTTGAACCTTTTTTGTTTTGAATAATTGACGGAAGGAAAGAATGAGCACAAGGCAGAATATTGCCAGGATAATATTCTTTAAATCAATAACGTGATTGTTCAGATAGCTGTAGCCGCTTTCGGGAAAGAGTATACCGAATGATGCGTATACAATAAAAGAATATATTTTTGATGAAATCAGCGCAAGTATTCCGACCCAAAATGCGGAATGTTTTTGCTTTTTTGCAACAGAAAACAAAATGCCTATAACAACACCGAAAAACACCCTTGTTCCGACGCTGAGCATAATACTGTTAAACGACTCTCCGCTCATAATCGGAGAAAAAATTTTATCCGACGGCATTACATATGAAGCCGAAGCCTTGTACATGCTTGCGAGTCCGCATACTAAGCCTACTGCGGCGGATTCGGCAGTTCCCAGCAGATAGGCAGCAATAATAATGGGGATATATGCCAGTGTAACCGAAATGGGCGGCATATGAATGTACCCCAAAAAAGTGAAAGATAATAATACTTCAAAAGCAAGAAGTAACAAAAATAAATAGTTATTAAATTTTAATTTTCTTTTTGCCATAATTATTTTTTCCTTTGAAATATTCAGCTGAACGAATGCAGCCTATCGGTATTTGTATTCGGCATGGCATAAAGGAGTTTAATTGATTTAAATTTATTTTTTCTTTTTTCCTGCCTTTGCCATCAGTATGCCGTTGTAAATTGTCATTCCGACCAGATAAAAAGCTCCTGCCCATGATATAATTATTACTTCCCAGCGTGTCTGCATAAGCTTTTTAAGGAAATATACCTCCTGCATTTTTGCAAATGCGTTCCAGCCGAAAAGCGTTACAATCAATACCGAAAGCCTTGTAAAAAGAAGCGCGGCAAAAAAGGCTATGAACATATGCCCGTAGTTTTTTGTCGGCTTTTTCTTGGAAAGTGCATAACAGATGATTGCAGCAACCAGAAAAATTGCCGCAAATGTAAAGGTTACAGCGTTTCTCATATACATTTTGTTGTAGAGAACATATAGTAAAATATATGCCAATATTGCAATTCCGTAATTTATAAGTACTCTGTTATAGAGTTGCTCCTGTGTTTTTTTCAATTGAATCTCCTCCTATAATATACTATTATCTGTTTATATCACCGATTTCATACATAATCATTGCCGAGACTGCTTCTCCCGCAGTTTCGGTTCGGAGTATGCGCCGTCCGAGACCGATTGATTTTATTCCCTCGCTGTGAAGAAGTTCTATCTCAGCCGGGTCAAAACCGCCCTCAGGACCGATTAAAAATCCTACCGTTTTTGCGCTTTTGTTCTCAACCAGAGTTTTTTTGAGACTTCGGTCGCTTTCACATTCATAAAGAGCAAAAGCCAAATCTTCTTTTTTTAGTCTTTCTATTGCGGTTTTTAACGGAATCGGTTCGCAGACTGCCGGAATGATTCCCCTGCCGCATTGCTTTGCCGCTTCTTCCGCTATTTTCTGCCAGCGCGCGGCTTTTTTCGCAGCGGATTTTTTGTCATCCAATTTGACTACGCATCTTGCCAGCTCGCACGGAACTATTTCGGATATTCCGAGCTCGGTGTTCTTCTGGATAATATAGTCCATTTTCGCAGCTTTCGGCAGCCCTTGGTATAGGGTCAGCTTAATCGGCGGCTCTGTGTCGGCGAATCTTTTTTCTTTTATCAGACAAATAATTTCTTTTTCCTCTATATCGGAAATTTCGCAGCTGTAGTCGCAGCCTTTTCCGTCACAAACTTCGATTTTGTCGCCTGTTTTCAGTCTAAGCACGTTTTTGATGTGCCTTACATCCTCCGAATCAATTATTATTTTATCGCCGGCTATATTTGACGAAAAAAATTTAGGCATGTTATCACCAATCTTTTTTGCATACTATTGAGACCCAGTCGCCTCTTTTATTTACCGAAAAGTTTTTAAAGCCTGCTTCTTGCAAAGCATTTTCAACGTCGGCCTGCCTGTCGGAAATAATTCCCGAGGTTATAAATATTCCGCCGTTTTCCAAAACCGAGACCGCAAAAGGCAAAAGTCCGATAATGACATCCGCCACTATATTTGCAACAACAACCGGATATTTTTTTTCTGAAATTTCGCGGCGAAGCTTTTCATCGGTCAGAATATTTCCTGCTTCGGCAGTAAACTTTGACATATCAATGTTGTTGATTTTTGCGTTTTGGTAAGCAATATCCACGGCATTCGGGTCGATGTCTACCGCAAAAGCTGATTTTGCGCCCAAAAGAAGCGAAATAATAGAAAGTATTCCGCTGCCGCAGCCCAAATCCAGCATGTCGGTTTCGGGTGTTATTACATTTTCCAAAGCTTCAATGCATAATTGGGTTGTTTCGTGAGAGCCTGTCCCGAAGCTCATGCCGGGATTGACTTTGAAAACTATTCTGCCGTCGGGATTTTGAGCATCTTCCCATTCCGGCTTTATCAGAATTTTATTGCCGACCTTTGTCGGATGAAAATATTTTTTCCAATTATTCGCCCAGTCTTCCTCTGAAATATTTCCCAAATCCATTTCGAGTCTGCCGAATTCGTTATTTTCATCGCGATCCTTAAAGCTTTTAAGAGCACCCTTAATTGCGGTCAGCATTTCATGACCTGCCGCATTGTCGCTTACGTAAACCTTTACCTGAGGCTCTTTATGTTTTTCTTTGATTAAATCCTCGTCGACATAATCCCAGTATTGCTTGTTATTTTCCAAAAAATCTTTAAAGTCAGCCTCATCCTCTATCTCGATACCGTTGATACCCAACTGATACAGAATTCCGCATAACGGTTCGATTCCGAGTGAGGTTGTATAAATTGTAACTTGAATCCAATCCATAATTTTCACCATTTAACATTAATATCTTATTTATTGTATCACAAATAAATGAAAAATGCAACATATTGAAGATAAATTTTTATTAAATATAAATTGCAGTATAAAATGCCGCCTGATTTTTGTTGACATTTTATACTGCAAAAGTAATGCGCAGCCGAAACTGCAATTTTAATAGACTTCGTCTCCCTGAACAAATGTCTTTACTATATTAATTTTATCATCCGCAATTACAATATCGGCATATTTTCCCTCGGAAAGAGAACCGCGCATATCCGCTTCGCCTATCGATTGCGCCGGAGACAGACTTACGGCTTTTGCCGCTTGCCATATCGGCAGATTTACATTGCTCATAAAATTATAAAGCGCTTTATTCAAGGTTAAAATGCTGCCTGCGATGGTACTGTCGTCAAGTCTGCATTCTATTCCTTTTACGGTTACTTTTTGTCCGCCGAGCGTATATTCTCCGTCGGGCATACCGCCTGCGCGCATACAATCGGTTATCAGCACCAGTTTTTCGTGCTTAAGCTTGAATACGGTTTTAAAAAGCGACGGATGAATATGGAATGTGTCCGCAATCATTTCGCAGAAAACACCGTCGTTTTCAAAGGCAGCTCCGATTACTCCGGGCGCTCTGTGCGCCAGCGGCGGCATTGCGTTAAACAAATGCGTGACATGATCGGCACCGCACTCAAAGGCTTTTTTTGCGGTTTCGTAATCTGCGTCGGTATGTCCTACCGAAACGGTTACATATTTTGACGCTTCCTTTGTAAATGAAAAGTCGGTATCCGTTTCGGGAGCAAGCGTGATTAATTTTATCACATTTTTATTCTTAAGCACAAAATCAATGTCCGGAGGCAAGATAAATTCCTCGGATTGAGCACCTTTTTTCTTGGGATTGATAAACGGTCCTTCCACATTTGCGCCCAATATTTTTGCACCCTTTATTTTTTCGTTTTTAAGCTTATCGATAATATCAAGCGATTTTTGAATTGTTTCCGCCGCAACCGTCATGGTTGTCGGACACCAGGCAGTTACTCCGTTCTCCGGTAAAAGCTCTGCCATTTTTAAAAGCTCATCCCTGTTTGCATCGGACGCGTCGCAGCCTTTGTATCCGTGAATGTGTATATCAATAAACCCCGGCAGTACATAAGCGCCTTTTGCGTCGATTGTTTCGCAGCCGGAGACATCGGTATCCATGCTTATTCGTTTTATTTTTTCGTCAAAAATTATATTTCCTCCGTCAAGGACTTCATTTTCCAGAACGATTCTTCCGTTTATTATCGCTTTCAATCCTATCAGCTCCCGATTTCCTTACAAGCTCAGACCTGCGTCCGTAAGCTTTTTGATTATTATTTTTTCTTCGTCTTTTGTATATACCTTCTGAGGACTTGCGGCAGTGCCTGTATCAAAACCCATATACTTAAGCACAACCTTAACGGTCGGAATAAGCATGAATTCATTGATAGCGGCAATTACTCTGTCTGCTTTTTTCTGCTCCTCCAAAGCAGCCGGCATTTCGCCTTTTCGGAAATGCTCGTAAATTTTCCGGTAGGTAGAATACATAATATTGTATGTGGTTCCTATGCCTCCGTCCGCTCCCGATGCCAGTCCGCACACAAGCATTTGGTCGGGACCGTTGATAATACCTGCGTCGGGGCACGCGTCTCTCAGTTTTATCATTCCGAAATAATCGGAATTTGTCCATTTAACCGAGGTAATATTGTCAATTTCAAACAGTCTTTTGAAAAGGTCTGTTGACATAACTCTGTTCGCTGCCGCCGTATAATAAATCATAAGCGGAATTTTTACGCTTTCGGCAATACCTCTGTAGTAGTTATATATATCTTCATCATCATAAGAAAAATATATCGGCGGTATGGCGGAAATTGCGTCTGCTCCGCATGCTTCGGCATGCTTTGCCAGTTCGATTGTATCTTTGTAGTTCATATCTGTTATATGTACTATTTTTTTGCAGTCGTTTCCGGCATATTCAACTGATTTTTCGCACAGAATTTTTCTTTGTTCCTTATTAAGAAGCAATCCTTCTCCCGTAGCTCCGCCGATATAAAAACCGTCGGCATTCTGTTTTTTGAAAAAACCGATAAGCTTTTCCAAGGTCTCTGTATTAATGTTGTCATTTGATAAAGGTGTAACCAAAGCAGGCATTACGCCTTTAATATCGTTTTTCATAATTTACTCCTTTTTATTCTACAAGCAATGCCGCCCCTATCATTCCGGCATCGCTTTTCAGCTCGGAAATTTTTATTTCCTCATTAAGATGTTTTTTTAACGAGCCGAGCAGAGCGTCCTCCGCGTTTGTGATACCGCCCGACAGAATAATCATATCAGGATCAAATATATTTGTCAAGCTTTTTATGCCTGCGGCAAGATAACCTGTGTACTCATCCAGTACACTTTGCGAAACGGCACAGTCGTTTCCGACTGCTTCAAAAAATAATTTTCCGTTCAGCTTGCCGCCGTTTTTTTGATAAAGCTCATAAAGCAGACTGTCTGTGTTGTCTTTTGCGGCTTTTTCTGCCATGGAGACAAGCGCGGCAGCCGAGGCATATCGTTCAAAGCAACCCTTTTCGCCGCAAGGGCAGGGCTTGCCGCTGTAGTCAATTGACATATGCCCGATTTCTCCCGCACTTCCGCGCCCTTCGTATATTTTTCCGCCGATTATTATTCCTCCGCCGATTCCGGTTCCCAGAGAAAGCATTAAAATATTGTCGGCGGATTTTCCGGCTCCGCAAACAGATTCTGCCAAAGCGGCGCAGTTTGCATCGTTTGACACCTTGACCGGTATTGAAAAAATTGCCGATAAAACCTCAGCAAGATTCAGTGCCTTAAACGGCAGATTCACTGCCGAAACCAGTCCGTTTCTGATTCTGCCGGGTGTTCCCACGCCTATGCCGGTTATGGTATAATTTTTCATGATTTTGCGGCATTCGGCGGCAATATCCTTTATTATTTCTTCCGCATTTGTGCCGGAGGTCGGAATACTGTCTTTATAAAGCAGTTTATTATCCTCGTTCAAAACGCCGAATTTTATCTCGGTTCCTCCTATATCAATGCCGATTCTGTCGCTTGAAAATGCCTCTTTGTCGCATATGAGCGTTACGTCCGTATGCACCTTTAGCATTGACGCCGGCATTTCGGTCGATATGCTGCCGGTAAGCAGGGACTTTACTGCTTCATGTTTATTTTTTCCGTTAGCAAGCAAAATAATTTTCTTTGCCTTTAAAATAGTCCCGATTCCCATTGTCAGCGCCTTTGTCGGCACTTCGGATACGTCGTCGAAAAATCTTGAATTTGCTTCGATGGTATTTTCGGTCAAATCTGTCAGATGTGTGCGCAGATTCAAATTTTCGTCAGGCTCGTTAAAGCCGATATGCCCGTTTTGACCTATGCCGAGAATTTGCAAATCAATGCCGCCGTTATCCTCAATAAGCTTTTCGAAAGCGTCACATTCCGCTTCCGTATCGGAACACATTCCGTCCAGAATATGAGTATTGTTTTTGTTTATATTTACTTTTGAAAACAGATTCTCATTCATAAAGTAATGATAGCTCTGCTCGTTATCGGCAGACAGCGGATAATACTCGTCCAGATTAAAGGAACGGACGTTTTCAAAATCCACGCTGCCCTCTTTGTTCATTTGCGCAAGAATATTGTACATTCCCACAGGGGTCGAACCGGTTGCAAGACCCAACACGCAGTCCGGCTTATTATTGATTTCGCCGGCAACAATATCCGCGGCTTTTTTTGATATTTCTTCATAATTGTCACATACTATAATTTTCATATTTATCACCCACCTTTATTATAATGCCGCATGGCATTTTTGTATTTGCATAATAAAGAAAATGTTTTATAAAATAAAGAAATTTTTCTTGCAATCGCGAAAATAGTCTGATATAATTAATCTGAGGAGATGAGCAGAATGAATTTTCACGCTGCACTGTTGAGGGAAGATATTGTAATAAGAAAATTATACACAGTCCATTATTTTGAATTTTCAAAGGAATATAAATTTATCGGCGAAAAGCACGATTTTTGGGAAATGGTTTATGTTGACAAGGGCGACGTGACCGTAATTGCAGATGACAAGGAAATTCTGCTTCGCCAGGGGACGGCTATATTTCATAAGCCTAACGAATGGCACAACATATTTGCCGACGGAAAAATAGCTCCGAATATAGCAATAGTAACATTTGGCTGCGATTCGGAGGCTATGAACTTTTTTGAGGGCAAAATTTTGTCGGTAGGTCAGCAGCAAAAGACATTGATTTCCAAAATTATTGCCGAATATGCAAATGCTTTTTCCACACCGCTGGACGACCCGTTCACCAATCGCCTGAAACCCGGCGAAAATGAATTGTTCGGTTCGCGTCAGCTTATTAAATGCTATTTGTGTGAACTTTTGATTTCGTTTATAAGAAACGATTCCAACGAGGGGCAAAAATCCTTGCCGACCATTAATTATTCAAGCTCGATTTTGAATATTGTCATCGGTCATATGAATATGCATTTGTCGGAAAATATAACGCTTGATGACCTTGCGCGCATTTGCGGAACCAGTAAAAAGACGGTTGAAAATTCATTCAGGCAAAATGTGGGCAAGGGTGCGATAGAATATTTTATTTTCTTAAAAATTGAACAGGCGAAAAAATACTTGCGTGAGGAAAATTATAATATTACACAAATTGCGGAGCTGCTGGGATATTCCAACATTCACTATTTTTCAAGACAGTTCAAAAAGGTTACAGGCATGTCGCCGAGAGAATACTCGGTATCGATAAAGGCAATAACTCAAACTGTTGAAAAAAACGCTGCCGCAAAATTAAAATAATTGTAATTTGCGTATATATCTCATCATATAATATCATAGATTTATTGTATCAGAGGGATTATATATGTTATTTGTATTAAGCGGAAAGAATGTAATGTGGGGCGTGATTTTTGCAATTGTGGGGCTTTCTCTGGGGGCGCTGATTAAATTTTCGCCGTATTTGAAAACTTTTATGACAGATGACGATACTTGCATAATAGTGGATGCAGGTCACGGAATCCCGGACGGCGGAGCGGTCGGAGCGGACGGCACGGTTGAACAGGAGGTGAATCTTGCCATAGCAAAAAAACTTTGCGAGGTGCTTGAGGGCAAAGGCATGAAGGTCATAATGACGCGTTCTGACGAAAACAGCCTTATTTCAAGCGGAACTTTAAGAGAGATGAAGGTTCGCGATATGAAAAAAAGACTGGAGATTATGAAAGAGTCGGACGCAGACCTTTTTATAAGTATTCACATGAATTTTTTTCCGAGTGAGAAGGTAAACGGACTCAGGGTTTTTTATTCTGCCAACCATAAGGAAGTTAAGCCGCTTGCCGAAAATATCCAAATGGGCATGAGCAGACTGACCGGTGCAAAAACGACCGATGTCAAGGCTGCCGAAAGAACTCTTTTTCTCATGAAAAATCCGCCGCTTCCGGCAATTTTGATAGAGTGCGGATTCCTCTCCAATAAAGATGAGGAGAAAAAACTCAATGATGACGATTACAGATCACGGATTGCATGGTCTATTGCGGACGAAATAGAAAAATATTACCGGTAGGAATTTATATACTCTTCAAAGCTGATTCCCATAACCTTTTTAAACAGTCTGCTCATATAAGACGGGTCGTCAACTCCGACCTGCTCCGCAAGTTCGGAGAGCCTGGCAGGCTGAATTTTCAATATTTCGATTGCTGATTTTATTTTATATTCGTTTGCAAATTCTATTATACTTTTACCGGTTATTCCTTTAAAAAGCCGCTGCATATATCCTTCCGAAATTCCCAGCTTGGCGGAAATGTCGGAAACCGATATTTTTTCTTTGTAATTTTGAAAAATATAATCCTGTATCTTCTGCGTGTAGATATGAGCGGAAGGAGGATAACTCGGATAAGAATTATCCATGCGCTTAAGAACCGTATCGGTGCAGCCGGCACAAAGCTTGTACCATGCCGATATTGCCATTATTTTATCCGACGGTTTGTAGGAGTTGCAATATGCTATGAGCTTTTTTAAAAGTCCGAGCATACTTTTATATTCCTTTTCTTCAAGTTCCGAATGATAAGGCAGCAAAAAAGTTCCTTCGTTTTTTAAATCCTCTTTCAGCCGGCTGATGTCAGCCGATGAAGAATCGTACTTTGTCAATTTGTACAAAGCATTGACGCCGACTGTTGTGTGGCACTGAACCTCGCCTTTATATGCGGAGGTGGTGCAGTTTGTGCCGGAGGTCACCGTAGTGAGTGTATTCGGCATTACAATTTCCTTTTTTCCGCTGTTTTCTTCATAAACAATCGAGCCTTTTTCCACTATACATATTTCAATATAATTTTGTCGGTTTTCAAATGAATTTTTGTAGTTGTTCACGCTGACAGAGCAGCAAAAAAGAAATTTCGGCACAGTCTTGAGTTCAATTTTGTAAAATATCATATTCTCTTTCCTTTTTGTTTTTTATATCTTTATTATAACACTTTATGTCAGAATTGTCCATACATATCGGAACTGTTCATTGATTTATTTTTTAAAAAATAATATACTGAGGTTAAGTAATTCGGAAAGGAATGATTGTAAAAATGAAAAATTACGCAAAAGCCGAAAGCTTTCCCCTCGGAAGCATAGTTGCAGAAGGTTTTTTGAGGGAGCAGATTTTGAGAAACAAGGACGGAATGGGCGGACATATGGATGAGCTTGAACCGGGTATTATTGTTGACCCGTTTATAAAGAGAACCCGCGTCGAGGGCTGGTCTGATACGGATCAGGCAGGCTGGGGGGCGGAAATTTCCGGAAATTATTGGTCGGGAATGATTGAGCTTGCATATTCTCTAAACGATGATGAGCTTATAAAAAAAGTTACCGGGTGGGTTGATGCCATGATGAAGAATCAGCGTGAGGACGGCTATCTCGGAACGTATACAACCAATATGTTTGAGGACTACAATGCCTGGGGTACAAGCTGTGCTATGAGAGGACTTATTGCGTTTTATGAAGCAACGGGGCGTGAGGACGTTTTGGAGGCGGTTCACCGCTGCATGCTTTGGTTTGTAAATAACTGGACGGGAGATAACAAAACTGTTTACGCAGGGCCGATATTGATTGAACCGCTTGTTTTCTGCTACTATCATACCGGTGACGAAAGACTTGTAAAGTTTGCCGAGGAATACTCCGACTACTTGTGTGAACACGACATCTTTTTAATATCGTATAAGTCTTTTTTGGAAAAAGGACTTGTGTTTAACTCTGAGCATACTGCGGGAATGGGTGTTAATTCGAGACTCCCGGCAGTGTTATACACCGCTGTCGGCAAGCCTGATTATTTGAAAGCAAGTGAGAAAATCCTGGACGAAATTCATGAACGTGCGACGCAGCTGTCGGGTTCACCGATTTCGGTTGTAGAATATCTTGCTCCGATTTCGTCTGTAAACGAAACCGAATATTGTTCGTATGCTTTTTACAATGAAACATTTTTCTATATGAGCTACATAACAGGGAAATCAAAGTATGGGGACAGACTTGAGGAAATGTTTTATAACGGGGCACAGGGCGCGCGCCGAAAGGACGAAAGGTCAATTGCCTATTTAAACTCGCCGAATCAGATATATGCAGGAACAGAGTCAAGCACCGGTGCTTCATGCGGCGATATGCAGGTGTATGCTCCGTGCTATCCTACTGCCTGTTGCCCGGTCAACGCTGTAGCCGTACTCGGAAATTTTGTAAGGTCAATGATGTTCAAAGGCAGGGACGGCAGTGTATATATGAATGTTTACGGACCATGCGTATTAAAATATGAGGATATCGAGATTGAAGAAAAGACAGAATATCCGTTCAGAAATACAGTTGAATTTACTGTAAAATCAAATAAAAAATTTGATATATATCTCAGAATTCCGTCATGGTGCAAAAAATACAAAATCAGCATAAACGGCAGTGAATCAGCCGCAGATAAAAACAGTGACGGGTTTGCAAGGGTTGAACGTGAATGGAAATGCGGAGATATTCTTACAATTGTATTTGAAGAGGAGATTGAGGTAATCAGAGTTAACGACGGTGAGGGCGCGGCAAGATTCCCGATTGCGATAAAACGCGGAGCGCTGCTTTATTCTCTGCATATTCCCGAAGTGTGGAAGGCATATCCGGGTCATCCGGTAACTCCGCTGCCGGAGGGCTGGAGCTGGTTTATCGCTGAGCCTTATTCCGAGCAGCCCGAATGCTCCGACCCGAGGGAAATACTCGGATTAAAAAGAGAATATATAAGCTGGAATGTTGCTCTGAGTGAAAATCTGAAGAAAGAAGATATATCCGTTGAATTGGTTGAGACGGAAGACTATGCATGGGAAACTCCAAAGATAAAGCTTCACTTAAAAGGCTATAAAGCTCCTTATATGTGTGCGCTGTATCCGAACAAGACCTTTGAAACCTTTGGGGCAAAGCAGTATGTAACGCACGATGTCGATTTGACGCTTGTTCCGTACGGCTGCACAAATTTAAGAATTACTTATTTCCCGATTGCTGATATTTAAAATATGAAAAGGCGGTGTAAATTTTATACACCGCCTCGTATAATATATTTGTGATTATTTTTCAAGAAAATCACATAAAAAACTTGTTATCTCATAAG
>CAKSFY010000031.1 GCA_934454035.1 uncultured Clostridia bacterium | reverse complement strand
TTACTAAAACAACTATAATTGCAATTACCACAAAGAATTTCTTTTTCATACAATCACACTCCTTTGCCAAATTCCGATTTATCTTGCAAATATTATACCACAGAAACAGCTGGAAAGCAATCGTTTTCGACTACTTTTTCCCATTTGCACAATGGTTTATTTTACCCAAGTTTCATTATCCGAACTTGCAAGGCGCGTATAAAAAAAGAACGCATTATTTTGAAATAAAGCGTTCCGAGGTCATAGATATATACAAAAAAGAGCCGCAAACATCACATTTGCAGGCTCTTAATAAGCGGTTTTACCTTGTTTATTTATCCAACGGCTTCATTGTCGGGAACAAGAGCACATCTCTGATGGCAGGAGAATCGGTCATAAGCATACACATACGGTCGATACCGAAGCCGATTCCGCCCGTTGGAGGCATACCGATTTCCAGTGCATGAAGGAAATCTTCATCAGTTGTATTTGCTTCTTCGTCACCCAGTGCAAGCTGTTCTTCCTGAGCTTTGAATCTTTCTCTCTGGTCAATCGGATCATTCAGCTCCGAATACGCATTCGCCATTTCCCATCCGTTCATGAAGAATTCAAAACGCTCAACATAATCGGGGTTTTCGGGCTTTTTCTTTGTAAGCGGCGAAATTTCAACCGGATGATCCATTACAAATGTCGGCTGAATCAAATGCTCTTCAACAAATTCTTCAAAGAACAAGTTAAGAATATCGCCTTTTTTATGTCTTTCTTCATACTCTATATGGTGTTCTTTTGCAGCAGCGCGTGCTTCCTCCAAAGTTTTTATCTCCGCAAAATCAACACCGGAATATTTTTTAACCGCGTCAAGCATTGTAATACGTTCAAACGGTTTGCCCAAGTCCATCTCGATTCCGTTATAAGTGATTTTGGTTGTGCCCAAAACTTCATTAGCAACATGCCTGTAAAGATTTTCGGTCAAATCCATCATGCCGTGATAATCCGTGTATGCCTGATACAGTTCCATAAGAGTAAATTCGGGGTTATGTCTTGTGTCAAGACCTTCATTTCTGAATACTCTGCCGATTTCGTAAACGCGTTCCAATCCGCCGACTATCAGACGTTTCAGATAAAGTTCAAGCGAAATTCTCAGCTTAAAATCTTCGTCAAGGGCATTGAAATGTGTTTCAAACGGTCTTGCTGCCGCACCGCCTGCATTTGAAACAAGCATAGGAGTTTCAACCTCAAGGAAATCCTGCGCATTAAGATAACTTCTTATTGCCGCAATTATTTTGGAACGATTGATAAAGGTTTGCTTTACTTCATCGTTCATAATCAAATCAATATATCTTTGGCGATAGCGCAAATCAGTATCGACAAGTCCGTGGAATTTTTCCGGCAGCGGCACAAGTGATTTTGAAAGCAATGTCAGTTTTGACACACGAACCGAGATTTCACCGGTCTGTGTTGTAAATACTTCGCCGTATGCACCGACAATGTCACCTATATCATATTTTTTAAAAATTGCGTATTCATCTTCGCCGAGAATGTCTTTTTTAACAAACAGCTGGATTTGCCCCTCTTTATCCTGCATATGGCAAAAACCAACCTTGCCCATACCTCTTTTTGACATAATTCTTCCTGCTACGGAAACATTCTTGCCTTCCAGCTCGGAATAATTATCTTTAATCTGTTTTGACGAGTGAGTACGTTCAAATTTTGTGATTTCAAACGGATCGCGTCCGTTTTCCTGCAATTCAGTCAGCTTGTCCCGTCTGACCTTTAACAATTCGGAAAGCTGTACCTCAGTTTGTTCCATTTTTTCCATTCCTTTCATATATCCTTATTATATATCCGAATCGCCCTGCGGCGGAATTACATCTCCCTCCGCTGCCATATCGACAGGCGTATATCTGATACCGATTTTAATTTTTGAATCCGTGTCTTTAAAAAGCACCAAATTTACTTTGGTATTGCCTTTTTCCCAGCCGGTTCTGAACATCATTATTCCGTCTTCAAGAGCTTGTGCGACTTTTGCTTCGTTTTTGCTTTGTCCGTCCGCCCATTTTTCCTCGGAATATTCATATTTTCCATACTTTTTCTTATACTTTTCGATTAAGTCTTTATATTCATTAATATATTCCTCTGCTGCCGAATGTGTATTCTGAGTATAATAAATACACATTGCAAGCTTGCCCTCTTCAAAGGTATATTCCGCTTCTACGGGAATATCATCAATTTTAAGGTTGTTATATTTGATTACTCCTTGCTGAACCATAGCGTAGCCTTCGCCCTCATTTTTGGTTACATCGGATAATGACATTCCCCATTTCAATCCTCTGAAGTCTCTTTTTTCGGGCTCGAGTGTTTTTACGGGTTCATCTGTCGGCTGTGCCATGGTGAATCCGTCCGCCATTGTCTCATCAAGAACCGTAGCTTCCCGAGTGCACGAAGCCGTGAAAAGAAGCGTTGTAACAATTCCGGCATATATTAAAATTTTTTTCATTCTGTTTTCTCCTTGTTTTTACGGCAACACAATTGAACTGCCGCCTATTTCCAATATATAATCGCCTTTTTTTAAGATATCGGCAAATTCAAAAGAATCCTTCGGCAGAATTTTTGTCCTGACAGCTGCCGCACCCTCTCTGCCGTATTCGTGAAAATCCGTACCGGCAATTGCTCTTTTGATTCCGTTATCGTGCGCATACCGAACTGCTTTTCCCACACGGCTGTTATGACCGTTATGCATATTGAACGTTTCCATTCCGTCCAAAAGCTTCGGGTCTGCAAGCTCCATTCCGTCCCTGAACGGATGTGCCTGGAACAAAATACTTTTATCCATGTTGAATTTTTCTCTGAAATTTTTAAGCCCGCCGGGAAGCAGTTTATATATTTCTGCAAGTATTTCTTTATCAATTCCGTAGATAAGATAATCGTTGAAGTTTTCGGTAAATCTCAGCTCCGCGCCCAAAATAACGGTCATTCCGTACTTTTGAGCTTCTTTTTTTGTATTTTCCCAGCCAAGCATATATTTTTCCAAAGCGACATCGGGCGGAAACTGTTCATAAAGATTATAATTATAAATAAAATGATTTGTAATTACGATAGCATCATATCCCAAATCATGATATATCCTTGCCATGTCCGCAGGAGGAATCTGGCTGCAGGTGCTTTCCGGGGTTGTGTGAGCGTGCGCTTCAATTCTGTATTTATACTCTTTGCATAACTCTTCTTTAATTTCACTTTGTAGCATGAAAAAACACTTCCCAATTATATATTTTATTTATAGTATACCACTTTTCGTCAAAAAAGTCTATTCTTTTATAAAATTTTGGCTATCTTGTTATATCAGAATACATCTTTGGGCGTCTGTCTCTGAATAATCCCCAATCATCGCGGCTTTTTCTGATTTCGTCCAAGTCAAATTCGGCTGTCAGTACACAATCGCCGCATTTTGGTGCTTCGGCAATTTTCATACCGGTTTCATCGGTTATAAATGACGAGCCGTAAAAACGCAGCGACGAGCTTTGACCTCCGTTTTCTTTTGAGGGTTCAACAGTTTCGGTTCCGTATCTGTTTGCCGCGATAACCGGTACCACGTTTGAGGCGGCATGCCCCTGCATACATCGTTGCCAATGCCCGGAGCTGTCGCAGTCCAATATAGGCTCTGAGCCTATTGCAGTCGGATAAAAAATCAGTTCAGCTCCGTTCACCGCAAGACATCTTGCGGTTTCGGGGAACCATTGGTCCCAGCATATGCCCACTCCTATATCCGCGTATTTTGTATGCCATACTTTAAAACCTGTATCTCCGGGTTTAAAATAAAATTTCTCCTGATAAAAATGGTCGTCGGGAATATGCGTTTTTCTGTATACGCCCAAAAGATTTCCGTCTGCGTCAATTACCGCTTCCGAATTATACAGACAATTTATGTCCCTTTCGTAAAAGCTGACCAAAATCACAGCGTCAAGTTCTTTTGCAAGCTTTTTAAAATGTATGACGGCATCATTTTCATCTGTTGGTTTTGCAAACCAGTAATAATCATATCTGCGCTCCTGGCAGAAATATTGCCTTTCAAAAAGCTCCGGCAAAAGTATAATATCAGCGCCCTTTGAAGCAGCTTCACGCACAAGCTTATCTGCATGCTCTATATTTTCCTGCGGAGTTTTTGTGCAGGACATCTGAATTGCAGCAGTTTTAACAATTCTCATTTTTACTGTCCCCTTTCTTGCAGAGCGGAATTTGCTGAGTGATGCAATGAATGTTTCCTCCGCCTCTGATAATCGAATATGCGTCAATCGGGATTATTTTTCTATTGGGGCAAACTGCCGACAATATCTCAATTGCCCGACTGTCGCTTTCTTTTTCGCCGAAAGCCGGCATAAGTATTATTCCGTTTGCAAAATAAAAATTCACATATGAGGCTGCCAAGCGTTCGTCCGGCTCACGCATATCTTCTCCTTCTTCAAACTCAAATCCTTTGCAGTCCTCTTCGCTTATCAAAACGGGTTTGTCAGGAATTGGCAGCTTGTGTACTTTCAGTCTTCTGCCCTTTGCATCGGTTTGGTTTATCAGCACGTCATAATCGCTCTTTGACATTCCATACTGAGGATCCCTGATATTATCCGTCCAAGCCAAAACAACCTCCCCCGGGGACACAAACGCACATACATTATCAACATGCTCGTTTGTTTCATCATTGTAAATTCCGTACGGAATCCATATTATTTTCTGTGCACCGAGATATTTTTTTAAATTATCCTCTATTTCTTCTTTTGACATATCGGGGTTACGCCCTTTGCTTAAAAGGCAGCTTTCCGTGACAATTACAGTCCCTTCTCCGTCCGAATGAACCGCCCCGCCTTCAAGCACAAAATGCTGAGCGTTATAACATTCTATATTCAGCTTTTTGCATATTTCAAAAGCAAATTTATTGTCATTTTCATAGTCAGAATAAAGTCCGTCGAAGCTTCCGCCCCATGCGTTGAATTTCCAGTCAATGCCCCGGATTTCACCGGTTCTGTTTACTACAAAAGTGGGCGCGGTATCCCTCGCCCATGAATCGTTTGTTTCTAAAAGAAGAACCTCTGCACAGTCCGCAAGCTTTTCCTTAACATCGGCAAAAGTCTTTCTGCTTGCTGAGACATACACTTTTTCATATTTTGACAGTTCACGGATTATCCGCGTAAATACTTCCTGTGCTTTTTCGGGATTTTTTCCCCAAGAGCCGGGTCTTTCCGGCCATATCATTATTGTTCCGAAATGCTCCGAAAATTCGGCAGGCATATAAAAACCGTCGTTTAACGGATTGGTCATGAAAGTCTCTCCTTAAAATCGGTATAATCGAATTTTTTTATTATTTCAACACTGCCGTCTTTTTTTAAAACAGAAATACTCGGCAGCGGCATGCCGTTAAATGTATTATTTTTCACCATTGAGTATATTGCCATATCCTCAAATATCAGTCTGTCGCCTGTTTTAATCTTTTTGTCAAAGCTGTAGTCGCCTATGATGTCGCCTGCAAGGCATGTTCTTGACGCAAGACGATATGTATACTTTTTCTCGTTCGGCAGACCTCCTGTTTTAAGCGGAGGTCTGTATGGCATTTCCAAAACATCCGGCATATGGCATGCAGCAGACGCATCAAGAATAAGTATTTCCATTTCATTTTTAACCGTATCTTCAACCGTTGTTACAAGATATCCTGCATCAAGCGCAATTGCTTCGCCCGGCTCAAGATACACCTGCAAGCCGTATTTTTGGGTCACATATCCGATTAATTCTTTAAGAGTCTTAATATCATAATCCGGTTTTGTGATATGATGACCTCCTCCGAAATTAATCCATTTTATGTCCCCAAAATATTTGGAAAACTTTTTCTCGACCGCTTTGAATGTCTCAGCCAAAGCGTCGCTGTTTTGCTCGCAAAGTGTGTGAAAATGCAACCCTTCTATGCCTTTCGGCAGCTTGCCCGGAAAATTGCAGGCTCTCACTCCCATTCTTGAGCGCGGTGCACACGGGTCATATATTTCGTGTCCCTCCTGCGTAGAACACTCGGGATTTATCCTGATACCGACGCTTGCTTTTTGCACCGCATTTTTATATTTTTCATATTGCGAAAAAGAATTAAAAATAATGTGGTCGCATATTTTTGTAAGCTCGTTGATTTCCGATTCCTTGTAGGCAGGCGCAAACACATGGTTTTCTTTTCCCATTTCTTCAAAACCGAGTCTTGCCTCATAAAGTCCGCTTGCGGTTGTACCGCTTATATATTTACCGATAAGCGGATAAAAGTAAAATGCCGAAAAGGCTTTTTGCGCAAGCAATATTTTGCAGCCGGTTTCATCTTCTACGTTTTTTAATATTTCGAGATTTTTTTTCAGTTTTTCCTCATCAATGATATATGATGGGGTTTCGATATTATTTATATCCATTATTCCACAGTCTCCGGATTTTCGTCAACCACCCAGGGAAGACCGTATTTATTAAGCATATCCATGAACGGATCGGGGTCGAACTCCTCAACATTATACACACCGGGCTTGTTCCATTTTCCGCTTACCATCAGCGCGGTTCCTATCATTGCAGGCACACCGGTTGTATAAGAAATAGCCTGAGAGCCAAGCTCCCGGTAGCATTCCTGATGGTCACAGACGTTATATATGTAAATCGTTTTATCCTTGCCGTCCTTTTTGCCTTTGAAGATACATCCTATATTTGTTTTGCCCACAGTTCTGGGACCAAGTGATGCAGGGTCGGGGAGCAAAGCTTTTAAAAATTGTATCGGAACTATTTCCTTTCCGTCAAACTCTATCGGCGATGTTGAGAGCATGCCGACATTCTCTAAGCATTTCATATGCGTCAGATAGCTTTGACCGAAAGTCATGAAAAAGCGTATGCGTTTTACTCCCGGAATATTTTTTGCAAGCGATTCAATCTCTTCATGATGAAGAAGGTACATGTCCTTTTTACCTACTTCGGGAAAATTGTATTCTCTTTTTATTTCCATAGGTTCTGTTTCAACCCAGTGACCGTCCTCCCAATAAGAACCGTTTGCCGAAACCTCTCTTAAGTTAATTTCCGGATTAAAATTTGTTGCAAACGGGTATCCGTGATCGCCTCCGTTGCAGTCAAGAATATCAATATATTCAATTGTATCAAAATAATGCTTAAGCGCATATGCCGAAAAAACACTTGTGACTCCCGGGTCGAATCCGCTGCCGAGAATAGCGCATATGCCTTTTTCTTCAAATTTTTTCTTGTATGCCCATTGCCATGAATAGTCAAAATAAGCCGTAAATCCTTCCTTTTTGCAGCGTTCCTCATAAATTTTGCGCCACTGGGGATCGTCTGTGTCCTCCGGTTCGTAGTTGGCGGTATCGATATAATCGACTCCGCACGCAAGGCACGCGTCCATTATTGTTAAATCCTGATATGGCAATGCCACATTCAAAACAGCGTCCGGGTTATAGCCGGATATAAGCTTTTTCAGCTCATCAACCGAGTCGGCGTTCACCTCGGCGGTCGTGATTTCAACTCCGCAGCCCGAAAGCTTTTTCTTTAATTCATCACATTTTGACTTTGTTCTGCTGGCAATACACATTTGTGTAAAAACCTCTTTGTTCTGGCAGCATTTCTGAATTGCGACCGATGCAACTCCGCCGCAGCCTATAACCAATAATTTACTCATATTTTTAATTTCCTTTCTGCAGTTATTCTAATTTTCTTCCTCTTCCAGCAAATCCTCAACATATTTCGGCAGCATAAACGCTCCGACATGAAGATTTGTGGTATAGTACCAGGTCTCGATATTTCTTTCTTTCCATCTCTCGGGATTAAAGTCATCAATCGGGTGGTATTTTTTGGATGCAAAGCCGAAAAGCCAGTACCCGGACGGACAAGTCGGAATATGCGCCTGATATACTCTGCTTATAGGGAATGTCCTGTAAGCCTTCCTGTGCATGGCGCGGCAGGAGGCTTCGTCCTCATCAAAGAAAGGACTTCCGTGCTGATAAACAAGTATGCCGTCCTCGCGCAGCGCTTTATAGCAGTTTCCGTAAAATTCTTTGGTAAAAAGACCTGCCGTATGCCCGAGCGGATCGGTAGCGTCGCTTATAATCAAATCGTACCTGTTATTTTTCGTTCTTAAAAACTTCAGACCGTCCTCATAAAATATTTTAACTCTTTTATCATCAAGGCCTCTTGCATTATCGGGGAAAAACTTGCGGCACACCTCCACAAAGGTTGCGTCCGGCTCAACCACATCTATTTCCTCAATTTCGTCATAGTATGAAAGCTCTCTTGCAACTCCGCCGTCACCGCCGCCTATCACCAGTACATTTTTGACATTCGGATGCACCGCCATAGGGACATGAACAATCATTTCGTCATATGTAAACTCGTCCTTTTCGCTGAAAATGACGCTGCCGTCGGAGGTTAAAAACCGACCGAATTCGGGCGAATCAAAAACGTCTATCCGCTGAAATTCACTCTGTTCTCCGTAAAGCTGCTTTTCAACTCTTATCGACATTTTGACATTATTTGTATGCATTTCCGAAAACCAAAAATCCATTTTCCGCTATCTCCTATTTCAACACATTTAAATTTTCCACTTCCGGGTCCTCCGTTCCCTGCATGGAACAACCCTTTTCCTTGGCGTAGATTATATATTCTATTATGTCCTTTGTAATAATCTCACCCGGCGCTAGAATCGGTATTCCGGGCGGATAGCACATTACGAACTCGCCGCAGATTCTGCCTGCGGTCTGCCTTATCGGCAAAGATTCCTTCTGGGCATAGAACGCTTTCTGCGGAGTAGCAGATACCTTCGGCGCAATATATTCGTTAGCCAGAAGTCCCGTCGGGTCTTTTGAATACAGTCTCTTTATATCAGCCAATGCACCGACAAGGCGTTCTATATCCTGAATTCTGTCGCCGATTGAAATATATGCAAGAATATTGCCGATATCTCCGAATTCAATCTGTATATCATATTCGTCTCTCAACAGGTCATAGACCTCGATTCCCGCAAGGCCTATATCTCTTGTATAAACCGAAAGCTTGGTTATGTCAAAGTCGTATATACTGTCCCTGTTCACAATTTCTCTGCCGTATGCATAATAGCCGCCGATTGAATTAATCTCCATTCTTGCATATTCCGCCATTGAGCTGACCTTTGCGAATGTTTCCTTTCCCCTCAGGGCAAGATTTCTTCTTGAAATATCAAGGCTTGACATCAAAAGATATGATGCGCTTGTCGTTTGCGTAAGGTTGATAATCTGACTGACATAGCCTTCATTTACATTTTTCCCGACAAGCAAAAGAGAGCTTTGCGTAAGGCTTCCTCCCGATTTATGCATAGATACTGCGGCAATGTCCGCTCCGGCTTCCATTGCCGATACCGGCAGATTTTCCCCGAAATAAAGATGCGTTCCGTGCGCTTCGTCCACCAATGCCAGCATTTTGTGCTCATGTGCCAGCTTCACTATTTCGCGCAGGTTTGAACAAATGCCGTAATAAGTCGGATTATTGACCAAAACTGCGACTGCGTTCGGATTATCTTCAACCGCTTTTTTGACATCTTCTATTTCCATACCGAGTGAAATCCCGAGTCTGGTATCAACTTTCGGATTCACATAAACAGGCTCCGCACCGCACAAAACCAAAGCATTAATTACGCTTTTATGAACATTTCGCGGCATAATGATTTTGTCGCCTGCCTTGCATGCCGACAAAATCATACTCTGCACCGATGAAGTTGTTCCTCCGACCATAAAAAACGCATGCGCCGCTCCGAACGCTTCCGCCGCAAGCTCTTCCGCTTCCTTTATGACCGATACCGGATGGCAAAGATTGTCCAGCGGTTTCATTGAATTGACATCGATACCGACGCATTTTTCGCCCAAAAGCTCTACAAGCTCGGGATTGCCTCTGCCTCTTTTATGTCCGGGCACATCAAAAGGGACTACCCTTTGCCTTTTAAATTTTGATAAAGCCTCATAAACCGGCGCTTTTTGCTGTCTTTTATAATCCATTATTTTCTCCCGTTCGTCAATAATAAAAAAATAAGCCGTACTCGTTGGCAAAATAAGATTTTGCAAGCCGTAAAAGCGGCGCAGAGCTTAGCTCCTATGACGTTATTATAACATATGGGCAGAAAAAGTCAAGAGTTTTGAAATAGAAAAAGTCCACAAATTTAGCATATTTTTTCCCATTTTACTCATATCATTTGCGCTTTTTGCGTCTGCGCCTTTTTGCTATCATCACATAAAGCTTTTCAAGTGCGTCCGAAACACCGCCGACTCTGTTTATAAGACCGCAGTCAACGGCGGCTTTTCCGAGCAGAACGCTGCCCATGTCGGTTGCCATTTCGTCGGTTGCCAGCATAAGCTTTTTAAAATCCTCAAAGGATATATCCGAATTATCCACTACAAACCTGATAATCCTGTCCTGCATTTTGTCCAAATAGCGGAACATCTGACTTACTCCAAGAATTGTACCGTTCATTCTGAGCGGATGAACAGTCATGGTCGCGGACGGGGCGATAAAAGAATAATCTGCCGATACTGCCAGCGGCACGCCTATGCTGTGTCCTCCTCCCAGCACAAGGGAAACGGTAGGCTTTCTCATGCCGGCAATCATTTCGGAAATGGCAAGCCCCGCCTCCACATCTCCGCCGACAGTATTGAGCAGTATCAGCATCCCGTCCGTATCGGGGTCTTCCTCAACAGAGACAAGCTGCGGCAAAATATGCTCATACTTTGTGGTTTTGTTTTGAGGAGGGAGAATGTTATGTCCCTCAACCTGACCTATTATAGTCAGACAATGGATATTTCCTCTCGGGTTATTGGTCTTTACCGACCCGGTTTCGATAATCGAGTTTTGTTCATTTTGTGAATTGTCTTTATCTTCATTCATGGCTTAACACCTCATTTTATCTGTTTTTCGGGATTTTGTTTTCGTTTTATAAAAAATCCTCTGTTTTAGTATGTTATATTGTTACTAATTTATTCTTGTATTTTGTCATAAATTGTGATATAATTACGGTATGTTATTATTTTTGCGAGGTGATGAACATGCCGATAAAAGTGCCCGATAAGCTGCCGGCTACAAAGCAGCTCAGGGCGGAGAACATATTTGTGATGAGTGAAACAAAGGCAATGCACCAGGATATACGTTCCTTGAAAATTGCAATTGTAAATTTAATGCCCACAAAAATCACTACCGAAACACAGCTTTTGAGACTTTTGGGCAATTCTCCTCTGCAAGTGGAGTTCGATTTTGTAACAATGCGTTCGCATGAGTCAAAAAACACTCCGCCGGAACATTTAAAAACTTTTTACCGTTCGTTTAAGGATATAAAATCATTAAAATACGACGGTATGATAATAACCGGCGCACCGGTGGAAAACCTTGATTTCACGGATGTGGATTATTGGGATGAGCTTATGGAAATTATGGAATGGAGCAAAACTCATGTCACTTCAACGCTGCATATTTGCTGGGCAGCACAGGCAGGTCTTTTCTATCATTACGGAATCCCGAAATATTCATTGCCTGAAAAATGCTCCGGAATTTTCAAACATAAAGTAAACCGAAAAACTTCTAAGCTGGTAAGAGGATTTGACAATGAATTTTATGCACCTCATTCCAGATATACAGGAGTAAAAACGGAAGATATCCGAAAAAACAAAGAACTTGAAATTCTGGCAGAATCGGAGGAAGCCGGCGTATACTTAATATCAACAAAAGGCGGCAGGCGCATTTTTGTCACAGGGCATGCCGAGTATGATGCAGACACGCTTGCGCTTGAATACAAAAGAGATTTGGAAAAGGGCATAAACCCGAATATTCCAAAGCACTACTTCCCGGACGACAACCCGTCCAAAGCACCTGTTGTCCGATGGAGAAGCCATGCAAACCTGCTTTTTTCAAACTGGCTTAACTATTTTGTATATCAGATTACGCCTTATGATATAGAAACGATTAAATAGGAGCGATTATGGACTTAACATCACCAAAAACGATAAAAGAAATATGCGCAAAATTTAATTTCAGGTTTTCAAAAGGCTTGGGGCAGAACTTCCTGCTTGACGGTAGCGTGCTTGATAAAATAGTTGAAGCTGCACAACCGAAAGACGGTGTTTTGGAAATAGGTCCCGGGTTTGGCGTTCTTACCGGAAGGCTTGCCGAAAGCGCGGAAAAAGTGGTCAGTGTTGAAATTGATAAAAAGCTTATTCCTGTGCTTGAATATACGCTTTCCGAATATGATAATGTCAAAATTGTTGAAAAGGATATTCTAAAAACAGATTTGCACAAGCTGATAGATGAAGAATTCGGCGGTCAAAAAATAAGCGTAGCGGCAAACCTGCCATACTATATAACAACGCCGATTATAACAGCACTGATAGAAGAAAGGCTTCCGATAAAAAATATTGTTGTAATGGTTCAAAAGGAAGTTGCCGAGCGAATATGTGCGGCACCCGGCAAAAAGGATTACGGAGCAATCAGCGTTTTATGCCAATATTATACCGAACCGGAGCTTGTTGCCACAGTTCCTGCCGGAAGCTTTATTCCACCGCCGAAGGTTGACTCAGCTGTACTTAAGCTAAAGCTGCGTGAAAAACCTGCCGCCGAGCCCGCCGATGAAAAATATTTTTTCAAGGTTGTAAAGGCTGCATTTGCTCAAAGGCGTAAAACCTTGGTTAATTGTCTGGCAAACGGATTGGGCATTGACAAAAACACCGCTGCAAAAGCAATAACAGACTGCGGCATTTCTCCCGATATAAGAGGAGAACGATTGTCCGTACAGGAATTTGCATATTTATCTGACAAATTGTCAGGAAAGGAGATATAATAAAATGGATGACACAAGAACAAGATTGGGGAAAAGAATGAAGTATTTGAGAAAACGCAAGGGGCTTTCGGCAGAAGCGTTTTCGGAGTATCTGGGTGTATCGCCCGCAACACTGCGCAGATATGAATCGGGGCAGACCGAGCCGGATGCCGAAATTGCCGCAAGACTGGCAAAGCTGTTCGGTGTATCGGCAGATGATTTGCTCGGAGTACCGGAAAACGAATGGGTAAATCTGTTCCCCTACGGCGAGGTTCTCTCAAGAGCCGCTCTTGAAAGAACCAAAAAAGATTTTTTGAAGGAGTTAAAGTAAACAATTATGCAAAACGAAACCGTAATAGTACTTGATTTTGGAGGACAGTATAATCAGCTTATAGCACGCCGCGTGCGTGAATGCAGCGTATACTGTGAGGTGATGCCTTACAATAAAGGCATAGATGCCATAAAAGCAAAAAATCCGATAGGTATCATATTTACCGGCGGACCTAACAGTGTATATGAGGAGAACTCCCCGAAAATAGGAAAAGAAATATTCGATTTGGGTATTCCTGTTTTGGGAATCTGCTACGGCAGTCAGCTTATGGCACATTTGCTTGACGGAAAAGTTGAAAAAGCTCCGAAAAGAGAGTATGGCAAAACAAATATTACTTTGAAAAAAAGCTTACTTTTTGACGGAATCGGTGAGGAAACAATCTGTTGGATGAGTCACACGGATTACATCTCAAAGATTCCGGAGGGTTTTGATATTACTGCATATTCGGAAAGCTGTCCGATAGCCGCTTATGAAAACACGGAGAAAAAACTCTACAGTGTTCAATTTCATCCGGAGGTTAATCATACTGTCAACGGTCAGAAAATGCTTGAGAATTTTTTGTATAAAATCTGCGGCTGCAAAGGCGATTGGATAATGAGTGATTTTGCCAAAAAGTCGATTGCCGCATTAAAAGAAAAAATCGGTGACAAAAAGGTATTGTGCGCGTTATCCGGCGGAGTGGATTCATCTGTTGCGGCAGTCATGCTTAATAAAGCGGTCGGCAAGCAGCTTACATGCATTTTTGTAGATAACGGTCTGCTCAGAAAAAATGAGGGCGATGAGGTGGAAACACTGTTCCGCAACCAGTTTGATATTAATTTGGTTCGCGCCAACGCACAAGACAGATTTTTAGGCAAATTAAAAGGTGTTACCGAGCCTGAGAAAAAAAGAAAAATTATCGGCGCAGAATTTATACGTGTATTCGAGGCTGAGGCTAAAAAAATAGGCACTGTAGATTATCTTGTTCAGGGTACTATTTATCCGGATGTTATCGAAAGCGGAGCCGGTGATGCTGCCGTTATAAAGAGCCATCATAATGTCGGCGGACTTCCGGAACATGTTGATTTTAAAGAGATTGTCGAGCCGCTTAGAGATTTGTTTAAGGACGAAGTGAGAAAGCTTGGCATAGAGCTCGGGCTTCCCGAAAAATTCGTGTGGCGCCAACCGTTCCCGGGTCCCGGACTTGCAGTTAGGGTGATCGGAGAAATCACAGAAAATAAACTGGAAATCCTGAGAGATGCAGACGCAATATTCAGAGAAGAAATTGCAAATGCAGGACTAGACAGAGATATCAACCAATATTTTGCGGTAATAACTGATATGCGTTCTGTAGGAGTCATGGGCGACGAAAGAACATACGATTATACCCTCGCGTTGAGAGCGGTTACAACAAGCGACTTTATGACTGCCGATTGGGCAAGAATCCCATATAACGTTTTGGAACTCGTGTCCAACAGGATAATAAATGAAGTCAAACACGTTAACCGAATTGTGTATGATATAACCAGTAAACCGCCTGCTACCATTGAGTGGGAGTAATAAACAAAACTCTCGGAAGCCGCATAAAATAAGGCTTTTCGAGAACTTGAAATCCGTAATGATACTGTTTTGATACTGTTTGATTATTGCGGACAATAATAATTGATTAAAAAAATACCATCGGAAACAGCAAAGTTTTCGATGGTATTTTTGTGTTTATTCGGATTTTTTCTTGTTTTCGCGGAGTTTGTCAATATCACGCTTAAAGCGTTCCGCTTCGATTTGCGGATATTTATATCTCCATTCGTCATATTCCTTTTGTGTTATCTCTCCGTTTGTGAGTTTTTCGTATTCCGCTTGCCAAGAATTGAGGTTTTCAAATAGGGTTGAAAAGGACTTGTTATGATTATCGAGAGTGATACAAAGCTGACCGTCAATTTTATTTATCTTGAAGCCGTATGTGTCTTCAAGTGCAAAAAGTGTGTGCATTAAGCCAATATAAGTATCTATTTCGGGGACATTCAATGCCTTCGGGGAAATATCAAACAGGTTTGCAAAAGCGTTTATTAAATCGTCTTTCGGTATTCTTGTTTCCGATTCGTATTGAGCAACACGCACATCTGCGGCGTTTTTCGGAAAGCCGAGCTTCAATCCCAGCTCTTTTTGCGTAAATTTGCGTAAATTGCGGAAAAATTTTATTCTTTGACCGATAGCCATAGCAATACACCTCATAAATTAAACTTCTTGATTTAGTATATCATATAATTTGAAAAAAATCAAGTCAAAACGGATAAAATATAAAAAATAAAATTTTTTTCAAAAAACTATTGACTTACACTCAAAAGTTTAGTATAATATCAAATACAAACTAAACTTTTGAGTATAGTTTGTATAAAACGAAGGAGGTTTTCTTATGGACAACAAATTATTTATGCGAGCCGACGAGGTAGCCAAAGAGCTTGGAGTTTCTCAAGCCTATGCTTATAAACTGATTAAAGAGCTTAACACGGAAATGAAAGCGAAAGGCTATATCGTAATTAACGGCAGACTCAACCGTGAATATTTTGCGGAAAAGGTCTATTCAAAACACTATGAAAAGGAGGCGTAAGTTATGCCAGCTTACAAAGACAAGAAAACAGGAAAATGGTATGCTTCATTTTATTATGCGAATTGGAAGGGGGTGCGTGAAAAGAAAATGAAGCGAGGGTTTGAAACAAAAAAGGCGGCTTTGGATTGGGAAAGAGAGTTCTTGATGCAATCATCGGCTGACCTTGATATGCGTTTTGAAAGCTTTGTCGAGATATATGTTTCCGATTTAAAGCAGCGTATTCGGGAAAATACTTTTCTAACAAAAGAAAACATCATTTACAACAAGGTTTTGCCGTTCTTTAAGGATAAGAAAATGAACGCAATAACCGCAAAAGATGTTATTAAGTGGCAAAATGAGCTTCTTGCTCATCGTGATGAAAATGGTAAAACATACTCAAAAACCTATCTCAAAACAATGCATAATCAGTTGAGTGCAATATTTAATCACGCAATACGCTATTATGATTTGAAGTCCAATCCTGCGGCAAAAGCGGGATACATAGGCGAAAAAGAGGCAGGCGAAATGGAGTTTTGGACAAAAGAAGAATATCAAAAATTTGCCGATGTCATAATGGACAAACCTATGTCATTCTATGCTTTTGAAATTTTGTATTGGTGCGGTATCCGTGTCGGCGAGCTGCTTGCGCTTACTCCCGACGATTTTGATTTTAAAAACCGGCTTCTTCGGATAAACAAATCCTATCAGCGAATAAAAGGGCGTGATGTGATTACGGAGCCGAAAACAAAGAAAAGCATACGAACAATTAAAATGCCGAAATTTTTATGTGAGGAAATTGAGGAATATATCAAAATGCTTTACGTCATAAAGCCGAATGACAGAATGTTTACGGTTACAAAGAGCTTTCTGCACAGCGAAATGCGGCGAGGCTCAAAAGCAGCGGGGGTTAAGAGAATAAAAATTCACGGACTCCGGCACAGTCACATAAGCCATTTGATTGACTTGGGATTTTCGGCGGTTGCCATTGCCGACCGAGTTGGGCACGAAAGCATAGATATTACATACAGATATGCTCACCTTTTTCCGTCAAAGCAAGTTGATATGGCAAACAAACTTGATGATGAAAGGAATGATTTGGATGGATAAAAATGTTGATAAAAAAGGAAGATGGCGCAATGTAATCGTATCGTTCAGAATGTCACCCGAGGAGCGGGATGACTTGAATGTGAGAGTAAAGCTATCGGGAGTTACAAAGCAGGATTATGTTATAAAACGCTTGCTCGAAAGAGAGGTAATTGTTATACCGAGTTCAAGACTTTACAAGGCAATGAGAGAACAAATGATGGAAATTCTGTCGGAACTTAAAAGAATTGAAAACGGAAAAAATGTTGACGGTGATTTGCTTGCGGTTATCGAAACGGTTGCAAAAACATATAACGGTCTGCAAGAAAAGTAAAATCCCAAAGTATCTGCAAATACTTTGGGAAAGGGAATGTGGTAAACACTCCGTATTTTACAAATATAAGTTTACCACATTTTCGCCGATTTTTCAATAGAAAGAGGTGGAATTTTTATGTATGAGAATGATTTTGATATGCAAGAGTATTTCAAAAATATGAATAACCCTTATTATTTGCCTACGAAATCAATGACAAACTTGTATGACGAGATTTATCCTCCGAAAACGCCGATAATCGAGAACTTACTTTACAGCGGTACATATTTGTTTGTTGGTGCTCCGAAGGTCGGTAAATCGTTCTTTATGGCACAAATAGCCTATCATATCAGTAAAGGAATTGATGTTTGGAATTATAAGGTTAATAAGGGAACGGTATTATATCTTGCATTGGAGGACGATTATGCAAGGCTTCAGCACAGACTTTACACAATGTTCGGCGAGTGCGAAAATGATAATTTATATCTTGCAACACAGTCACACGGGTTAAACGACGGCTTGGACAAACAGCTTGAATATTTTATGGGGAAATATAACGATACAAAATTGATTATAATCGATACCTTGCAGAAAATCCGTGAAATAAACGGTGACAGGTTCAGTTATGCGAGCGATTATGATATTGTGACAAGGCTTAAACAATTCAGCGACAGAAATAACATTTGTCTGCTTCTTGTTCATCACACACGAAAACAGCAAGCGGACGATTGCTTTGAAACCATATCCGGCACTAACGGTTTGCTCGGAGCGGCAGACGGAGCGTTTATTTTGCAAAAGGAAAAGCGTACGGCATCAAAGGCTATGCTTGATGCCGTAGGCAGGGATCAGCAAGACCAACGCTTGTATTTGGAATTTAACAGGGAGCATTGCTTGTGGGAATTGATAAAGACCGAAAACGAGCTTTGGAAATTACCGAGCGACCCGCTGCTTGATCGGATTTCAAAATTTATCGGTTCCGAAAATCCGAAATGGACAGGCACGGCAACGGAGCTTGTATCAAAGCTCGGTTTGGATATTTCGGCTAATTCATTGACAAGACATTTGAATGTAAATGCTGACAGATTGTTTGGCGAATACAAAATTGAATATGCCAACACACGAACGCATAACGGCAGACAGGTTTCGTTCAAATATTTGCCGGAAGATGCCGGATAAACGTGTCGCTTATGACGATAGTGACGGTATTTACGGTGACGGTCGGGGTATCAAAAATATCGTCACGACCGTCACGGAATTTGATAAGATAGGATTGGATAGGATATGAAAAAAGTGCAGATTTCAAGAGATTTATTTATTAAGCTGATTAAATATCATCACTTCGATATATACGAATACGAAGATGATATTAAAAGTGAGCTTGAGAAAAAATTAAATTTAATGGTAATGCGTGAGTATTACACAACATACAAAACTGCTCCGACAGAGCAAGAGCGTGAGGAAGCACGCAAAAAATATCTCGATGAAAAAGGTGTGTCGGAGAGCTTTCGGTGGTAATCCTTTTTTAGAGATATGACGGGAATGTGCCACATTCCCGTATAGGCAATTAAGGAACAAAAGTGACGGCTTGCCTTCGGTGAGAACGAGAAAAATTTTGAGCGTTCTTAACCTATGCAGACGGTGGATTTTTTTACAGAAAATCCTACCGTTTGCGGTGTGTGCGGTCATAAGCGGCACACACTTCGGCGATAGCCGAACAAGCCCTCTGCAAGAGCGCAAACTGCCGCAGGCAGCCGCATCTTTTGTTAGTCCGCTGACAAAAGTGCATTTGCGTTACTTTTGACAAAAGTAACAAAACCTTTGAATGTTCACTGCGTTCACAAATACAGCGTTCGGTCAATCGGAAATGAGGTGAAAAGTAAAATGAAAAGAACAATATCAATAATGACGGGCAAAGGCTCGGTAAATCATAATGGCAGAAAATTTACGGCAGAAAATGTTGATAAGGGACGAACCCCCGACAACATAACTTACTGCAATGAAAACATCCGAACGGTATATCATAAACTGTTCGATGAAGCGGTTAAAAATTATAACGCAAGACAGACACGCTCTGACAGGCAATTTAAAAATTATTATAAAAAAATCAGCCGAGAGAGCAAACAGGAAAAACCGTTTCAAGAAATTATTGTGCAGATAGGCGATAAAGATAATATGGGCGCCGAAACCCAAAACGGACAGCTTGCAAAGAAAATTCTTGACGAATATATGAAAGGTTTTCAAGAGAGAAATCCTAACTTGTATGTGTTCTCCGCTCACTTACATATGGACGAAGCAACACCGCATTTGCACATTGACTTTGTTCCGTTTACGACAGGAAGCAAGCGGGGACTTGACACAAGAGTTTCGATGAAAGGTGCATTAAAACAACAAGGCTTTATCGGGACAGGTCGAAGCAATACGGAGCGTGCTCAATGGGCGAAATCCGAAAAAGAAGCATTGTCAAATATTATGCTTGAACACGGAATTGAGTGGGACGAAAAGGGAACGCACGAAAAGCATAAATCCGTAAGTGAGTTTAAGCGTGATAAACTTATCGAAGAGGTTAAAAGGCTCGAGGATAAAAAACAAGAGCTTGAATCCGACATTTCAAAATATAAAAATGCGGAGGAATACGCACTTGTCACGGCTCAAAAGCTTGAAGATGAGGCATTAAAAATACCGGAGCCGCCGCCTTTTATGTCAGCAAAGAAATACAGAAACGATATAATAATGCCGTTTGTAAACAAGCTGATAAAAATTATAAAAACACTTGCCCGACGAGTGTTTACCGCCGAGAAAAATGCAGAAAAATTATTAATGCAAACGGAGGCGTTAAAAGCAAGTAACGAGAAACTTAAAAAGGTGAATTGGGAGAAAAATTTGGAGTTGAGCAAAAGCAATGTCGAGGTCAGAAAGTTTAATAAAATCAAAGACCGGTTCGGTATTTCGCAAGTTGAACAATGGCTGAAGCAGATTGATAAAGAGCGTAAATTATCAAAGAAATTACAAAAAGAAAAATAAATTATTATCATAATGATTTTAACGGGAATGTGCCACATTCCCGTCAGAATGATTATCGAAAGGAGAACGTTAAAATGAAATCAATATTTGAAAAGAACGGCGGAACTTACATAAGGGTTGGTGATTACTGTATTCCAAATTTGCAAACTCCGAAAACAAATGCACGAATCGGAAAATACGGGAGGTTGCACAAAAAGTTTATTAAAGAAAATCATCCGGCAATGTATACGGCATTGATGTTAAGCGGAAATCTGTCAGATTATTTGCATCAAGTCGATTTAAAAGCGAAAAAAGAGTTAACCGGGCTAATTTCCTTGCTCGCAGAAAAACAGGGCATTACAGAGCAATTAAAAGCCGAAAATCAACTCAAATGGGTGGGGTTAATGAACAATATTAAGGCACAGGCGGAAGAAAAGATTTACAGCGACATTGTATATAAATAATAATCAAGATTCTCCGCACCGATTTTGTATTGGTGCGGAGAGTGCCTGTGTCCAAATGTGTCCAATAAATTACCGTAAACACCTTGACTTTCTAACAAAAATATGATATTATAATATAAATGAAATGGAGGTATTACGGTATGCCCGATAGTTTGATGACAATAGCGCAGGCGGCGGAATATTTAAAGGTGTGTGACAAAACCGTAAGGCGCTTGATTACAAGACAAGAGCTGACAGCTTCAAAGGTAGGTAAATCTTGGAGAATACAAAAGGCGGATATAGACAAGTATTTGAGCGAAACACGGAACAAGTAGCTATGGGTACGAGAATTTTTTATAAAGACGAAAACTCGGTTATATTGCAGGGTGATATGCTGACCGATGAAAAAATACCCGAAAATCATATAGATTTGATTGTTACTTCTCCGCCGTACAATGTAAATAAAGAT
>CAKSFY010000030.1 GCA_934454035.1 uncultured Clostridia bacterium | reverse complement strand
CTCAGTGTACTTGCGTACACTGAGTGGCGAAGTTTGTTAATGCCGAAGCATTTTTTCCTATCCCCTGAAAAGGCGGTGTATAAAAATTACACTGCCTTTTTAGTGGATAGAAAAATGATTCGGAACGCTCAAACCGAACCCTTCTTCTGCTTTCATCGTATAAATTGAATTGACAAAATGAAATCGGGGAAGAGGCGGTTTTATTAAAACAGCTCTTCCAGCTTTTCGGGTTTGTCGGCTCGCATTACGACCTTTGCGCCGTCTCCCTCTACAAACGCGTAAAGATATTCAATCGAAATATCATTTTTAGTGATAACCTTTAATATTTTTGAAAGTCCGCCCGGAGTATCGTCCATATTAAGCGCGGTGACCTCGGTACACTTTACCGCAAAGCCGTTTTCTTTCAAAAGAGCGACTGCCGCGTCCGTATCGGAAACAATCATTCTCGCAATTCCGAAATCCGCCGTGTCGGCAAGCGACAATGCTCTTATGTCGATGTTTGCATCGCCCAAAAGCTCAACAATATTTGAAAGCCTGCCCGGCTTATTTTCCGCAAATACCGAAATTTGTTTTTCTTTCATTTATTATCCCTCCGTTATTGTAACTTTTACATTTTCGGGTAATGATATTTTGTATTTTACCCCTTTGCATACATTTATGTTAAGATTTATCATATCGCCGTCACGCTTCCATGAAACGGACGCTTTTCCTTTAGGAAGTTCCACACTTGCCGAAGCATTGTCAATTGATTTGATAAAATCGGGAGTTATCTCGATATGCTCCGAATCAAGCACCGTAAGCCCTGCAATGCGGTTTATAAACCATCTGCCGATATCGCCGAGAAAATGGTGATTGTGCGAAAACAGATTAGTGTTCACATTGTTTCGGAAGTGTTCCAAAAGCGTAGTTTCACCTGTTTCGACCCAATATCCGTAGGACGGGAACTCCTTTTTTGTAATCATATGATATGCAAGCTCTCCGTATCCGAAACTGGAAAGAACATGGAAGATTGTATGCATACCTATGAATCCGCAGTCGAAGCTATCACCCTTGGCGTGAATAAACTCCAAAAGTCTGTCAAATGCACTCTGTTTTTCACATTCCTCAAAAACTCCGTAATATATGCACATAGCCTGCGAGCTTTGGCAATTCCCTGCCGCAAGACCTGTTTTTGTATTAATAAGCTCGCGTCTTATGGCAGCTCTCATGTCCTTATATATTCCGTCCGCAAATTCCGCATGATGTTTATAGCCGATTACAGTAAACATTTCGGCAGCTTTTTTTGCCATATCCATTACCATAATTGAATCCGAAAGCTCAATCGGGGTGTCATAATCGTTTGCGTTTCGGTTTACCGGAACCCAGTCGCCAAGACCTATGCCGACCGTTCCGTCCGCATTTCTTCTCGAAAGTATATATTCAAGATAGCGAACCATAGCCGATGCATTTTCTTTTATAACATTTTTGTCAGCTCTGTATTTGAAGAGCATATATGAAAGGTTAAAGAGTGCGCTGTCCCATGCAGGACCGTTGCCCCATTCTATACCCCATGTATCGGTCGGGACAATTCCGGGCAGTTCGCCGCGCTCTGTCTGCGCTTTTCTGATATTGTCAAGCCATACTCTCCAGCTTTTGCCGACGTCGTACATAAGAGCCATGTGGTCAGCCGACATTGAGGCATCGCCCATCCAGCCGTTTTTCTCTCTGTGGGGGCAGTCGGTAGGGAAGTAGAAAAAGTTTGAGCGGTCTGAGCGGACAGTCATTTCATAAAGTTTGTTCACAATCTCGTCCGAACATTCAAAGCTTGCAAGTGTTTTAAAACCGGAGCTCATTTCAAGATATTCCAAAAGCTCTTCCGTTGCCTGATTCTCATTTATTCCGCTGACCTCAACATATCTGAATCCGTGGTAAGTGAATCGGGGAATAAATTCCCTTTCCTCGCCGTCTGATATGAATACGTCCTTTTGGTTATACTCTTTGTAGTATTGGCAGGTAGGGCGGTCAAAGCCAACGCTTCTTTGGTCGAGCTCGCCGTCGGCTGTAAGCATTTCGCCGTGGCGCAGTGTTATTTTCTGCCCTTTTTCACCCTTTATTTTCAGGCGGCATACTCCGGCGGTATTAACGCCGAAATCATAAATATATCCGTTTTTGAATTTTGTTATTCTGACCGGTTTTATTGTCCTTAATATTGTAATCGGATCAGCTTCGCACAGCTTAATTTCTCCTCTCGGAGTTTCGGCGGTGAGTGCATTTTTCCAGTCCGAATCGTCAAAACCCGGTTCTGCCCAGCCCTTTAGCTCTTTGTTTGCGTCATAGTATTCGCCCATTCTCAAATCGTCGAATATAATCGGTGACGCGTGAACTTTAAAGCTTGTGTCTGCAATGAATGAAAGCTCTTTTTCCCCGGCTGATGCCCTGAACTCAAGCGCAAGTCTCGGACTTCCGAGCCAGGGCGCTTTTTCAAAATCCCATACCGCGCCGCCGAACTGATTATAAAAGCCGTTGCCCAAAATAACTCCGATTACGTTTTCGCCTTTATTTAAAAGTCCTTTAATATCGTAATCATCGTAGTAACAACAGTGGTCGGGATTGGATATGTAAGGCGCAAGCTGCCCTTTGGTTATTTCGCAGCCGTTTATAAACAGTCTGTAAAAACCCAAACCGCAAATCGACAGATTTGCCGACTCCGATTCAAAATCGAGAGTAAAGCTTTTCCTTAAACAGGGAGCCGGAATATGTTTTTCAAATGAGCAGCATTCCTCTGTTGCTTTAATAAAATTCTTGTTCATGATACCCCTCCTAAATTAATCGACAAGCTTTCTTGTGTCGATTACTCTTTTTGCTTTGCCCTCGCTGCGCTGCAATGACTTCGGGTTTACGAGTCTGACTACGGCGCCGAGTCCGAGAGTGCTTCTTAACTGGTCTTTTATTCTTCTTTCAAGCTTTTCAATTGACTTGATATCGTCGCAGAAGAATGCATCGGACATTTCAACCTGAACCTCCAGAGTATCGGTGTTGTTTTCTCTGCCGACTATAATCATATAATTCGGGGTGATGTTTTCGCCAATCTTCATGAGAACTTCCTCAATCTGTGACGGGAACACATTTACGCCTCTTATAATAAGCATATCGTCGCTTCTGCCGGTCGGCTTGTTCATTCTTACATGAGTTCTGCCGCAGGCACATTTTTCGTAATTTAATGAGCAGATATCTCTTGTACGGTATCTGATAACAGGGAAACCCTCTTTTGTAATTGTAGTAAAGACAAGCTCACCCGACTCTCCCTCAGGCAGAACCTCGCCCGTATCGGGATCGATTATTTCGGGAATGAACATATCCTCGCATACGTGCATGCCCTGCTGCTCTTCACATTCATACGAAACACCGGGTCCCATAATTTCCGAAAGTCCGTAAATGTCATAGGCTTTTATTCCGAGTTTTTCCTCCAGGGCACGGCGCATTTCCTCCGTCCAGGGCTCTGCTCCGAATATGCCTGCCTTTAGTTTCAGCTGGTCTTTCACGCCCATTTCTTCAATTGTTTCCGCCAGATAAAGGGCATATGACGGAGTGCAGCAAAGAACTGTCGAGCCGAAATCAATCATGGTCTGAATCTGCCTTTTGGTGTTTCCGCTTGATGTGGGGATAACCGTCGCGCCAATTTTTTCAACACCGCCATGAGCACCGAGACCGCCGGTGAACAGTCCGTATCCGTAAGAAACCTGAACAAAATCATTTTCGTCCGCACCGACTGCATAGAGCTGCCGTGCAACGCAGTCTGCCCACATATCAAGGTCATGTTTTGTATAACCGACAACGATTTGTTTTCCCGTAGTTCCGCTTGATGCGTGAACTCTGACAATATCCTTCATCGGAACGGCAAAAAGTCCGTACGGATAATAATCTCTCAAATCCTGCTTGTACGAAAAGGGCAGCTTATGCAAATCTTCAACACCGTGAATATCTTCGGGTTTTAAACCAAGCTCGTCCATTCGATTTCTGAAAAGCTCAACATTTTCATACATGCGCTTTACCTGGCAGCAAAGGCGCTCACTCTGAAGCTTTTTGAGAGCTTCTCTGTCCATACATTCTATATCTTTATTGTATATCATCGCTGTCTGCTCCTTTCATATGCGTTATATCCCAATTCAAATGCCTTTTTGTTTACATCCAGGAATTTTGGCGGTACTGTCCTTTCAATTGCGGCAACCCATTTTTCGTAAGGGATTTCCGATGCCTTTGCCAAAAGACCTATAAGCACCACATTTACAGACTTTATATTTCCTGCCTGTTCAGCAAGACTTAATGCGTCAACAGTTTGCAAATTTATCTTATCGGCAAGCTTTTCTTCTATATTTTCGGGATATTTCATTTTCCCGGTTATGACCGGCATGGGAGAAATTTTTTGCGTGTTGGCAATCATTTTGCCGCCTTTTTTTACAAAAGGCATTGCCCTGTATGCTTCCAACATTTCAAATGCAAGCACAACGTCCGCGCCGCCCTTGTCTATAATCGGAGAATAAACCTTGTCCCCGTATTTTACATAGGTTACAACGCTGCCGCCTCTTTGGCTCATTCCGTGAACCTCCGACACCTTTACATCGTAACCCTCGCCTATAACAACATTTCCGAGTATGCGGCTTGCAAGCAGCGTTCCTTGTCCGCCCACGCCGACAATCATTATATTTTTAGTCATAATAAAGCGCTCCTTTCAAAAAATCAGTCTATTTTTTCAATTGCGCCGAAAGGACAAGCGTGTGTGCAAAGTCCGCATCCGTTGCATTGAGTTTTGTCTATAAATACTTCGCCGTCTTTTTCTGTTATTGCCGGGCAGCCGAGCTTCATGCAAACTTTGCATTTGCGGCATTTGTCGCCGATGTGGCAGTGACCGGTGTATTTGACGGTCTTTAAAAGTGCGCACGGGCGCTGTGCAATGATAACAGACGGTTCTTCCTTTGCAACCTCTTCTTTTACAACCTTTTCAAAGTTTTTGAGGTCAAACGGATCGGCAACCACAACACTGTCAATACCGATTGATTTGCATAAGGTAATCAGATTAACCTGTTTTGTCGGCTCTTTTCTTATTGTGTAGCCTGTTGTCGGGTTGTCCTGATGCCCTGTCATACCCGTAATTGAGTTGTCGAGGATTATGACGGTGTTTACACCCTTGTTGTATACTATATCAACCAGTCCGGTAATTCCCGAGTGCATGAACGTGGAATCTCCTATTACCGAAACAAGATTTTTTGCAAATTCGTTCCCTCTTGCTTTTACCATACCCATTGCCATGCTTACGCTTGCGCCCATGCAGAGCGTTGTGTCGATGGTGTCAAGCGGAGCAACCGCTCCGAGGGTGTAGCAGCCTATATCGCCTGCAACAGTGAGACCGAGTTTTTTAAGCACATAGAATGTTCCTCTGTGAGGACATCCTGCGCACATAACCGGCGGACGTGCCGGAATCTGCTCTTCAAGCTCCGCAAATTCGTCGGCTGCTTCGCCGAATACGGCTTTTTTAATCATTGCAGGAGTATATTCGCCCAAAAGTGTAAAGGCTTCCTTGCCGATAAGCTCAATGCCCAAAGCTCTGCAATGCTCCTCAATGAATGGGTCAAGTTCTTCTATTACAAATACTTTCTTAACCTTGCCTGCAAATTCTTTTATTAAATCGGCAGGCATCGGATATGCCATACCGAGCTTTAAATAACTTACTCTGTCACCGAGCGCTTCTTTTGCATACATATATGAAATACCGGAGGTAATTATACCGATTTCGTCCGAATTATATTCGGTTTTGTTGATTTCTGCTGTTTCTGCATATTTTTCAAGTGCTTTTGTTCTTTCCTCGACAACGACATGCTTTTTGATTGCATATCCCGGCATCATTACATTTTTCGGCGAATTTTTTACGTAGTCTTTAAGCGGCACGTTATCTCTTTCTTCAAGCTCAACAAGTCCCTGCGAGTGCGATACTCTTGTGGAGAGTCTGAGCATAACGGGTGTGTCATATTTTTCGCTCAACTCATATGCAAGCTTTGTAAATGCTTTACATTCCGCACTGTCCGATGGTTCGAGCATCGGCAGTTTTGCAGCCTTTGCATAGTGCCTTGAATCCTGCTCGTTTTGCGACGAATGCATTCCCGGGTCATCGGCAACGCAAAGTACAAAACCGCCGTTTACGCCTGTGTACGAAGCGGTAAAGACAGGGTCTGCCATTACATTCAGTCCGACATGCTTCATGCAGGTCATGCTTCTTGCGCCGCCGACGGCTGCGCCGATTGCAACCTCGCATGCAACCTTTTCGTTGGGAGACCATTCCGCGTAAATCTCGTCATATTTTACTATATTTTCCGTTATTTCCGTAGAGGGTGTACCGGGATAGGACGCAACAACCGTCACGCCTGCTTCGTATGCACCCCTTGCCACAGCGGCATTTCCAAGCAATAATTCCTTCAAAAAAATCAAATCCTTTCTTCCTGCATATATTTTATCCCTGCACCTGAGAAGCAACCAGGCTTTCTCCGCAGTAAATTTCTCTGAGCTTCGGTTTTTCTATTTTTCCTGTCGGATTTCTGGGAACATCGGCAAAAATAATTTTATGCGGACGCTTGTACCTCGGCAAATCAATGCAAAATTCGTTGATTTCCTCTTCGCTGCATTCTGTGCCCGGCTTAAGTTCAATAATTGCCGCTGTCACTTCGCCCAGACGTGTGTCGGGCACGCCTATTACGGCAACGTCCTTTATTTTGTCATTTTTTCTTAAGAAATCTTCTATCTGAACAGGGTATATATTCTCTCCGCCCGAGATGATCACATCTTTTTTTCTGTCAACAAGATATATAAATCCGTCCTCGTCCTCACGCGCCATATCGCCGGTGAAGAGCCAGCCGTCTTTTAAGGTTTTTTCGGTTGCGGCTTCGTCGTTGTAGTAGCATGTCATGACTCCGGGACCTTTGACTGCAAGCTCGCCGACATCGCCTTTCTTTACTTCGTTTCGGTTTTCGTCAACAATTTTTGTTTCCCAGCCGTAGCCGCTTTTGCCGATTGCACCGACTTTGTGAATATTTTCAACCCCCAAATGCACACAACCGGGGCCTATCGATTCGCTTAAGCCGTAGTTGGTATCATACTGATGATTCGGGAAATGCTTTTTCCATCTTTTAATAAGACTGGGCGGCACGGGCTGCGCGCCTATGTGCATAAGCCGCCATTGACTCAGCTCGTAGTTGTCAAGATTTATTTCGCCGCTGTCAATTGCGTCCAGAATATCCTGTGCCCACGGAACAAGCAACCATACTATGGTGCATTTTTCTTCCGAAACACATCTTAAAATCCATTCGGGCTTAACACCCTTTAACAGTACTGCCTTTGAGCATGAATAAAGACTTCCGAACCAGTGCATTTTTGCGCCGGTGTGGTATAGCGGCGGTATGCACAGGAACACATCGTCCTTTGTCTGACCGTGGTGGTTTTGCTCAACCCTTGCGGCGTGTGACAGACTTTCGTGGTTGTGAAGTATAGCTTTTGGAAAGCCGGTGGTTCCCGATGAAAAATAGATTGCCGCGTTGTCTTTTTCCGAAAGCTCAATATCCGGCTTTTTGGAGGAGCAGTATGTGACAAGCTGCTCATAGCTTTCCGCAAAGGTCGGACAGTCCTCGCCTACATAGAAAAGCTGCTTAACTTTCGGGATTCTCTCACAGATTTCCTCCATACGCCCGATAAATTCGGCACCGAACACAATTGCGTCCACCTCTGCAAGCTCCAGACAATATTTTATTTCCTCAGCGGTATATCTGTAGTTTAAAGGTACGGCGAGCGCACCGGTTTTTAATATGCCGAAATAAATCGGCAGCCATTCAAGTGAATTCATCAATAGGATTGCAACCTTGTCATCTTTCTTGATTCCGCGGCACAAAAGCAGATTTGCAAATCTGTTTGCCGCTTTGTCAAATTCCTCCCAGGTGATTTCGCGTCTTGTTTTTTTGGCATTTACAGTTTCTATAAGGCTGTATTCGCGCCATGTGACCTTTGTTTTTTCCATAAGCTGCGGATTTATTTCCACAAGACTTACGTCATTGGGACACTCCTTCGCGTTCCTTTCAAGTAATTGTGTAATTGGCATTTTTCTTCTTCCTCCGTATTATTTAAAAATTTCCTCTGTAAATTCTCTGTCAAACTTTTTCGTGAACAGGCTCACAACAGGTACAACAATAACCGATACCGCCATTGCGGCAACACCCATTTCCGGAGCTTTGGAAACCGCTTGCGAAAATCCGCCCGATACGGTTATTGCCAGAGTCGGTATGCCTACCGCGAGTATGCCGGCTATCATGCCTGCCCATGCCCCCGCTTTTGTGGTTTTTTTGCTGTAGATGCCCCAGATGTATGCGCCTATGAAGCAGCCTGCCACAACTCCCCACGAAAAGGACATTATGTTGACTATAATAGATATATTCATTGTTGCGAATATGTAAGACAAAGCAACAAATATAAGGCAGAGTATTCTCGAAATTTTTACCTGTTTTTTGTCGTTAAATTTGTTCGACACTTCGGGCAGTATATCTACTGCAACCGCGGAAGAAGATGTCAGCACAACCGAAGCAAGCGTTGACATGGACGCCGACAAAAGTAATATAAGTATAACCGCTAAAATTATTATTGTCACTTTTCCGCCGCCGAGTGCCGCAATAAGCATTTGCGGAATTACGGAATCTTTGCCGCCTGCCGGCAGAGTGTTATTCAGCACAAGTCTTGAAAGCGAACCGATAAAGTATGCTCCGCAGCCTATAACCGCGCAGAAAAGCGTGGATATAACTGTTGCCTCTTTGACTGATTTTTCATCCTTAATAGCATAGTATTTTGTTACCATTTGCGGAAGTCCCCATGTTCCGAAGCTTGTCAGCAAAATGTTTGTGCACAAAAATTTTGCGCTGCTTCCGCCGAATACGCTTACAAGCTGACTTCCTGTTATTCCGTCGCCGTTGTCGCCCACTGCTGCAAGCTTTTGATACCATGCGGAAAATCCGCCTACGGCGTCTGTGTTGACTACCGCAATTACCATCGCAAATACTCCGGCAATCATGATTATTCCTTGTACAAAATCTGTGTACGCAGTTGCAACATATCCGCCCAAAACTAAATAAACCGCCGTCAAAACGGCAATAATAAGCATACAGTAGTTTACCGATATTGTCGGGAAAATTGTGTTAAACATAGTTCCGAGACCTTTATAAACCGCTGCGGAATACGGAACCAAAAATACAAATATAATGACTGCGGCAAATATTTTCATAGGCTTTGATTGGTATCTTGCCTCAAAAAATTCCGGCATTGTTTTTGCCTGCATTTGCCTTGTCATATGCCTTGTGCGCTTTGCCGCCAAAAGCCATGCCAAAAGGCAACCCAAAACCGCGTTGCCCACACCTATCCATATGCTGCCTATACCTATGTCCCAGCCGTGTTTGCCGGCATAGCCGATAAATATAACTGCCGAAAAATAAGACGTTCCGTAAGCAAATGCCGAAACCCATGCGCCGATGTTTCTACCTCCCAAAAGAAAGCCGTCCATTGTCTTTGTCTTGTGATAGCTTCTGTATCCGATTAGCACCATCACAGCCGCAAATAAAACAAGAGCGGCAACCGTAGTTGCCTGAATTGATTGCAGATTTTCCATTTTAAAATTACCATCCTTCCGTACTACAAAAAATTTTAATTATACCTTTTTTAAAAGGTCTGCCATACTACAAATTTCATTATAACATATATATAAGTAAAAATAAAGGCTTTTTTTATATTTTTTTAAAAATTTGTCGAAAAGCGTGTTTTAAAAATGTTCATATTATGTTAATTGACAAAAGGAAGAAAATAGGGTATTATATAAATAGAATAATTGAGAATAACAGGAAAGGACGTGACGATTATGAGCTGCAATTTTGAATATTTTGCACATCTTGCAGACGGACTTGAGCCGATTGACACCGAATTGTATGCAAAGTACAACGTTAAAAGGGGCTTGAGGGATATAAACGGAAAAGGCGTGGTTACCGGACTTACCGATATAAGTGAGGTTCGTTCAACAGAAATGAAGGACGGCGCCGAGGTTGCCTGTCCGGGCAAGCTTTACTACAGAGGGATAGACATTGAAGACATCGTTGCGGAATTTATGGGTGACAGAAAGTTTGCATTTGAAGAAACCGCTTTTTTGCTCATATTCGGCAGATTGCCGAAGCGTGAAGAGCTGGACGGCTTTTGTGAAATTTTGGCGTCGTATCGGAAAACGCTTCCGACAAGCTTTGTCCGCGACAGTATAATGAAAGCACCGAGCCGCGACATGATGAACACTCTTTCAAGAAGCGTTCTTACGCTTTATGCATATGACAATAATGCGGATTCGACCGCGCAGGAAAATGTGCTGAGGCAGTGCCTTGGGCTTTTGGCGCTTTTTCCGATGCTGGCAGTTTACGGATACCAGGCATATAAGCATTATCATGACGGCGAAAGCCTTTTCATACATCAGCCGATTGCGGAATTTTCCACGGCTGAAAATATACTTCATCTGCTTCGCGCGGACAGCAAGTTTACCGAACTTGAGGCAAAGGTTTTGGATATTGCGCTTGTTTTGCACGCAGAACACGGCGGCGGAAACAATTCCAGTTTCACAACCCATGTCGTGACATCGTCGGGAACTGACACATACTCGGCAATTGCAGCAGCTCTCGGTTCATTGAAAGGACCTCGCCACGGCGGCGCAAACATTAAGGTTGTGCGCATGTTTGAGGATCTGAAAGCAAATATTTCCGACATAACCGATGATGAAGCGGTTGAGGATTATCTTTCAAAGCTTTTAAATAAACAGGCATTTGACAAAACCGGGCTGATATATGGAATGGGTCACGCAATCTACTCGGTTTCCGACCCGAGAGCAACGCTTTTCAGATCATTTGTGGAAAGACTTTCGAAGGAAAAGGGACTTGAGAAAGAATTCGACTTGTATCAAAAGGTTGAAAATCTTGCTCCGAAGGTAATTGCAAAAGAGAGAAGAATTTATAAGGGAGTAAGTGCAAATGTCGATTTGTACAGCGGCTTTGCATATAAAATGCTGGATTTGCCGCCTGAGCTTTATACTCCGATTTTTGCAATTGCAAGAATTGCCGGCTGGAGTGCTCACCGAATGGAGGAGCTTAAAAATGCGGGCAAAATTATAAGGCCTGCATATAAGAGCATATGCACTCACAAGCCATATACAAAAATAGACGAGAGGTAAATAAAATATGTATAATTTTATCAGAGCAGCGGCAGTTGTGCCCAAGCTGATTGTGGCGGATACCGATTCAAATACAGAGGAAATAATCCGCCTTATTGCCGAAACGGAAAAGAAAAAAGCAGATATTTCGGTCTTTCCGGAATTGTGCGTCACAGGCTATACCTGCGGAGACTTGTTTTTTCAGGAAGCATTATTAAAATCGGCAAAAAAAGCCGTTGCAAAAATAGCCGAAAAGGTGAATAATACTGCCGTGATAGGTGTGCCGCTTGTTTTGTCGGGGCAGCTTTATAACTGCGCCGTGATTATTTCGGCAGGAAAGATTTGCGGAGTTGTACCGAAAACATTTATCCCGACATATAACGAATTTTACGAAAAACGCTGGTTTTCCTCTTCCGAGGACTTGGGCATTACACATATTGAGTCGGACTGTTTTGAAACGGAGGAATTGTATGAAATTCCCGTGGGCAGGAATTTGGTATTTGAGCTTGCGGACGGGATTACATTCGGGGCGGAGGTCTGTGAGGATGTGTGGTCGCCGCTTTCTCCGGGTACTTTTCTTGCCTTGGGCGGCGCGGAAATAATAGTTAATATTTCCGCAAGCAACGAAACTATTTCAAAAAGAGAATATCGCCGCAGAATGATTGCACAGCAGTCGGCAGCGGCTATCTGCGCTTATGTTTATACGTCTGCCGGGGCTGATGAATCGACCACGGATTTGGTTTTTTCCGGGCATGCCATGATTGCCGAAAACGGAACAGTCATTTCGGAAAACACCGAGCTTGCGGACAATGATTATATTTTGATAAACGATATTGATATAGGAAAAATAAAATCGGACAGAATGAAAATAAAGACCTTCAAGGACGCGGCGGCAATCTACGGAAAGCACGAAAACTGCAGAATTGTCCGTCTGCCGGTAAAGGAAATAAATGCGGACGGTTGCTTATACAAGGTTAATAAGCTTCCTTTTGTCCCGTCCGACAAATCGGACAGAATAAAAAGATGCAAGGATATATTCAGATTGCAGGTATCGGGACTTAAAAAGCGCCTGTCCGTGACAGGCTGCAAGCCGGTAATAGGCGTATCGGGCGGACTTGATTCCACACTTGCGCTGCTTGTTGCGGCAAAGGCTGCCAAAGAGCTTGACCAAAGAGAGGTTATAGGCATTACCATGCCCTGTTTCGGAACAACAGACAGAACTTATAACACTTCACTTGAGCTTATGAGAACGCTCGGCGTAACCGCAAAGGAAATCAATATAAAGGACGCTTGCATAAAACATTTTGATGATATCGGGCACGATATACAAAATACCGACGTAACTTATGAAAACTGCCAGGCGAGAGAGCGTACACAGGTGCTTATGGATTATGCCTGTGAGGTCGGCGGATTGGTTGTAGGCACAGGTGATTTGAGCGAACTTGCACTCGGTTGGTGTACTTATAATGCCGACCATATGAGCATGTACGGGGTTAATGCCGGAGTTCCGAAAACACTTGTGAAATGGATGATTGACAGTATTATTGACTATAATTTGTTCCCGGAAAGTACAGAGGTATTAAAGAGTATTTTGGATACGCCCATCAGTCCTGAGCTTTTGCCTCCGGATGATTCGGGAAAAATTGCGCAGAAAACCGAGGATATTATAGGCCCTTACGAACTGCACGACTTTTTCCTTTATAATATTATACGGTTCGGATTTGAGCCGGAAAAGGTGTATTATCTGGCAAAGCTTGCTTTTGCCGGTGAATATGATGATAAAACTATCTTAAAATGGATTAAAAACTTTTACAAAAGATTTTTCACTCAGCAGTTTAAAAGAAGCTGCCTGCCGGACGGAGTCAAAATCGGAAGCCTGTGCCTTTCGCCGAGGGGTGACTGGCGTATGCCCTCCGACGCGTCATCGGCAGTGTGGCTGAAACAGCTGGACAAGCTGATATAGTTAATGAGATGCTGAAAAAACCGAAACGCAGGAAAAAAGTAAAATGTAAATGAGCTTGTTAAAAGTCGACTGATTTTTTAACAAGCTCATTTGCTTTTTTAAAATTCTCCGATTAAGTCTGCCATTGAATACATTCCGGCAGGTTTTTTATACATAAATTCTGCCGCTTTTACCGCTCCTGCGGCAAAAACTTCTTTGCTGGCAGCCGAATGCTTCAGTTCAATTACTTCGTCGCAGCCTGCAAATATTACCTCGTGTTCGCCGACTATTGTTCCTCCTCTGACTGCATGCAGTCCGATTTCGTTTTTACGGCGCTTTGCCCTTGTGGCATGTCTGTCATAGACATATTCCGCAGGCTCTTTCATGGTATCCGATATAGCGTCCGCAATGGCAAGAGCAGTACCGGAGGGTGCGTCGATTTTTTGATTGTGATGCTTTTCGATTATTTCTATATCGAAATTGTCCTCAAGAATAGCGGTTGCCTTTTTTGCAAGCTCTATCAAAAGGTTTATCCCAAGACTCATATTGGCAGAGAAGAATATCGGAATCTCAGCCGACGCTGCGGATATATCCTTTCGCTGTTCTGCGCTTAACCCTGTTGTCGCAATTATTGTCGGCAGCCTGCGTTCTTTGGCGAAAGCCAAAAGCTTTGAAAGGGAGGACGGGTGCGAAAAATCTATAATCACGTCCGCATCGCATTTGCAGTCGGAAAAATCTGTATAAACCGGATACGGATTTTCCAATGCAGTATTTATATCCACTCCGGCAGATATTTCAAACCTGTCGCTCTCGGACACCATTCTTGATATAACCTGCCCCATTTTTCCGTTGCAGCCGTTTAAAATTAATTTTATCATTTGCTTATTCTCCAATCATTTTATAGCTAATTGTAAAACAAAACCGGTTATTTTGTAAATTTCAAAAGAGCGTTTTTCATAGTTTCAAAATTTGCATCGCTCATTTTGCCTAAAGGCAGTCTTAAATCTCCTGCCGGAAATCCCAGAAAATTCATTGCGGATTTGACCGGAACGGGATTTACTTCAATAAAAAGCGCCTTAATCACTTCCAGCATGTCAAGCTGGAGTCTTTTTGCTTTTTCGGTTTCGCCGTTTAAATAAAGCTCGGTCATGTCATGCATTTCCTCGGGAAAAATATTTGCCGCAACCGATATCACGCCTTTTGCGCCGATTGAAAGCATTGGCACGACTATATCGTCGTTGCCCGAGTATAAAGTCAAATCGGGAAGCCTTGCCGCTATATCGGAGGCGAAAGAAAGATTTCCGCTTGCCTCCTTAATTGCGGCTATATTTCTGATTTTCGAAAGCTTTTCCAGCACAGAAAAATCAATCGAAAGACCGGTGCGGCTCGGAACATTATACAAAATAATCGGCAGAGTTGTTGCTTCCGCAATTTTTTCGTAATGTTCCGCAAGCCCTGATTTGTTGGCTTTGTTATAGTATGGTGTAACGCTTAGAATTGCGTCGGCTCCCGCCTTTTCGGCAAGATATGTCATCTCTTGGGCGTGGCGCGTATCATTTGAGCCTGTGCCGGCAATCAGCGGAACTCGTTTGTTGATTTTTTCTGCTGAATATTCTATAACTTTCATATGTTCGCTGCTCGGCATAGTCGGCGCTTCCCCTGTAGTACCGCACACAACTATGGCGTCTGTCTTATGTGAAATCTGAAAGTCGATAAGCTCGCCGAGTGCGTCAAAATCGACTTTGTCACCGTTAAACGGAGTTACGAGTGCAACTGCCGAACCGGTAAAAGGTACCATAAAACATACACCTCAATATTTTATTTTTTTCAGTCCATATAACCCTTTGCGGTTAAAAGCTCTGCCATAAGAACAGCTCCGCCGGCAGCACCTCTTAATGTATTGTGCGAAAGGCATACAAATTTATAATCATACTGCGTATCTTCGCGGAGTCTGCCTATCGAAACTGCCATTCCGCCTTCAAGATTTCTTTCGGATTTTGTCTGAGGTCTGTCGTTTTCCTCAAAATAATGCAGGAACTGCTTCGGAGCGTGCGGCAGCTTAAGAGCCTGCGGCTCGCCGGAAAAGTCTTTCCATGCTTTTTTGATTTCTTCGATTGACGGTTTATCCTTAAAGCTTACAAATACAGCCGCCATGTGTCCGTTGGAAACGGGAACTCTCAGGCACTGTGTTGTAATTGACGGAGAATCCGCATCGACAATTTTGTCCCCCTCGATCTTACCCCATATTTTTAAAGGTTCTCTTTCGCTTTTTTCTTCTTCGCCGCCTATATAGGGAATCATATTGTCAACCATTTCCGGCCATGTTTCAAATGTTTTGCCTGCACCGGAAATTGCCTGATATGTTGTGGCAAGACATTTTGTGACTCCGTACTTCATCAAGGGGTGCAGCGCCGGTACATAGCTTTGCAGCGAGCAGTTTGATTTTACTGCTATGAAACCTTTTTTTGTTCCGAGTCTTTTTCTCTGTGCGTTGATAATTTCAGCGTGCTCAGCGTTTATTTCGGGAATTATCATCGGCACGTCCGGAGTGTGGCGATGAGCCGAATTGTTGGAAATTACGGGACATTCCGCCTTTGCATAAGCTTCCTCAAGGGCGCGGATTTCATCCTTTTTCATATCTACTGCGCAAAAAACAAAATCCACCATGGAAGCAATTTTTTCAATATCACCGCTTGCGTCCATGACAATCATGTCTTTTACAGAATCGGGGATTTCTTCTTCCATTGCCCATTTTTTGCCGACCGCGTCAATGTACTTTTTGCCTGCGCTTCTCGGAGAAGCCGCCAGAACTTCTATTGTATACCACGGATGGTTGTGAAGAAGCGTTATGAACCTCTGCCCGACCATTCCCGTTGCGCCTATAATTCCGATTTTATAATTTTCTTTCATTTGTCAGATCGTCCTTTCAATATCATATTGCTTCTATCTTACCACCTTTTTGTTTGTTTGTCAACGAAAAACAAATGTTTTTGACAAAGTGACTAAAATAAAAAGAATAACCAATATATTTTTTTACACTCATCACTTTATAGTATGAAAAAAAATTAAAATTTATTCTCGAAAATATATTGACACAACCGATAAAAGATGATATAATGCAATCGGTTGCAGGAGGTGATAAAAATAAAAAAAGTAACTATATACACATTGGCGGAGGAGCTTGGCATGACGCCTTCGATGGTCAGCCGTGCATTAAGCCCTAACGGCAAGGTAAATGAGCAGAAAAGACAGCTTGTTTTAAAAGCTGCGGAAAAGTACAATTTTATTCCGAACAGAATGGCGTCAAGACTATCGGGGGACGTTATCAAAATAGGCGTAATCATAAATACGAATTTTAAGCCTATTGAAAATGAAATGGCGGACGGAATAAAAGAAGCATATGAGGAGCTTAGAGACTATAAGCTGGAATACAAGCTTTTTTTGCCGGGTAATGATAAAAAGCGTACAGAGGCTGCAATAAATAAAGTCAAAAACTGTGACGCGGTAATTATATCGGGCATACACTCAGAATATGTTGATATGCTGAAAGACATTAAAAATATTGTTCAGGTTCAGAATGTGAACGATAAAATAGATTATCTTTTTGCGTCCGAGCAGGATTTGTTTCTTGCGTCGGAAATTTCGGCAGAATTTCTGGCTGATTGCCTGCGTTTTTCAAAAAGGAAAAATATAGCGCTTTTTACCGGATGTCTTGACAGCAGCGTGCACGCTTTTTCAATGGAATCTTTTAAAAAGGCAGCGGCAAAAAATGGGCTGAACATAGTAAAATGTTCTGAGGTAATGGACTCGGAGGAACTGCTTCGCGCGGCGCTGCCCGGAACTTTTGAGGGCGGAGAGATTGACGGCGCGTATATAACAAGCGGTGTTTCGCTTTCTCTTTGTAAGTATGTAAAAGAGCACGGACTCAATATTCCGCTTGTAACATATGATGTGTATAAGGAACTTAATGAATATATAAAGGATAAGACAGTATCGGCTACGATATTTCAAAATGCAAAAGGACAGGCAAAGACAGCATTTGAAAAGCTTGTTCATTATTTAATTGATAACGAAATGCCGCCAAAAAGAATTTTAACAAGCGTGCATTTGGTTATGAAAAGTAATTTAAGACTATACGAATAAAAATTTAAAAGTGCAACCGATTGCACTACGGAAAGGAAATTACAATGGGATTTTTAATGGCTACATCTATTTCGGCGGGCGTAATTCAAGGCGGAGTTTATAACTATCTCGGAAAAGGGGTATGCAAAGATAAAGGCAACTCCTATTTATTCAACGCCGTTTCGTACATAATCTGCATAATAATTTTTGCAATTTTGACGGCTATGGGTAAGGTTTCGCTTTTTTCTGTTTGCGTAGGGATTCTTTACGGTGTAATGACGGCAATGTCTAACGGATACAAAATGATTGCTTTGGGTGAGGGGCCTATGCATCTTACCACACTGGTAACATCCGCTTCGATGATAATTCCGACAATGTCCGGATTTATATTCTTTGGGGAAAAATTCAGTCTTGTTAAGCTTATAGGGATTGTATTTCTTCTGTTTTTTATCTATCTGTCGCTCGAAAAGAGCGAGGACGGCGGAACGATAAACAAGAAGTGGCTTTTGTTCTGCGGCTTGTGCTTTGTATCGACCGGCATGATAGGAATTTTGCAAAAGGTTCACCAAAGCTCGGCGCATAAGGAGGAAACGGCAGTGTTCCTGCTTGCAGGCTTTATCTGCTCGCTGATTTATTCTCTGGCAATGTCAAAAAGGTTTGGAGCAACGCTTAAATTTAATGCAAAATATCATGAGTTGGCGATAGTTTGCGGACTTTGTACATTTGCAAATCATTATCTGAATCTTATATTGTCGGGGATTGTCCCGAGTCAGATTTTCTTTCCGCTTGTCAATGCACTTCCTATGATTCTTATAATAATTATGTCGGTTGTAATATTTAAAGAAAAAATAACAAAAAGGCAGATTATAGGCATAGTCGGAGGAATTGCTTCCCTCGGCTGCATATGTATGCTTGGTTAGGAGATGTTTACATGGATATAACATTTAATTATTATCCGAACGCAAAAACAAAGGCGGTCACACTAAGCTATGACGACGGCATGGTTCAGGACAGAAAGATGATTAAAATTTTGAACGAGCATAAAATGAAATGCACATTTCATTTAAATTCAGGCAGAATAGGAACTGACGGCAGATTTGTTACAGCGGACGAAATAAAGCGGCTTTATGCCGGACATGAGGTTTCGCTGCATACACGCACTCACCCGTCGGTTGAATATATTCCGCAGGAAAATCTTGTTTATGAAGTTATGGACGACAGACAGTCGCTTGAGAAAATGTCCGGACGGATAGTAAACGGTCTTTCTTACCCTAACGGCAGCTTCAGTAAAGATGTGGCGGATACCTTAAGAAAGCTCGGTGTTGTTTACGCAAGGACTACACTGGGTACAGGCGAATTTTCGCTGCCGGAGGATTTCCTATTATGGCATCCTACAATTCATCACTTAAGGGGCTTGAAGCCATACAAGTACGGAATGAAGCCGGATCATGATATAATGCTCAAATATGCACGGTCATTTGTGCAATATTCGGAAGGCCCTAAAAATATGCCGATTTTGTATATTTGGGGACATAGTTACGAATTTGATGAAATTGAGGACGCATGGGACGCATTGGAAAATTTCTGCGATTACATATGTGAAATAAAAAATATCTGGTTTGCAACCAATATTGAAGTGTACAACTACGTAACTGCGCTTAAGAGTCTTAAATTTTCGGCTGATTGCTCTATGGTATACAATCCGTCTGCATTTAGCGTATGGATTGGAGCAAACGATAAGCCGGTCGAGATAAAGGGCGGAGAATTTAAAAAATTATAAGGGAGAATTTATTATGAAAATTAAAAAAATTTATGCGAGTGATGTTGCAAAGCTTACAAGCAATGTATATACCGGCGGCGGTGATGACGATACCGATGCGATTCAGACCGTTTTGGATTTGGCAAAGGATGAAGATACGGGCGTGTATCTTATTATGGACGGTGCGGCGCTGGTAAGAGAAATAAAGCTTTATTCAAACACAACAATAGAATGTATGACTGCCGACTGCGGCTTTTATCAGATAAGCGGCATGGATCGCTCGCTTATTAAGCTCGCCAATCCCGATTTAAGACATATTAAAACAAAAAACATCAGCATACTCGGCGGCACATATCATCATAACGGGCAAAATCAGGAGCATGACGATCCGAGATATCTGCTTGATATGCATATGGAAAATCACGAGGATATTCTGGAAGAGGAGATGCCTGAAGGAACAAAGTACAGATACTATCATGCCGGCGATCTTAACATGACGGATGGAGAGTTGAAACAATCTAATATTTGCATGGATTTTTACGGAGTTGAAAATCTTTTGGTAAGAGATGTAACCATACGCGATTTCAGAACATATGCGCTTATGGTAGGCTGCTTTAAAAATGTTACCGTGCAGAATGTATGGCTCGATTTGCCATACGGAACGCGCGGAAATCAGGACGGATTTCATTTCTGGGGGCCCGGACAGTTTTTAAAGGTTTTAAACTGCGGAGGCAAGGTCGGCGACGATGTTATAAATGTCGGACCTGACGAAAGAGATAAAGAATCGTCGATTACCGATGTTTTGATAGACGGTATAATGATGGACGACGGCGAGCAGGCGGTACGGCTTCTCACAAGAGGAATCGGCAGGCTTGACAGAGTAACAATCAGAAATATTACCGGAATTTACAGAAGTTACGGTTTTTATATAAATCCGTGGTTTCCGGACAAATCGTGCGGAAATTTCGGCAATATATTTATAGAAAATGTTGATTTAAAGGCAGCAAAGAATACATATCATTATCACCCTCCGGTACTTTTCTCAGTCGGAGGAAATATAGAAACACTGACGCTTAAAAATATCAGACATCACAACAGTGTGGATTCAAGACCGCTTATCGAGCTTGGACTTCCGTTTTATGAAACACACCCGTCAAACTATGCCGAATATAAAATGCCTGCATGTCAAAAGCTGCAAAATATCATAATAGACGGACTGGAAATAACCGAGCAGGACGGCGAGCCGGAGGATACAAACTATATTACCGTTCACGATAAAATAGATAATATGGTTTTGAAAAATGTTATCGTTATTAAAAATCAAAAGGAAAACGGAGAACTTCTGCATTTTTATCCGAAAGGTGAAATTGAAAGCTTTGCATCGGAAAATATTCATACAAATGGCTTAAAGGCACTCACAAATGACGAAAGTAAAATAAAAGGAAGATTTTAAAGGAGAAATTACAATGGAATTTTTAAAAAACAATCGACGTATAAGTTTGTTATATGACGGAAAAACAATGGATGAGCTTGATTATAAAATCAGCACAAAGGAAGAAGATGGCGAACTTATAACGGTTTATGAGCTTGAAGATGGACTCAAAATCACAAATATCGCACGAAAAATAGATAAATTCGGAGCATACGAATGGGTGAACTGGCTTGAGAACACTTCCGATAAGCCGACTAAGCTTATAACGGAGCTTTGCGACTGCGACTGCGAGCTGCCGATAGAGCATGAAGACCCTAAAAAATGGGAGGCATATCTCGGAGATAAAGACAGTGCAACAAAGGTGTTTGCCCCGAGCGGCTCAGGCTGCGAATGCAAGGAGTTTTACTGCGAGCCGGATAAGCTTTACTTAAACAGCAGGGTTAATCACTTTTTTACCGGTTGCGAAAAACAATACACAACCGATACAGGCCGTTCTAGCGATACCGCAGCACCGTTTTTCAACATTCACAAAAACGGAAAGGGTATAATTTTTGCCATAGGCTGGACGGGAAAATGGAGATGCATTTTAAACAGGAATCCGGATAGTATGAGAATAAGAACAAAGGTTGATGATACCGAATTTATGCTTTACGGCGGAGAAAAAGTAAGAACCTCTTCAATTGTCATTTTGCCTTATGAAGCAAGCGTTATTGATACGCAGAACCTGTGGCGCAGACTTGTCAGAGAGGAATTTTCTCTTATTGGCAGTAAGGGCAGAGATATGCACGGTCCGCTTTGTTTCAATGTTTGGGGGGGGATGAAAAGCTCGTCAGTTCTTGAACGGATAGAAAAAATAAAGCAAGAAAATCTGCCGTTTGAGTACGTGTGGATGGACGCTGGTTGGTGTGGTGAAGAAAC
>CAKSFY010000029.1 GCA_934454035.1 uncultured Clostridia bacterium | reverse complement strand
GTTAAGTTTGAAACAAACGGCGGAAACGCAATTACATCATCTTCCGTAACAAAAAATAGTGTTGTTAAAGAGCCGACAGCGCCGACAAAGGAAAACTTTGATTTTGACGGTTGGTACTCGGATAAGGAACTCAAAACCAAGTACGATTTTTCCGCAAAGGTAACAAAGAGCTTCACACTCTATGCGAAATGGACGGAAAAGGATAATTCGGTAAATCAGATTATCTTAACGATTGGCAAAAAGGACGCACAGGTATTCGGCAAGGCGAAATCTAACGATGTTGCTCCGAAAATCGTAAACAACCGAACAATGCTTCCGGCAAGATTTGTTGCCGAAAACTTGGGCGCAAAGGTTGAATGGGACGGCGAAAAACAGCTTGTAACCATTACGGGCAAAAACCTTAAAACCGATGAAAATGTAACAATTCTTATTACCATCGGCGCTGCAACAGCAAAGGTAAACGGCAAGGAAATCAAGCTTGATTCTCCTGCGTTTATCGAAAACGACCGCACCTACACACCAATACGCTTTATTTCCGAGGAACTTGGTGCAAGCGTTGAATGGATTGAAAAAGAGCAAAAAGTTGTTATAACAAAAGCTCTGCCGTCAGAAAAATAAAACTTAATAATTTATGCCTTCTTAATTGAGGAAGGCACCGAAGCCGCTCGATACGAAGGCAAAAACCTTTGTTCGGGCGGCTTTTTTTGTCGCTTTGGAACAAACGAAAAATTGAGGTGCAGTAATGTTGTTTTATTATTTTCATTATTAGCGTTGCGTGGCATATCTGCCCTTTATAAAACTGTTTGCCGACTTTAAGAGGATATGCTGTGCGGTTGGGAGTGAGAATTATGGTATTCTGTAACTGTATCACCGTGCATAGCATACGCCGAGGAGCAAAAAGGCACAGAAGAAAACAAAAAGCCTCCAAACAATCGGACGACTATCACGACGGACACAATAAACACGCTGACCGTACAGCCAAATTTACCCGTGTTTTTCAAACGGGCAAGTTTGGCTGTTTTTGTTTCCTATGCCTTGTTAAACATAGCCGAGCACCGCCTAACACCTTTGTGCAAATCCAACAAAATTTTCACAAAGGAGCGGAATTATGAAATTATTTTTTGAAAGTTACAATGAGCTTGTGACATTAGGTGCTACAATGAACTTCGGAAGGAGGTGTAACGGCTATGACAGGTAAATTGTCTACCTTTGAAAGACGGATAGAAATATTGCTTTTGATTATAAGTTCAGAAAAAGTAACTCTGTCCGAATTATCAAAAAGGTATTCCGTACATAAAAACACGGTATATAATGACATTACGGGATTACCCCATAATTTTTTTTAAAACCGATTATTTTTTGTATTTCTTTCTATATTCGGATGGCGTTATTCCGACTTCTTTTTTAAATGTTCTGATAAATGTGTTTCGATTATTAAAGCCGGTAGCTTCGTATATTTCTGTTACGTTCTTGTCACTTTTTTCGAGTAATTCTTTTGCTTTTTTTATTCTGACGGAAGCAAGATACGAAACAAAGTTCATACCCAATTCGTCTTTTATTACCTTAGAAAGCTTGTTTTCATTAATGCCGAGTTCTTCGGAAATTGATTCGCGGCTTAGATCCTTTTTATAGTTTTTTTCGATATAATCTATTACAGTTTGAATATCAAGTGTTTGATTTGATTTCAGCATAAATTCTTCAATTTCATCAATGAGTTTGAAAATTGTATTGTAAATTTCGTTCATTGGTAAAGACAGAATGTTGTTTATTATTTCAAAGTCACCGTTCATATCCGGGTCGTAGTTGATTTTCTTTATACGCATTGCCTTAAATATAGTACTTAAAATATGAAAATACAGATGAATAAGCGTTTTTTCTCTGATATTTTTAGTTATGTTTTCATAAATAATTTTCTTTGTTAATTCTCTGGTTAATTCCAAATTCCCGGATAAAATATAGTTCAGCAGTGTGTTTTCATCATTTAATGAAAATGAATAGTTCTCTGCTTCGTCACGGTCGCCGAGGGCATGGATTTTAATAAGGCTGTGTTCGGGAGCTTCCATATGCATGGACATTGCGGTTACAGCCTCATAGTGGGATTTTTTTAAGCCTTCTAGTCCGGGATAAATTCCGCCTCTTGTAATATTGAGCTCAATAAATTCGTGGTCGGCGGACAGATTTTGCCGAAACTCGTCAATAATTTTGCTGATTTCCTTTTCTTGATTACTGTCCGGCAAATTAAGTAAGACATACAACGTATCACTTTCACTCGGGATTACATATGTATCATACTTTTCATCAAAAGCACTTTGCAGTATATTATGTAAGCCCAATTGTATGGATATGTATTCAATATTTGTGAATTTTTTATAAAATAAATCAGTAGGCGTTATTTTCAATACTGTAGATGAAAAATAATCATATTTAAAGTCAAGTTTTATATTTCGGAGCTCAGGGTAGTATTCTGTTGAATTAAGCAAATTTATCAGATAATGTTCTTGCGCCGCGGGAAGAGTGTTTGAGTATTCCTGTATAAGATTTTTGTTTGAATTAAGAATTTCAAGCACGGATGAGTATATGTACTCGGTTATATCGCCCGAGTCGTTTTTTTCTGTTGTGTGACCGCCGAAAAGTGAGGCGATACTCTTTATCGGAGCATATATTTTTCTGGTACTCATATATGCCAGCACAAGAGTGAGAACAATTGCAAGCATAATTACGACAGCAAGGATTTTTTGTATCGGCAGCATTTGCTTATGTATATCCGAATAAGGAATCATAACTGCAAAACTATAGCCGAGCAATGAGCGTGAAGCCGAGTATGATATAATGAGGTTACGTTTATTGTTATTTGACCTATAATCAAATGTGGAATATGTATCATTAGTTATTTTATCAAGCATATCTGCTGATACTGATGAACTGAAGGTCGGAGTTTTTGCATCAAATATTTGTCCGTTTTGCTTATTTAAAAGCAAGAACAGAGAATTGTCGGTTATGGTTTGCTTCTGCGCATTTTCCATAATTTGTGGGATACTGATATTAATTATCAGCAGCTTTGTTATTTTAGTATTGCCTATTTGCGTAAAAACAACAGGCATTACTGAATTTTGAAGATTGTATGTGTGCATGATTGTCGGCGAAAGAATCAGATATTCAGAAAGCGGTTGCTGGTAGGCTCTCCAAAAGTCAATATTATAGCTGTCATATTTTGCTTCATTGTAAAAATAATCTTCAATGGTGGTGTTACCTCCGGTGGAATATACTGTGTTACCGGAGCGGCTGACAATAGCAATGCTTTGAATAAGACTGTTGCTTTCCAGTATCTGACGGATTGTATATATAGAATCTGATATTTCAGAGGCAGTTGCCGAGCTCCCCTGATCGTTTGCTACAGCCATAAAGGTACCGTTATTTTCCAAAGCACGCACTGAATTTATTATTGCTTGTATTGAGGTTTCATTTTCGTTAAATATTGATTCCAGTTTATGCGAATATGTGTCTTTTAACAGGAAAGTATATTGTCTGTTGTAGGCAAATGTAATATAAAGACACAAAATTAAGGATATGGAAATCGGTATTAAAATTAGTAAATATGTTTTGAAGAATGTATTTGACAATCTTTTTTTTAATTCTATTTTTCCCATTACAATGCACCTCAAATAAATATTGTATATAAGAATATCACATTTTTTTGAAAATGTCAAGCTGATGTAACAAAAAATTCCTGCATTCGAAAATATTGTAAGATGCCCGTATTATCTATGTTTTTGAACTGAAAAATGTTACATTTGACGTCTTGGAAAAGGAAAATAGAAAAAAAGTGTGACAAAACTAAAAAGTGGGTCTGTACAATCGCTGAAATTTGTAATAAAATAAAAATGCAAAAATTGATGACGAGGTGATTGTTACGAGAAACTTTTTAAAATCAATGGTGATATTGCTTTCAGCAGCGTTGATTTGCTCCTGTTCTGATTCCGGGAGTAAAACCGTAATTCGTATCCCGGTAAAGGATGAAAACGGAATTTGTCCCGATGAATTTTATTCGGAAGTAAAATATTTTACAAGTAAATATCCCGATGTTGAAGTTATTCCGACAGAAGAAAAATATTATCAAACGGCAGATATAGTCGAAAAGATAAAGAGTATGTATGACAGCGGTGATTTACCGATGTATTTCTTTGCTCCGCTTACAGAGATGGATAATGTTGTAAATGCCGGCTGTGCGGCAGATTTAACAGCAGCGATGAAAAAGAAAGGGCTTGACAAAAGGCTTAATCCGGATTGGATAGAATATGTATCACGAAATGATAAAATTTTCGCCATTCCCATAAAAGTCTATGTTCAGGGACTTTATATAAATAAAAAATTGTTCAGAAGAGCGGGACTTGTAAATGCTGATGGGAGTATAAAGTATCCTAAAACTTATGATGAGGTTGCCGAATATGCAAGTATAATAAAAGAAAAAACAGGAGCAGACGGATTCGGACTTGCCGGAGACGGGCGTTACGGCGGCTGGCAGCTCATGAATATTGCATGGAGCTATGGTGTAAAATTTGAAGAAAAGGATTTTGACGGAAATTGGATTGCTTCATTCAACAGTCCGGAATTTGTTGAAACTCTTAAATATCTGAGTGATTTAAAGTGGAAATATAACGGGGTTTCGGATAATATTAGAATGGACAAATTGAATTTATTAATGAAGTATACAAGTAACCAGCTGGGAATGTTTATTTATGATCCTCCGGGAGATATGCTCAGTGATGTATTCAAAATGCCGATTGAGGATATTATGGCGGTAAGTATGCCGAGGGGACCGGCAGGGGCATATGCTCAAATGGGAGGCTCACTTTTGTTTATCAACAATCACTGTAATGAACAGGAAATTGAAGCTCTTCTCGACTGGCATAATGAAAACGGGAGTTTAGCACCAAGCGACAATGCAAATTATATCGAAAATTTTACCGAATCGATAAAAAAAGATTATGAAGATAACAAAATCATATTGAATCGAGCACCTATAAGCCTATGGCTCCCGGGCAAGGAGGAAGAAAAGCTTATGGAGATACGAGGCAAGTATTGCAATGCAGATTTTAAGGATTATGAAAACTTTATGGCCTTTGATGATGTCATAATAAGAGAAGAGGAACATGTCGAGGCACAGAATTTGTACAAAATATTGGACGAGATAATTATAGAGGTATTTTCAAATCCCAATGCCGATTTGAATGCACTTGCAAAAAACGGTGCGGAAAGATTTCAGACGGAGTATCTGAATCCGTATAATGAAAAAAACAAATAGGTATATGCTTATCTTCAGAAAATGAAGATTCATATAAAAAAATTAGAAAGGAAGAAGAAAATGAAAAAGAAAAAATTATTGAGACGTGTTTTATCTGCGGTTACCGTACTGTCAATGTGCGCAAGCATGACGGCGGTTGTCAATGCCGAGGGAGGTAAGGCTGTCTGCACAAATTTTGAGTTTCAGAATGAAGAAGGCGAGACCATTAAATCATTCGGTGCGGATACTGTTGCAATAATAGGAAATGCGGTCGTCGAAAATAATACAGATGCCGACATTAATCCTTATGTATTTGTAACGGTAAAAAGGGGAGGCAAGCTTGTAAAAATTGTTTCCGACACAAAGCCGATTGCTTCGGGAAAGTCGGGTGAGCTTGCTGCAATTCTCGAAAATTCGGACGATTTTACCTTATCCGAGGACGATACTGTCAAGGCAATGGTTTGGAACGGAATGACGGAGCAGAGCCCGCTGGCAGAGGCTATAGATCTTTCGTCAAAATATTCGACAAATAATGTGACCGATTTTAATTTTACCGAAAATATTTTGGGTGCGGACAGATGGTCATACTTGTATTCAAACACAAATACTGCGTCGGACGGAGAAATTTCTACGGAGTTAATGAATGATGCAAATGACCCCGGATTTTGGTTCCTGTCAGCTGATAAGAATGACAACTGGTTTTTATCAAGTGAAGGAAAAACGAGCACCGAGTGGGGCAGAGATTTAATATATAACTATACAGTGGGACCGAAAACAGCAGGAAAAGATATTAAGATAAGCGGTAACTTCACTGATGAAGCATACGGAGGTGACAGCATTATTTCTGTAATCAAAACAAATGATACCGATACTGAAAGTGTTGAAGAAATTTCATCAGATGTGATTACCAGGACGTATTTTAGTAAGTCTGTGTCGGAATTGCCCGATGACGGCAGTTTCAGCTTGACGATTCCGGCTTCCGAAGTAAAAGAAGGTAATGATATAATGTTTGTTATAAGCTGTCAGGCAGGCGGTTATGTCTGGAATCAAACAGAGGTTACAATCGAAGCGGAAAAACCGGCTGCGGTGGCAGAAATTAAAACAAATACTGTTGATAATTATATGAGCGAATCAAATGAGATTGTGCCCGGACGATGGTCATATCTTGTAAATGCAGGCAGGTTGTTAAATCAAAATCTGTTCAGCTATGCTGTCATGACTGCAAACAGTGATGGCTCATGGCTGCAAACTGCTGATAAAAATTGGTGGAATCTTTTAAACGATAGCGGAGTATATACAGACCAGCATGTTACAATGATGTACAATTATACAATTGATGAGAGTATGGCAGGCAAAGAACTCAGAATAAAGGGCAGACTTTCGGGAGAAGACGGACGACTGGCAATTTTTGCTTCTAAAGATACCGACCTAAACTCAATAGAATTCGGCGCGAATATGTGGACGGCATGCTACGGAAAATTCTCGAATTATACATATACGGAAGGAAGCGTTTGCTCGGAAACCGACGGCTACACAAATGTATCCGATAATAATAATATTTTTGAAGCCGTTATTCCGGCAGGTGCTGTAAATGCGGGAACAGACATTATTTTTGCGGTCGAATCCGAGTATAATTACGGAGATGGTGATGAACAGACAATGTCGCCTACAAATTTCGTAGGAATTATCACTGCATCGGATAAACAGACAATTGACCCGAAAACTAAATTTGAGGCGGACAGTGTTCTTGGATTTGAAACGGAAACAAATGCAACAAGACCGGGGCACTGGAGTTATTATCATTTAACAGAAACTGTTACTGAGGAGATGGACGATGAGGAAATAATAACCGGCGTAAAGGTAAATAACCTGCTCAAAAACGGAAATGAAGGTTCCAATAACGAATATGCAGGCACTTGGGCAGCGGATCCTAACAGAGACGAATATGTGCATGTTATCGGTAACAGAGAATTCAGAACTGACGCAAGATCGCTTGCATGGGTTTATACTGTCAAAGCCGATGATTTTAAAAATGCCGGAAACGGTGCAAGCGTTTCGGGACAAATCGGACTTGATACAATCGGTGCAAGAGTTCAGATATTTTGCGTAAATGACGGACTTGCAAATGAAGTAAGCAGCGAAGTGCAGCCGCTTGTACTTTATGATAAGACTCTTTCACAATTTTCGGAAACAAGCATAAGTGATATTCATATTCCGAAGAAATATCTGAAAGAAGGAACAGATATAATATTTAGAGTAACAAGAACTTCAAATGATATTTGGTGTGTTGGTCAAAGTGCAGCATTTAATATATGCGAATATTAACGGCAAAGTGATCTTTTTACCGTTTGAATTTTAGGGAAAATATTATTAATTTAGGGATAAGAGTGATATTTTAAACTGATTCCGCGTTACATCAGAGGAATTATCCGCAGCGGCGAAATACTGCTTTTAAAGAGACAGTATAATAATCTCGAAAAGCAGTATTTCGCAATTCTGTATTTATCAATTTAAGGAAAGGAACGATAACAACAATGAAAATACATACCGGAACAGCTTCGGTGGTTTTAGCGATAATGATGCTTTTTCAGAATAATGCTTTTGCTTTGGAGAAAGATGATAATCCGAATTATTCATCAAATTTTATCAATGATTTTAATACGGATGATAATATTGTGCAGGCAGGACGCTGGAGCTATCTGAAAGGAACCAACTTAATTGAAAATAATTCAATCAGATCAATGAACTATCTTCAAAAGGGCGACGGCACTGCTTTTAATCCGGATGAATGGGCAGATAATGCATCATACGGGAACTATACAAGATTTTTTAAGTCGGACGGCACATGGATGTCAGATACAATTCCGCTTGCTGCGGTTTATACAGTTGATAAAAACTATGCAAACGCGCCGCTGGGAATTAACATAAAGGGCAGTGTTGATGCATGTCATTTAATAATTGCAAAAACCTCCGATGCGCGGAGCGATATTTTAAAGGGCAGTATTGATATTTTATATGAACAACAGGACGGAGCACATGAATTTGATTTTACCGTTCCGAAAAATAAATGGAATAGCGGCGACGATATAATATTTTTCATAGAAAGAAATACGGGAAATGAATGGTGGGTTCCGAGATTTTTTGACGTGACCGTAAAGGCTATGAATGTTGAGCAGACTGCAATTCCGGTCATGACTCCCGAATTGCCGGATATTCCTTACGGAAGCAAGGTTTCTTTAGCGTCGGCAACGGCGGACACCGAAATATATTATACGCTTGACGGCAGTGATCCGGCGGTATCGGATACCAGGATTTTGTACACTGAGCCGTTCACACTGACAGACCATACCGATGTAACGGCTTGTGCGGAAAAGGAAGGTATGGAGAGAAGCTATATAGCAAAAAGACATTATATTATGGATTACCCGATTCGTGAATTTTTGGGAACTAATCAGGGGACCACAGAAGAAATAGAAGGAATAAAATGGTCACGTTTGGACATCGGCTGGGCATGGACAGAAAGTGAAAGAGGTGTGTACGACCCTGAAAATATAAAGGATATAGGGGATCAAATCATGGATCTTCGAAGTCAAGGGTATGAGCCTCTGCCTGTTATTGCATACAGTCCTATGTGGGCAGTGGAGCAGAACGGCTATAGTTTTACCCACAAATTAACCGGTGAAACATACACCTATGGACCTGCAAGCGAGGAAACCGGCTGGGAAGGAACATTTACTATACAAAATAAATTCGGAGAAATAACCACCAGTGACGAATATGTTCTTACGGATAAATATCAGATGAGAAGTGATGCGGTTGACGACTGGAAAAGATTTGTAGGTTTTATTGTGGATACATTCTCGCAAGCTCCGTATAATCTTGAATATTTCGGAATTTGGAACGAAGCGTATCCATCTTCCGGATTTTACATGGGAGATATAGATCAGTATTTCCGCGATGTGCACAATCCGGCTGCGGAAGTGGTTCATTCCAAGGGCAAAAAAGTTGTTTTCGGCGGCTGGCCGTGCTGCGGACCGATGTCCGAATTAATTGATCTTCTTGACAGAAATGATTCATGGAAAACCATAGATATATATGACATTCATTATCATCCGCTTGCGTCAATGGATTATTTGTGGCGCGCAGCAAAGGAAAGAGGCATCGAAACTCCGTGCATATGGCAGACGGAAATGGGCTTTTCAAGTCAGCCTTACTATTCATCAAACATATTTGCAAGGACGCTCAGATGGGCGCTTGACAAGGGAATGTACGAAAAGAGTGATGATGTATCAAAGCTTATGTGGTTTGCGGCTTACAGCCCGGATGACCCGAAAGCGTACGGATACAATGCGTGTATGTATGCAGGTTCAAGACTGACTGCAAACGGTGAGCAGATTAAAAACTTTGCGGAGATGTTTTACAGTAACAGCATAAAGAAATATGACAATTTTGCAACAAGTCCGCTTTTGAAACCGGAAATTGATGAAATGAGTTCTTCGGCGGAAGGCTTTTTGCTTGACGATAACAAAGCGATAATTTCCATGCATTTGGTTAAGCAAAACAACTATTCAAATTTAATGTGCGATGTCAACGGAAACGGAAAGACAATAGATTTGGATGACGGTAATACATATATAAGTGTAGATTTGGACGGAATAAGCGGCGATAATATTAAAATTGTACGAAAAGATTGTATAGGAAATGAAACTGTATTGGAATATACAAGACTGGAAGACGGAAAAATAAGAGTTTATGTTCCGACTAAAGAAGAAAATGAAAAAGCAGCGGAATACAGTGCTGTGGGGAGCCCGGTAAGGACAATATATCTGGTTGTGAGCGCCGATAATATAAAAGACGGCATGCTGACTGCTCCGAATTATCCGGCTTGGACGGAAAAAGGCGAATAAGAAAGGATGTGCTGATTTGATTATGAAAAGGCTAATATCCGCAGCTGTTGCGGTAATTATGACATTTTCAGGCTTTTCCGTGCTTGCAAGCGATAATAAGCAATCGGAAGAATTGACGGAAATAAGAAATTTTATGGGTGTAAGCAACAGAGTTTATGAATCCGACAAAATTTTAAACGGATGGGAAAGAATTGATATATCGTGGTCCGAACTGGAGCCGAGATTCGGTGTATTTGATGAGGAAGAGCTTGAAAAAGCAGAAAATGAGATAAAAAACATTTCCGAAACCGGAAGAAAGGTATTGGTTTTAATAACAGGAACACCGGTTTGGGCAGTGGAGACAATGCCGTATTCGTTTATAAAGGACGGAGAAGAGTATAATGTCGGAAGGCTTCGCGGAATAAAATATGAAAAAGTCGTCAGAAGTGTAGGCAAAAAGAACGGAGACGAAATGCAGCAGGAGGAATTAATCATTTCGCCCGAAAATATTCGGCTTAACAGAAACGGCGCAGAAGAGTGGAAGAAGTTTGTAAAATATATCGGAGAAAATTTAAAAGGCATGACCGATTACATTCAGATTTACGATGAGCCGTTCGGAAAGGCAGAAAATTTTTACGGCAGTGAAAGCGATTATCTGGAAGAAATTCATAAACCTGCCGCGAAGATATTGCAGGACATGGGATATAAAATTGTATGCGGAGGTATTCCTAACAATTATGATACAGATGTCTTTTTGAAAAACCTTAAAGATAATGACGCTTTTTCGTCAATAGATGTATTTAACGTTTACAATGCGACAACAGGCGGATTGAATTATTTGTACAATCAGATTAAAGCAATGGGTATAGTTCCGTATATATGGCAAACCGAGACCGGTTATTTAAATGCAACAACATATACCGCCAATAATTATTTGAGAACTTTTTATTGGTCGCTTCTTAATAAAGAAGCACCGGATCAGTTTAAAGTTTTTTGGAGTGAAAAACAGGACAATGATACGGAAACAACACTGTGTGAAGGTGATTACGGTGAGCTTACGCAATACGGAAAGTCATATAACGGAATAATAAATTTACTGTCGGGAAAAAATGTTGAGATATTTAAGGACTACACAAATAAATACGGAATGGAATTTGAAATATTTGAAACAAAAAGTTCATCCGAGGCATTTTTGGTTGACAATAAAAGGGTTGTTATAGCAAATCATATGGTTGTTCAAAATACTGCCGGAATGTATTCCGGCCCCGACGGCGACAGTATGCATACAGGTTTTTCAAATAGTTTTCTTGATATGAATGTATATGGCGCAAAGGGTGATTATACGACAAAAAGATATACAATTTTCGGCAGCGGCTGGGAAATTCCTAATTTAAAGGGAGAGGACGGTTCAATCGTCTTGCTTGTTCCGGTATCGGATACGCTTGCAGCACCTGCGACAAGCCTTGAAGAAACTGCCGAAGCAATTGCGGCAAACAGGCGCGACCGTGCATTGACATTCTTTACGGTTATTGATGCCGAAAGCTTTGAAACAAGAGGAGAGAACATAAATGAAGAATAAAATTGTATCAATTGCATTATCGGTTGTTTTTGCAATGCAGGGAATTTGCTTTGCGCAGGAAATACCGGAGATAAAGCTCGGCAAAAATACGTATACCGAAAACGGTGTAACAATCAGCGGAAGTATTACTCCTGCTGAGGAAAGAACCTTAACATTCAGAGTAATGCTGCCGGGAGCGGAAACTGACGATTTGACGGGTATTTACCGTATGACCGAGTTTAAAAGCAATGCAGACGGTAAATTTAATATTGAAGTAGTCCCCGTGGACAGTGACCCGAGCGGAGAATATGCTTTTTTTGTCGGCGGCAGAGAATATACGGCCGCGGACGGTAAATATTCTTTTTATTCATCTGCAGAAAAAAAGCAATTCATCGAAAAACTGAACCAAACCGATAATGCAGAGGGGATTTCGGCATTAATTACTGACTGCAAAGGAATACTGCTTTCATTCGGGTGCGATTTGGATAAATATAATTTATTGCGGGAAAAATACAAAGATAATGTTTTTGATTATCTTGCAAAGAACAGCAATTTTGAACAGAGCAAATTTGCCGGCTCTTTTAATAAGATGATCGGACTTCAGTTTTTTAACGGATTAAGTGAGGTAACGGATTCGCAAATTTATTATCAGACATTTGAGACAAATGCCGAATTGCTTGGCATTTCAACAGGCGAAAAAAGCAATGCCGGAATTTTGGGGAAGGACAGTTTGGTTCGGATTTTAAAAAGTCTTTTTGAAGCCGGAAATACATATGACACACCGGATGAATTAATTAAGGCTTACAACGAAGCAACTGTTGTAGAGGTATTTAACAATGTACTTTGGAGCGGTATGGAAAATGCACTTGAAATAAATGCCGATTATCTGGGAATAAGCCTTGATTACGGTGCATATTTTTCGGAGAAAGAAAGTGTATATCATGCTCTTGCAAAGCATAAATATGCGTCTTCGGGAGAGATTGCAAATGTATTTAACGAAGCGAAAAAAAATCTCGGAAAAAAAGCAGACTCGGGTCATTCCGGAAGCTCCGGCAGTTCGGGAGGTTCAGGAGGCTCGAACGGTAAGTCAAATAATATGTCAATCCCTGTTGCAAAAACCGATATAGAGACATCACAAAATGTTTCGAAAATAAAAGATATTGAACTTGTTACGTGGGCAAAGGCAGCAATTGCGGCACTGGAAAAGAAAAATATAGTGTCCGGTGACGAAAACGGAAATTTTAATCCCGGCAATAATATAACACGTGAGCAATTTGCGCATATGCTGGCATTGGCATTTGACTTTGCAGATTCCGATTTACCGACCGTTTTTGTTGATGTTGATGAAAATGCGTGGTACAAAAAAAGCGTGATGGGCGCATATAATGCGGGAATAGTAAGCGGAATTGGCGATAATGTATTCGGTACGGGAATTAAAATAACAAGACAGGATATGTCCGCAATGCTTTATCGTGCAATTAATAAAAAAGGAATAAAATTGTCTGCTGAACGAGAGGCATTAAAATTTTCGGATAGTTCCGATATATCGGAATATGCAAGCAGCGGTATAGATTATTTATATACATGCGGAATTATATCCGGTATGGGCGACGGTTCATTTTCTCCGAAATCAAATGCAACAAAGGCTCAGGCAGCTGTGATGATTAATGCAGTTTTGGAAGGCAGCGAGGTGTAAATATGAGAAGAAAATTACTAAGTATTATTTTATTATTGACAGTAATATCAAATATATTGACTGTTATGCCGGCAAATGCCGCCGATTATGTTGTTAACTCTGAGGATTATAAACTTCTTGCCGGAATAGGTTTGATAATTCCGATCAAGGATAAGGAGCTTAGCCTTGTCGATACGGTATCCAGGGGTGAACTGGCGAGAGTGGTTGCGAATGTGCTTTATACAGGCAATGTTCCGACATCGGATGAAGATGTATTTTCGGATGTGGCGGCAGGCTCGGAAGAAGCAAATGCAATTGCAGCAGTTTATCGCAGCAAAATTATGGTCGGAAACGGTGACGGTACATTCGGCCCGGATATGGCGGTTTCATATACTGAGGGAATTAAATCGATTGTAACGCTTATGGGCTATCAAAAGCTTGCGGAATCATACGGAGGATATCCGAACGGATATATGAATATTGCGTCGCAGATAGGACTTGTAAAGGGTGTCGGAGAGGCTGCCAATGAGTTTTTGAATTATGAGCAGTTTCTCAAAATTATGGTTAATGCTTCGGAAGCACCGGTAATGAGCATACTGTTTGACAGTATTAACAAAAATCAGATTGAATATTCTGCGGACGAGGATAAGGACTTTATTAATCAATATTTTGATATATATTATGATAAGGGAATAATAACCGCAAATTCAAAAACTTCGCTTTACGGCGAAGGCTGTGCAAAGGACACCGTAAAAATTAATGACGAAGAATATAATATAGGAAAGACAAATGCGGCGGAGCTTATAGGTCATTCGGTAAAATATTACTATCATTATGACAGTAAATTAAAAGAAAATGTGCTGGATTATGTTATGAAACAATCAAAATCAAAAGAAATATCGGTTGCTTCGGATTTGATTGAACGTGCGAAGATTCAGAAAACATCAAGAAAAGTAAGACTGTACTATTATCAAAATGATGAAAAGGACAAAGAACTTAAGCTTGATATGGCAGAAGATGTATCGGTAATTATAAATTCGTGTGCATCAAATACTTTTACGGTAGATGATTTTGTACCGAAACTCGGAAGCATAAGAGTTATCGACAATAACGGTGACGGTATATATGATGTTGCGGTAATAGAAAACTGCGATATTGTGGTTGCTGATAATATTGCGATTTATTATGGGTATATAACAGACAAATTCCGTAAGAACGGGGACGGTACTCAATATAAAGCTGAGATTGATTTTGATGATCCGAGCTCATATAAAATCACAATGGGAGGAAAGGAATTACAACCGGGAGATATAAGACCGTATGATGTCCTTTCAATCTTCAGGTCAAAGACAAGCGTCGGCGATTACACGGAATTAGTTGTGACACGTGAGAGTATTACTGCTTCTGCCCGGACAGCTGGCAGTGATGAAGCGGTTATAAATGATAAAATATATAAATACAATTGCTTTTTTAAGGATTATATTGAAGCAAGCGGCAAGACAATACCGGTTAATAAAAAATGTACATTTTATTTGGATCATAACGGCATGATAACCGGAATGAAAGAAGAAAAAAATGATGATATTTACGGATATGTCAGAAAAGCGTGGGTCTCGGATGATGACACGGAAATAGTAGAAATGCGTGTATATGATATTTTCGAGGACTCATGGAATACATTCAAGTGTTCAAAAAAAATAAAAGTAGATTCTGATTCAGCAAATAATGAAGCTCTTTTACAATTGCAAGGTCAACCGATAAAATACAGGTTGAATTCAAACGGTGAAATCACAAAAATTATTTTGCCGAAAAAGTACGGCGGAGTTAAATATTTAATGAAAAATGATTATCTGGACGCAATAGGCGAGGGCAACGGAAGCGGAACACATTATTTCTTTAACTCAGATACCGCTTGTTTGAAATTACCTGCGGATGCAAAGGATCTTTCGAATGAAAAGGCATACGGAAACAGCTTTGACCGAGGACATCAAAGCAGCGCGGATGTTCAATTATACGATATGGAAGGCTTTGTAATCGGATTGTGTGTTTATGAGGAGCATTACTCCGAACCGAGCGTATCTGCCGGTAACGAAGGTGTTATTGTTACATATAAAGGAATCGGAATTAATGCCGACGATGTTGTTGTAGGAAAGATTGAGGGTCTTGCTGAGGGTTATGAGACAATAAGCGGCATAGTAAGCGAAAACTGTACAAGCGGTGAAACCTTTAAAAAAATTAAGGTTGGAGACCTGATAAGACTGGAAAAAAATGAAAAGGGCGAAATTGCGGCAATTGAAATTGATGTACCGGCGGAAAAAGCTTTGAAAAGTGACGGTCGTTTCGGCAGTTTGCATACAAAGCTTTGCTACTATTACGGAACTGTGGATTCGGTTGACATTGATAATAATATTTTCTCAATAGCTGTTGACGACAGCATAATGTCCATGAGGATACCCGGCACAATTATTATCAATAACGGAAAAGAAAAGAATGCGTTTGAAAAAGGTTATGCCGGTGATTTAAAAGTTGGCAAAAGAGTTATATATCGTGCTCTCGACTGTTTCGGGAAATTGATAGAAATTCTGGATTATTAAAAGAAAGGATAACAACATGAAAAAAATAATTTCTTTGTTTTTATTATTTATTTTGTCTTTTTCTGCCACTGAGTCGGTATATGCATATAATGAAGCGGAAAATATACAGATTATTTCATTAAGCGTAACAGATGATGGCGGCAGAGCCGTTTCGGAAATATCAGATTTAAATTCGAATATTTCAATATCTGTTATATTGAAAAACTATTATCTGAATACTGCAAGTGTAACATTGTTTGCAACCATTTGCAACAGTGAAACCGGCAGAGTTAAAGCTGTTGCTAAATCAAAGGGAATAACTATTCCGAAATATTCAAAGGCACGTCTTGATGCAAATCTGAATGTTTCAGAATATTCTGACATTGTTCCGGGCGACAAAATCAATTTGTTTTTTTGGGACAGTATACAGGGAATGCAGCAGGCAAGAGGCTATGCAACCGGTGACGAACTTTTAAAGTATAAATTATATCAGACAAATAATATCGCAGAGTATAACTATGAGAAAAACGGCCCGGCTTCCGATAGCTGGAGTTATGCGTATACTATGGATATGGCATCTGTGGGCATGTGTGCACAGCTTGGAGAAAACTGGCATTTGGCAGTCGGCAAGGAGGACAACTGGTATATCGGCTCAGACGGAACAACAGTGACCGAGGGCGGCAGAATAATGATATTCAATTATACAATCGGAGAGTTTACCGCTGAAAAAAAACTTAAAATCAGCGGAACATTTTCGGGAGAAACAAGCTCGACATTAACAGTAATTAAATCTGATGATACAAGCGTCAGTTCAATAGGAAAAATTAATACTGAGGAAATGCTGCTTGAACAATACAACAGACTTGCGGCAGGCGACGGAAAGTTTGAAATTACAATACCGGCAGAGCAAGCTAAGCAGGGGAATGATATTCTGTTTTGTATTGAACCCCAGGAGGAGGGATATTATGAAAATACGCTGGATGTTACAATTACCGCAGAGGAAACCCCCGGATATAAAAGCAACAATGTCAAGGATTTTTCAACCGACAATAGTATAGCAGGAGGTAAATGGAGTTACGTAGGCAGTGACATCGGAAAGAATCCGTTTACAAAAAATGCAGACAATTCCGAAATCGGTACTTTTTCATACGATAAATTGCTTAAGCCGGGAACAGGTGAAATATATGCGGCAAATGAATACGCATATGATCTTACAGATGAGGATAAATTCAGTTTTTTAACATCTGACGGAAAAGTGTATACCGACCGGGCGCTGACATATGTTTATACTTTAAACGGTAAATTCACGAGTGCTGATGAAATACAAATTTCGGGAAATACAAGCGGCACCACAAACGCATATTATTTAACTGTCCTTAAAACATCGGATTTGCTTACAAATGAAATCGGCAGTGATGTTGAAGTTATTTATAATAAGGGCGGCAGAAATGCAAAGGAATTCAGTGTAACTTTAGAACCGGCAAAATGCGCTGAAGGAAATGATATAATTTTTATTATAAGACCTCTCGGCGATATGTCATTTGAAGCAATAGAAACAAACTTTAATGTTTCAGCTGCTTACAAGGAAGATTGAAGGGATTACAGACTTTTATGAAAATAAGTAAAATAATATACTCAGCGATGATTGCAGGCTGCTTGCTTCCGTTTTTTTCTGCAGCGGGTATGCAAAAAGCGGATGTTATATACGGATGGGAGGATGCAACTTTAAAGGGAGGAAGCAATGTTTACTCCGTAAACGGCGGAAGTGAAGAGATATTGACGCTCGAAAGAAGCGTCATAAGCAATAAATTTTCCAGAATTATTGCAAGAGTTGATTTATCCGAATATTCGGGCTGCGAATTTGCACAGGACGGAATACTGAAATACAAGCTTAAAACAAGACCGAAAAATGACACAAAAGTTTATATTTATTCGGTCAGTGCTGCTGATGCCGATTGGAAATCGGCAGAGGACTCGCGCATGGGAAATGCTGTATGGGGATATGCCTGTGCTGCGCAGAAAAAACGAGACAGTGACAGGCGCGGAGGCACGCTCGGGTACTATAAAGACAGAGCGAATGACGGAATTGAATGGAGCGGTGGCTATATAATGGGGAATCCTGGCGGAGGCAGCTATGAGCCGGAACCGATAGCCGAAACAACAGTGAATTCCGACACTGATTCGATTGAGTTTGTGATTCCGAAAGATGTTCTGACAGAATGGGCAACTTTAAATAATAACGGTTTTGTAATAAAGTTAGTAACAGAAAAAGGTATAGCGGACAAGATAGAAATGTATTCGTCAAATTCGGCATTTTGTCCGCCAACGCTCTCTTTTGAGTACACCGGAAAGAATTTTAATATTTTACGTTTCTCGGCAGTAAATAATGACGGTGAAGAAATTAAAACTTTGGATAAAGGAATAAACGGAGTAAATATTTTTGCAGAGGTTGAAAATCAGCTGCTTCGGGAAACATCACCTGTAATTTTGTGTGTTGTTTATGACGAAAATAAAAAGATAAAGCTGATTAAAAAATCCGCCCCGATAACAATTGATCACGGAGAGAAAAAGACTGTAGGTATGTCGTTTGATTCGGATGAATTGTCTGAACTTTCACACGGCGATATTTTGGAGGTAATGCTTTGGGAGGACGGAACATTATATCCTTATATGAACAAAAAAACATATCATAAAACACTGCAAAAAATAACGGCAGCAAATTTTGCCGGAATAAACGGGACTCAGCAAAATATGGATGAAATCGGCTTAAGTCTTACAAGACATGATTTCAGCTGGGAAAGCGTAGAACCTAAAAAAGGAATTTTCGATGAGAATACAATCAAAGAATGGGGAGATATGATTCTTAATGCAAAGGAAAACGGTATCACTTTTCTGCCGATTCTTGATTATACTGCTTCATGGGCAGCAACACCGGAGGCATATTCTTATAATTACAAGTTTGACGGAAGCGTTGTTTATGAGTGCGGACCGGTAAAAACAGTTGACGGGCAAAGATGCCGTGACATAAGGGTGCTTACAAACGGAGAAGAAACTGAGTTTAATCAAAATGTGCCTGTATTACCGTCGAAAGAGCCATTCGCGAATGTTGAGGACTGGAAAAGGTATGTCGAAAAAATTGTATCAACTTATTCAAAGGCACCATATAATGTTGAATATTTTCAAATTTGGAATGAGGCTTCACCGATTTCGGGATTTTTTAACGGAGATATGGTATGGTATATCGAAAATATTCATAAGCCTGCCGCAGAAATTATAAGAAAATACGGCTGCAAGGCGGTGTACGGCGGATGGCCCTGCTGTAACGGAATATATGAATTTGTATCCCTTTTAGACAAAACCGATGCGTGGGACAGCATTGACATTTTCGATATGCATTATTTTTCAATAGGAAGTGTGATTTATTTTTACAATGAGGCACTGAAACGTGGAGTTGTTTCGCCGTGCGTGTGGCAGACCGAAATAGGCTTTACAACCGACACAGAGTATATTGCAAGAAATTACCCTATTTTCTTGTATGAATCACTTAAAAGAAGAAGTATGGCGAAGGATCAGTTCAGATTCTATTATTTCACGTATCGAGCACCGAATGACCCGAATGCGTATGGCTACGGATGTAATTTGTATCATGGTGATTATATTACAAATCACGGAAAGGCAATGCAAACCTTTACAAAAGTAATGGACGGAAATGAGATAGAAATATATACCGCCGTTAAATCAGAAACCGGACAGGGGTATGAGCGTAATCTGCAAAATTCACTATCCGGATTTAAAATTGATTCAAGACGGATTGTTGTCCATATAAATAGTGACAATGCGGAAAAAATGCAAGGGAAACGGTTATATTTTGATGGAATCAGGGATTTTAAGTCTGCAACATTGACGGATTTATACGGAGAAAATTCAATACCTTTGCGTTGGGTCAGCACGGGTGAGTATTCGGGATATGTAACCGTTCCGGATGATTATGGATATGAAGTATTTTATGTTACAATAGAGGCGGATAGGATTATTGCACCAAAAAATAATATTCTTGATTTTGAGCGCGGTACAGATGCTTACGGAAAAAGCATAATTGCCGGAGGAAGATGGTCCTATTTGGGAGATGATTTAATGCCGCTTGAAAGAGGTACAGGGAGTAATGCCTTTTCCGAGGACGAATGGGCAATAGATAATTATAATAAGCCGGAGCATGCGTGGTGCCTGGATTCGGCAGGACAGGTTTATACCGATGGCAGAATGATATATTACAACTATACTTTGGATGAGAGCAACAGAGCTGTTGTAATTCGCGGAAATGTGTGCGGTAACGGAACCGATAAAATACTTGAAATATATAAAACAGATGATACCGATGAATTTACGGTTGGGAAAGAAAATAAGCTTTTGTACAGTCTTAGTTTTAAAGACAGCAGAGAATTTGAAATTGAAATCCCGGCAGATGAAGTTCAAAGAGGAAATGACATTTGTTTCGGTATTCGCAGTGAACCGGGAAACACATGGAGTGTTCCTGCAGTATTAAATGCAGATATTACAGTAAAATAATGCAAAAGTAACGACAAAAATAAAATGAAAGGACAGGATAAAATTATGAAAATTAAAAAAGGTATTGCGCTGCTTTTGGCAGCGGCGGCAGTCTCATCGCTTGCAGGCTGCGGAAACAATCAAAATGTTGACGGAAAAATCAACGTAAAGGTAGGAAACTGGCCGGACGAAACAAACAAAGACGCTTTGGAATCACAGACTAAGCTGAAGGATAATTTTATGCAGGAAAATGAGAATATAAATATTATCCCCGATACTTATAAATTTGACACCAAGACCTTTACCATGAAAGCGTCGGCGGATCAGCTTCCGACCATGTATACGACATGGTTTACCGAAATCACAAATATTATGAAGCAGGGATATGCGGCAGACATCACCGAGCAAATGAAAAAACACGGTTTTGATACCGGCGTCAACCCGAAGCTTTTGGATTTGGTTAAGGATAGTGACGGAAAAATTTACGGTGTGCCGATTGAGGCATATGCCCAGGGACTTTATATAGACAAAAAACTGTTTAAAGAGGCAGGGCTTGTAAATGCGGACGGAAGTGTCAAAGTTCCGGATACATATGACGAACTTGCCGAATTTGCGGGAATAATAAAAGAAAAAACAGGCAAGGCAGGCTTTTTGTTCCCGACAACCAACAATTGCGGCGGCTGGCACTTTTTAAATATTGCATGGAGCTACGGAGTTGAATTTGTAGAGCAAAACGCGGACGGAAAATATGAGTCGGCATTCGATACTCAGGAAGCAAGAGACGCACTGCAATATATCAAGGATTTAAAATGGAAATATAATGCTCTGTCGGACGAAAGCGTTATCGCACAGGAAGATTATATGAAATTTTTCGGAACATATCAGGGCGGAATGATGTTCTCCAATCCTCCGTCAAGCAGTCTATCGTCAAAGTACGGTATGGATAAGGATGATATATTTGTTACAAGAATGCCTGCCGGACCGAAAGGCAGATATTCTCAAATGGGCGGAAATCTTTGGATGTTTGCAAAAAATGCAACACCCGAGCAAATTGACGCAGGACTTACATGGCTTGAATTTACGGGATTTTCACCTAATGTTACCGATGACCAGCTGGAAAATTCAAAAATCAGTTATGAGCAGCAGCTTTCAAGCGGAGATATTATACTTGACCAGGAAGCCTTTGATGTGTGGGTAAATCCCGAAACGCTTGAAAAAACAAGAGCGGTCAAGAAAGAATATTCAAATGTAAAGCATGAGGATTATGAACAGTACTATTCTTTTGACGGTGTAACCA
>CAKSFY010000028.1 GCA_934454035.1 uncultured Clostridia bacterium | reverse complement strand
GTCATGAATGTGGTAAGACCTGCTATAATTTCGGTCTTTACCGTTGTCCCGTTTTCTTTGAGTTTAAATAACCTTTCCATCTTTTAAGAAAACCACCCTTTCATAAAAATATACATATATTATACCATATCAAGATATATTTGTCAAATGTAATTATATTTGCTGAAGGGGGTGTTTTTTATATTTATCTGCTACTTTAAACCGGAATTTATAACGCCGTTTGCCGCAACACAGTCTTTGCCGCTGTTTTTACTAATATAAAGCTGCTTATCCGCCTTTTCTATAAGCGAAAGATTTTTCAGTTCACCGCTTGTTCCGCAGGCAACTCCGAATGACGCCGTAACAATACTTTTTCCGGGCAAATCATCTCTCTCAACAGCCGCGTCACGCACTGCTTCAAGAAGTTCTCCGGCAATAATACGTGCCTTATCCTCTGTGACATTCGGCAGAATAACAACGAATTCCTCTCCTCCGAAGCGAAAGAGATATCCGTCAAATTTTTCCAGAACATTAACAACGCTTTTAGCAACCTGCTTGAGTGCCTCATCGCCTTTCAGATGAGAATAATTATCATTGTACGATTTGAAATTATCAATATCATAAATTATAACGCTTATCTTTTCGGGCTTCATTTTTTCAGCAACAAATGTGCAGTAGGTTTCCATTGCTTTTTTGTTCAGAGTGCCCGTCATTACGTCATTGTATGCAAGCTTGATAAAAGAATTGCTCATTTCCTTAATATGTCTTTCGTGGGCTGATTGCCGTATAAAGATAGAGCGAATGGCAATAAAACCTGCAACGATTGAAAAACGGAGCAGGAAATGCTTGAATAAATTGTAATTGTCCGCATAAGGAAGCTTTCCCGGAAGCCACCAGCTTACCGAAATCAAAATGCATATGACTACGGTATCAAACAGGTTATACGTCGGTGCAATCATAATCACAAAAAGATAACACATCGAAATTGAAAGCCCGATTTTATGAAAATTGCAGGAAACCATAAAAACAGTAACGCTCGCAATAACCATCGTATAAAATGCAAGCAGTACAAACCTCGGAACGGGCGATTCGTAATTTTTATAAAAAATTATAAAAAGCAGCATCGCAAGGCAGGATAAAACCATCATATAAAGCGGTATCATGTCAATGGCTATCATAGTATTCTGAGCAATATTTTTAATAAGATAAAATCCGTTAGTCATTAAAAAAATAATTGTCGCATAAAAAACTATGGAAAGACTCTGCCTCATAAAAATGCTCTGTTCGGACGGTACTTTATCAACCTCCGCTCCGAGAACGTTATTGCAAAAGCTTTTAAATCTGGCAAAAGCAACCTCCGTAACCCAACAAGATAGGTCTTTCGTTATAACGGTTTTATCTTCAGTTTTTTTCATATTACCCTCCCAAAAAAACAACCATATGAAATTTGAAAGCTTATACCGTACCTCAGCATTATAATACAAATTCCGGCAACTTATAATTAATTATATCATAATAATCTCAAAAACGCAATAACTATTAATTATAATGCTCACACAAAGTCTCCAAAGCACAGAATCAGCGGATAATCATATATCGGCAGTTCTTTCAAAAGAATGCGTCCATCCTCCCTTATTTCAATTTTTTCTTTCGGAATTTCGTATATTTCTCCGTTTAAGCAGCTGACCAGACTCACCTTTTGCGAAACCCTGTAAGCCTCTATCGAAACAATTGACGAATATGTCATATTAATTACATCTGTTGCACGCCAGTAAGCAAAGCCTACGCTTCCGTTGGGTTTTTTAAAGCTTTGGCAGACGGTCCTGAAATCATTTGAGGTGTAATACGCATTGTCAACATCCTGGCAAATATCGCTTGCCCTTGCCGGATACAAAAACCTTATCGGAGCATGATTCATTTCGGCATCATCTCCGAAAATCGAGCACATTGCACGAACAGTTTCAAAGGACGGTTTTCTTGTATAATTGCCGCTCGGCTTTCCGTCTGCCGTAAAACTCTCTTTCAATAATCCGAAAAAACCGTAATTTTTTTCGTTTATTTCCACAAAGTCTCCTTCTAAATTTTCAAACATATCCGCCAAAGTAAAGTATGAAGCAAATTCAACTCCGCTGATTATATCAATAAGAATTTTTCTTGCAAGAAACTTTGCCTGTTTTTCCTCCGTCCATGAAAAATTTGAAAGGCCTCCCCTGCCGTCCGAGCGCGACGGTGCTCCATGCTCACCCTGAATAATTGTTATTTTCGAATCATATGTATCAACAAGCGCCTTCATGTCTGCAACCAGCTCGACAATATCATCTTCAATATGTCTTGCTTTGTAATTATGATAGGTGATTGCATCAATATATTTATAGCAGCCCGTTGCAAGCATTTGCGAAAGATAATCCAGTTTTCCTCTCACCAGCGAACCGGCAAAAACACGATTTGTATCACATACTGATTTTACCGCACTTGCGGTCGCCGTAACAAATTCACCGTACTGCACCGGGTCCGGCACCGGACGCCAGCACCCATCATCCGGCTCATTCCACACTTCATATTCATTTACCCTGCCTTTAAAATGCTCTGCAACGGCGGTTACATAATTTTTCCACCCGTCTTTTTCCTCTTGTGTAAATACAGGCGGAACACCGATTGCTCCGTTAATCTTTTTTGCTTCATCACTGTAAATCGGATTTCCGTAGCAAAGACACATCCACGGGGATGCGCCTTGTTCAATTATATTATCGACAATATCGTCAAGCCATGCAAAGTCATATACTCCCTTTTGCTTTTCCGTTTTCATCCAGCCTGACTGAATACGGACCCGTCCTGCCCCGAGTGCTCCAATGTGAGCATAGCATTTTTTCGGGTCGTAAAGACTCCTGTCCAGCTTTTCAAGTCCTATTCCTATTCTTTTGGCTTTTGCGCCGTTTCCGACCCTGCCGATGCAATTAAAATTCATAGGTCTCACCTCTGTTTTTATTTTTATACAAGTATTTTATCATTTTGACAAAAGAACACAAGTCAAAAAAAAGCGCATAAACTGCAAATTTATTTATCCAGATACTCTCTGTAACCTGCCAGCAGCTTGCCTACCGAATCAAACCCGGTATCTGCCAAAAGTCTCTTGACTCTGTACTTAAGCGTTCCCTCCGAAATAAAAAGCTCATCGCATATCTGCCCATAGCTCTTTTTCATAGTCAAACCACTGATAATCTTCGTATCAAGCTCCGAACATTTTCTGAGCGCTTTTTCAAGCGACTGAATTATCAACAGTTCCGGATCTGCCGAAAAAATATCAAGACCCCCGGGCTTTGAAATGCATATATCCCTTTTCCGATACGGTTTAAATTCTGTAGACTCACCGGGTACAATCCTGCATGATAATGATACAGAGGTATTTATATCCAAATCCTGCTTTTCAGTGTATTTGCAGAGCATAACCGCCTGTTTGCCAAGTTGGCAGTGGTCAAGCGTTACTGTTGTAAGGGACGGATTTATAAGACTTCCCGTAACCGAATCGCCAAAACACATTACATATAATTTTTCCGGCACACTCCACACCGTTCTTTTTAATCTTCTTACCAGTGAAACCGCGCTTATATAGTTGGTGCAAATCACCGCGTCATACCGGGCAAGATTTGTCTCAAATCTGCTGAAGCAGTCTGCCAATGCGTTAGAACCGCTGCTGAAATAAATATCATCCTTTTTAAAGCAGGACGCCTTGAGCGTATCCGCAAAAGAATTTTCATTTACCCCATAAAGAGCGATTTTGCTCCTGCCGCAACCGTTTAAATAATCAATTGCTTCTAAAGTCGCTTCAGAATGGTCTGCCGCAACATAGCCCGCACCGCTTTTTCGCGGACGGCAGCAGGCAAATACAGTCTTTATGTTTTCCGGTGCCGCAGCTGCTGCCGAATCCGCCCATTCCGGAGATGTTCCTATTATCAGCAAATGCGTTATTGCTTTCTGCTGCCTCAAATCATTCACAAACTCGGTCTCATACCTCAAAGCTGCCGCCTTTTTGTTTACACCGTCAAGTATTTCCTTACACCAAACGGTATTTCTGTAATTTTCTTCAATAAATATGCTAATTTTCATTATCAATCCCTCTTTAAATCAATTGTATCACACTGCATGCCAAAATTCAAGATGTAAAAAAACAGGGATTCTTTCCAAATTATTTTGTCTTGACCGATATACCAAACCGATATAAAATTATAAACCGGGAACACGAAAGGAGAATAATAAAAAATGGTTGAAATATCAGAAGAAAAAATAATAATTCCGACATATCCCGAGCCGCCGGCAGAGGAAATGCCGATGTTCGCCGAAAACAGGGTTCACCAGAGAACAAGCGGAAATCCATACCCGAATCATGTTGTACTCGAAACAGACAGGACGCATAAGGAGGATAAGGAATACACTCTTATCCGTCTTGAAAACAAATATATCCGTCTTGAAATACTGCCGGAACTCGGAGGGCGAATATATTCCGCTTATGACAAAATCACCGGCTATGACTTTTTTTACAAGCAGCATGTTATAAAGCCGGCTCTTATAGGCTGCTTAGGGTCATGGATTTCAGGCGGTGCAGAATTTAACTGGCCGTTTCATCACAGGGCGTCGACTTTTATGCCGACCGACTACTATATTGAAAAAAAGGAAAACGGCGGCGCAATAGTTTGGCTTTCGGAGCATGACCCGATTGAACGCATGAAAGGCATGGTCGGTATATCGCTTAATCCTAATGAAGCAATATTCGAAACAAAAGTGCGGCTTTTCAACAGGACGGACGAAACACATTCGTTTTTATGGTGGGAAAATACTGCCGTCCCGGTCAATAAAAATTATCGCATTTTTTTCCCGAAAGATGTATCATATGTTAATTTTCATTATAAGCGCTCGGTAACAACGTTTCCGACAGCAGACAATTCGCTCGGTATTTTCAACGGAATCAGATATGACGGCGAAACAGATATTTCAATGCACAGGAATACTATTCAGCCGACATCATATTTCAGTGCTCCGTCAAAGTATGACTTTTTCGGCGGTTTCGACTGCGGAAAAAAATGCGGCGTTGTGCATATAGCCAATCATCATATTTCGCCCGGAAAAAAAATGTTTACATGGGGCTATAACGGTCTTTCAAAGTCATGGCAAAATGCTCTCACCGACACGGACGGCCCCTATGCCGAGCTGATGGCGGGATGCTATTCTGACAACCAGCCCGATTTCGCATGGATTGAGCCATATGAAACGAAGATATTTTCGCAGTATTGGTTTCCGATAGGCAATCTGGGGACTCCATGCTTTGCCAACACGAACGGTGCAATTCACTGGGACAGCGAAAATCTTATTATACAAGCGACTAAAAACATAAATGCCAAAATAGTTGTAACATACGGCAATCTGACCATATTCAAGAAAACTGCCCTTCTTTATGCAGGCAAGCCGTCAAGCTTTGAAATCGGGCTTAAAGCTGTCGGCTATACAGTCTCTGTCTCGGAAAACGGTAAGAATCTTTTAAAATATACAGAGGAAAAAGCTGATATTTACAATATCCCCGATACTGCCGAGGACATGCCTGATTACAAAAAAAACATCTCCGCCGATGAACTCTATCTTGAGGGTGTTCATGTAAAGCAGTACAGAGACCCGATTGTTTCCGCTGACCGTTACTGGCATGAAGCAATTCGGCGCAATACCGGGCATGTTAATTCGCTTTGTGCTCTTGCGCAATTCTATCTTTCGGCATGCGATTTTGAAAAAGCAAAAAGATATTCAGCAGAAGCGGAAAAAGCACTTACAAAATATAACAAGCATCCCGAAAGCGGTAAGCTTTACTATATAATCGGCAAAATATATCTGGCTGAGAATAAAACAGATAAAGCATACGATTATTTCTATAAATCCTCATGGAATATGGATACATATTCGGCGGCAATGACTCAAATTGCCGCAATTGACGGGCAGCGCGGAAATTATGAAGAAATGCTTTTCCACAGTGAAAACGCACTTTCTCACAATATTAACAACGGGATTGCGGCATGCTATAGAATTATTGCACTGAACAGACTCGGAAACGACTGCACCGCTGAAATAAACAAACTGCTCAAGTGCGACCGTTTGAATCATTTTGCAAGATATTTAAGCAATGATAAAAATTTCTATGACAATCTGTCAAGCAATATGTCTCAGACTTGTCTGGACATTGCATTTGATTTAACTGCATGCGGAGAATATGAACTTGCAAAAAAGCTGCTCGAAAACTTGCCCGAAAAAGAACCAATGGTGTATTACTTTTTAAACAGATTTGAAGAAGCCGAAAGCATTGCATTAAAATGTTCTTTTCCGTTCAGATGCGAAGAATATAAGCTTCTTAAAAAAATAACTGCCGAAAATCCCGATTTACCTATGGCGCACTATTATTTAGGCTGTTTGCTTTATTCAAAAAAGCAGTATGAAAATGCTGCCTGTGAATTTGAAAAGACAATTGAGCTTAAGCCCGATTTTTATATTCCGTACAGAAATATTGCAGCTCTTAATTACAGTCATTTAAATAAAAATTACGATGTGCTCGCAAAACTTAAAAAAGCACTTACGCTTAATCCCGACAGCAGCCAGCTTGTTTTTGAAACCGCCTATGTTATGTGTAAGCTGGGTATATCTCCGGACGAGCGTATAAGTTTTATTGAAACGCACAAAAAATCCCTGTCAAGAGACGATATTTGCATTGAACTGGCAAGAGCCTATAATCAAAAGGGTGCGTATGAAAGCGCTTTGAAGGTATTGTCCGGGCATACATTTGTCCCTTGCGAGGGCGGAGAACATGCAGTCGCAGAACAATATATGCTTGCCTGCCTTGCTGTCGGCAGAGAACTTATGAAAAAAGGAGATTATAAAAATGCGGCTAAGTCATTTGAAAAAGCCTTAAAACTTCCGAAGAATCTCGGAGCAGGAATATGGAATGAATGTAAATATGTTCCGTACAGGTTTTATCTCGCAGAATGTTATGAAAAAACCGGTCAGCCGAAAAAGGCAAAAAAAATATACAATTGGATTTTATGCCTCGAAATTGACTATTTCTCAAATATGCATCTTCCCGAGCTTCCGTACTACAAAGCGGAAGTGTATAAAAAATGCGGCAATTTCCTTGCCGGAAGAGCACTGATTGATAAGTATCAAAAAAAATGGAAAGAAAATATAAATGTAACCGACCCGGGTTATTTCACATCAACACCGTTTTTTATTTCATACTGCGATAATCCGTCAAATGCAAGAAAGGCATACTATTCATATCTTCTCGGTTTTGCATACAAATTTATGGAGCAACCTGAAAAATCATGCAGCATGTTTAAAATTGCCGCCGAGTATGATAAAATTAATATCTTTTATTATTTTGAAGCAAAAAACAATCTTCTGTAGAAAGGGGATGTTAAAAAACTCCGGAACGCAAGAAAAGAAGGGAAAAGCATATATTACGGGAAATATAATTGATTTTTTTAGAATTATTCCTTTTCTTGCTATCAACAAACTTCGCCACTCGGTGTACGCAAGTACACTGTCGGGTATCCCAAAGCTAAAGCTTTGGCTCAGTTTGTTAATTCCAAAGCTTTTTTCCTATCCCCCAAAAAGAGGCTGTTTAAAAAGCCGGTTGACTTTTTAAACAGCCCCTTTTTATGCTATTCTTTTATTTTCTCAGCAAGCTCTTTTACGCCCTCAAACACATATTTCGGGCGATACGGGAATTTTTCAATATCTTCAGGAGCGGTAACGCCGCTGAGTACCAAAACCGTATCCATGTTTGACTCGATTCCGGCAACTATATCCGTATCCATTCTGTCTCCGACAAGAGCTATGTCCGAACTGTGACATTCTATTCTTTTAAGAGCATGGCGCAGCATCAGCGGATTCGGCTTGCCGATAAAATATGCTTTTTTTCCGGTTGCAATTTCAATAGGCGCAATCAGCGAGCCGGTCGCCGGCATAATGCCTTGCTCAGTCGGGCCGGTTGTATCAGGATTTGTACCTATAAGCTTAGCCCCTTTATTTACAAAAGATATTGCTTTTTCTATTTTTTCGAAATTGTATGTACGTGTTTCACTGACTACCACATAATCGGGATTTACGTCATTTGTGTATACGCCGCTGTCATAAAGAGCGTTTATTATTCCTGCTTCACCGATTACATAAGCGGAACAGCCCGGATTCTGGTGTGCCAAAAATGAAGCAGTCGCCTGTGCACTTGTATAAAAGTGCTCCTTGTCAACATCAAGTCCCATTCTTGCGAGCTTGTGCTGAAGCTCAAGCGGAGTTCTTTCGGGACTGTTGGTAAGAAACAAAAACTTTTTCTCATGCTCGATAAGCCATGTAACGAATTCTTTTACTCCGTCCAAAAGCCTGTTTCCATGATATATAACACCGTCCATATCGGATATAAAGCCTTGTTTGTTTTTTAAGTTTTCTATTGGTTCTATATTCTCCATATATTTTCTCCTTGCATTATTCATTAGCTGCATTTTACAATTATCTGTTTTTCTTAATATAAATATATCAAAAATTTGCATTACTGTCAATATTTTTTTAAAAAAATTGATATACAATTAACATTATATGAAAAAATTCGGCTAAAAAACAAAAATATGGGATTGCTGCGCAAAGTTTACGCATTAATCCCATACCGATCAATAAAATCCTTATTGAACAATTTCAACCACAACATGCTTTGATTCATGGCTTGCGGCTGCCTTCACAACAGTGCGTATTGCTTTTGCAATTCTGCCCTGTTTTCCGATAACTTTACCCATATCCTTTTCTGCCACACGCAGTTCAAGAATAACGGATTGTTCTCCCTCAACTTCGGTAACGCTAACCTCGTCGGGAGAATCAACCAATGCTTTTGCGATTAGTTCCAAAACCTCTTTCATGGTTGTCCCTCCTTAGAGAATATTCGACTTTTTCAAAAGAGCTTTAACTGTATCGGTCGGCTGAGCACCATTTCCAATCCATTTTTTAGCCTTTTCTGCGTCGATATTAACCGTTGCGGGATCTGTCAATGGGTTGTATGTTCCGATTTCCTCAATAAATCTTCCGTCACGGGGATATCTTGAGTCAGCAACAACTACTCTATAAAAAGGAGCCTTTTTTGCACCCATTCTTCTAAGTCTGATTTTAACTGCCATGTTTTTCACCTCCATAAAGTGTGTGTAAATATATAGAACAAAACGCTTAAAATGCTTTTGTTACTACCTAAAATTTTCCGCCCAGCTTTTTCATGCGCTTGAGCATTTTCGCCTGTTTCGGGCCCGAGAATTGCTTCATCATTTTTTTCATCTGGTCAAACTGCTTCAAAAGCTCGTTTACATCCTGAACTCTTGTGCCGCTTCCTTTGGCTATTCTCACCTTTCGGCTTGCGCCTATTACCTGCGGTTTCTGCCTTTCTTCCTCCGTCATTGAGCAAATAATCGCTTCAATTCGTTTCATACGTTTTTCTCCTGCTTCGACATCAACCGAATCAAGCATTTTTTTGTCCACTCCCGGCATCATGCCGATAAGCTGTGAAATAGGGCCCATTTTTTTGATTTGTCTGAGCTGATTAAGAAAATCCCCCAAATCAAACGTTTGCTGACGGATTTTACTCTCAAGTTCCTTTGCCTCTTTTTCGTCATAAGTTTCCTGCGCTTTGTCTATAAGGGTAAGCACATCGCCCATGCCGAGAATACGGCTTGCCATTCTTTCCGGATGGAATGCCTCCAAATCTGAAAGCTTTTCCCCCACAGACGCATACTTAATCGGCTTGCCGGTGATTTCCTTTACCGAAAGTGCGGCACCGCCGCGCGTATCGCCGTCCAGCTTTGAAAGAATAACACCCGTTATATCAAGATTGGAGTCAAAATGCTCCGCTACATTTACCGCGTCCTGACCGGTCATTGCGTCAACAACCAAAAGTATTTCGGTCGGATTTATTTCCGTTTTTATACTCCGGAGTTCTTTCATAAGAACCTCGTCAATATGCAAGCGCCCCGCAGTATCGATTATTACCGGGTCGTTGCCGTGCTTTTTTGCATGTTCGATTGCTTGCTTTGCAATTTCGACCGGACTTACATCCGTCCCGAGAGAAAACACAGGCACATCAATCTGTGCACCCAAAACCTGCAGCTGTTTAACCGCCGCCGGGCGGTACACATCGCAGGCAACCAAAAGCGGTCTTTTATCTCTTGTCTTTCTTAAATTAAGCGCAAGCTTGCCGCAAGCCGTGGTTTTACCGGCACCCTGCAAACCGCAGAGCATATATACTGTCGGCGGTGTCTTGGAAAAGACAAGTTCCTCGTGTTCACTGCCCATAAGCTCGGTAAGCTCGTCACGGACTATTTTTATAATCTGCTGCCCGGGAGTAAGCGATTCCAGAATTTCCTCACCAACCGCTTTTTCGGAGACTCTTGACACAAAACCCTTGACAACTTTAAAATTAACGTCCGCCTCCAAAAGCGCAAGCTTGACCTCACGCATAGCGTCCTTGATATCTTTTTCAGATACTTTTCCCTTGCCTCTTAAATTTTTAAATACATTTTGCAGCTTTTCGCCGAGACTGTCAAATGCCATTTCAGCACCTCGCTATAAGTCATTTTCTATGTTGCCGGCAGACTTAAGCAGCTTTGCAACCAAGCTGTCCGCCTTTTGCGGAAGCGGAAGCTTTTTAAGTTCTTCGAGACCGTTCCTGATAGTTTCAAGCTCGCCGCTTATCTCGGAAAACCTGTTAAGCAAGCCGAGCGCATTTTCAAACTCTTCAAGCTGCTTTTCTCCGCGTTTTATAAAATCACGGACGCCCTGTCTTGAAATATCCATATTTTCGGCAATTTCGGCAAGTGAAAAATCCTGATTGTAATAAAGCTCCATTGCCTCTTTCTGCCTGTCGGTCAAAAGTCCGCCGTAAAAATCCATCAATACGCTGATTGATAAATCCTTTGCCATTTCAAATCGCCACCTTGTAAAGTTATTTTGCTTTACAACACTTATATTTTACCTCATAAAAAAGAATTTGTCAACACTTTTTTAAATTTTTTTTGATTTTTTTAAAAAACTCTTGATTTTTATAAATAAATGTGTTATAATAACTGAGTTATATTACGGATGGTCCTCTGCCCGGTCGGCACGAACGTCTAAGAAATGAGAGGAGGGCTTAATGATGAATGCAAACGAAATCATTAACGCTTTGACAAAAGACCAAATCAGAACTGATTTACCGGAGCTTGTTGTAGGTAACAACGTAAAGGTATACCAGAGAGTAACCGAGGGTTCGAGAACAAGAACTCAGATGTTTGAAGGCACTATTATCAAAGTTCAGGGCGGCGGAATTGCCAAGACCTTTACGGTAAGACGTCTTTCCTACGGAGTAGGTGTTGAAAAGACATGGCCCGTTAACTCGCCTAACATCGAAAAAATCGAAATCTCGAGAAAAGGTAAAGTCAGAAGAGCTAAGCTGTATTATCTGCGTGACAGAGTCGGTAAAGCTGCTAAGGTTAAGGAAAGAATATAACCTTGAATTAGCGTAGAAAGGGGACAGCAAATGTCCCCTTTTGTGTCTTTTCATTATTAATATTAAAGGTGATATATCATGAAAAAGAAAGAAAAAGAAGAATTCAGTTTGTCAAGAGAAATTTTTGAATGGTTTTACACTATTGTGATTGCTCTTGTGATTGCATTTATAATAAAAGGATTTATTTTCGATATTGTTGAGGTTGACGGACCGTCCATGTTCCCGACTCTTGTGGACAATGACAGGCTCATTGTTACAAAGCTCGGCTATAAGCCTAAGCAGGGTGACATTGTTATTCTTGATTCAACCTATAAAAACAGAGCGGAATATTACGAGGAAACGGCTTCCGAGGATAATAAAAGCGTTAACCCGGTATATAAGCTTATTCACTATCCGTCGCTTCCGAAAGATTTAAAGATAAAGTATTATGTAAAAAGAGTGATTGCCCTCGGAGGGCAGACTGTCGATATTAAAGACGGAAAAGTTTGGGTTGACGGTGAAGTCCTTAACGAGGAATATTATGACGGCGTAACCGATAAAATTGACCCGACTATGAAATTTCCGATTACTGTCGATGAAGGATTTGTGTTTGTGATGGGTGATAACCGTCCCAGAAGTCTTGACAGCAGAGATTCAAGTTTGGGACAGGTTCCCGAAAAAGCGGTAATAGGCAAATCGGTAGTAAGAATTTGGCCTGTATCGAGTTTCGGAGTTACAAAATAAAGTTCACAAAGCTGAATGATTTCCGATATCATTCAGCCTTTTTTATATTTATTAAAAAAAATTAAGATTTTTATTTGCCAAATATTAAGAATTTCATGATACTATATATTCGGAGGTGAAAAAAAGATGAATATACTGGTCGTTGATGATGACAGAGAAATTGTCGGCAGCATCGCAATATTTTTGTCGGGAGAAAACTATAATGTTTTAAAAGCTTATGACGGAATAGAGGCGCTTGAACTTTTATCCGAAAATGATGTACAGCTTTTAATTTTAGACATTATGATGCCGAAGCTCGACGGCATAAAAACACTTATGAAGGTACGGGAATCAAAAAATATTCCGATTATCCTGCTCTCCGCCAAGTCCGAGGATGCGGACAAAATACTCGGTCTTACGGCAGGTGCGGACGATTATATAACCAAACCGTTTAATCCGTCCGAGCTTATCGCAAGAGTTAAATCGCAGCTCAGGCGCTACACAAAACTCGGTTCAATCGAAAAAAATGATGAAGAAATTGAAATTTCCGGTTTATGCATAAACACAGCTGCGAAAACCGTCTCGGTTGACGGTGAATCCGTGAGGCTTACACCGATAGAATATAAAATACTTGAGCTTTTATGCAAAAACCGCGGCAGAGTTTTTTCGTCAGAAGATATTTACAAAAAGGTTTGGAACGAAAGTTTTGCCGTTGGAGACAACACAATTGCCGTCCATGTGCGGCACATACGCGAAAAAATTGAAATAAATCCAAAAGAACCGAGATACCTGAAAGTTGTGTGGGGTATCGGCTACAAAATCGAATAGGAGATTTGGCAATGAAAAAATTAGTTTATTCTATTTATTTTAAACTGGCGGCGGCACTTCTGTGCGTTGCCTGCGCAGTCTGTTCCGCCCGGACAATCTCAAGCTGTTTTATCAGAATGGCTGATGAAAATGAAGTTGTGTACGAATTTGAAAAGGAACCAAAAGATTCCAATCATCTTAATTTTCTTCTTGATATGCCGCAGAGAGCGGTAGACTACGCATATGACACATTTTATTCAAATATCGATACCGATACCGCCGACAAATCCGGCTTGTATGCGCTTATCGAAGACAGACTTGCAGAGGTTGACAAAAATGTTGACTATTATGTAATCGCTGACGGAAATACATTTACTAATTGTTTCGCAAACGGAAATGAATATTTTTCCGGCAAAAAATATTACACCATCTCCGAAAAAAAAGCGGGTGCCATCTACTTCATAACAACCGCCGGGAACACCTCCGATAAAAGCAGAACAAGCATAAACAGCAACGTTCCGTCGGAAGTTTCGATTACTGTCTGCTCAGCCTTAAGGGATTCTTATGCCGATGGCTATGACGCCCTTTGGAACAGTCAGGCAAACATGGTAAAAAGAACTTTTTACAGCGCCCTGATATTTTTAATTGCCGCAATCCTAGCGATTATATATCTGACATGTGTGTGCGGCAGAGATGAAAATAACAGGGTAAAATCCGCATGGATTGATAACATTTTTACCGAGCTTCATTTTTTGATTATCGGCTTTTCACTTTTCGGGGGGTTCGGACTCGGAGTAATTATGGTGGGCGGCAATGTTGAAAGCAATTTCCCGGAATTTATGGCAGTTCCGCTTACTCTGCTGACAACCGCTGCGGCAATCTCTCTTGCACTGACCTCGTATCTGGCGCTGATAAGAGAAATCAAGCACGGCAAATTCATTAAAAACAGCTTTACATACCGATTTATCCGTATGTGTATAAGACTTGCAAAAAAAATCTTTAACAAGATAAAAAAACTGTTTTCGGCAATTTCCGGATTCAGAGGCAGTAAAACAAGTACTATATTGATTTCTATGCTGCTCGTTTTCACAGTTGCGGCAATGATTTGCGGAGCTTTGTTTCCGCACAGCTGGTTCTTTGCAGCGGTATTATTTATCGCAGCAGCATTTTTGACAGACAGAAGGGCAAAGGATACAGAGCAGATAAAAAATGGTACAAAGGAAATCAGAAACGGGAATATCTCTTATAAAATCCCCGAGCTGAAATGCACAGACTTGCAGGAAACGGCGGAAAATATCAACGAAATAGGAACAGGCTTAAATCAGTCGCTCGAAAGCCGCCTGAGGGCAGAGCGCATGAAAACCGAGCTTATAACAAATGTTTCCCATGACTTAAAAACTCCGCTGACATCAATTATCAGCTATACAAAGCTTTTATCCGATATGGATAATCTGCCGCAGGAGGCAAACGATTATATTAAAATCATATCCAAAAAAAGTGAACGTCTCAAAAATCTTACGCAGGACTTATTTGATATTTCAAAGGTTCAAAGCGGAAACGACGATATAAAAAAAGAAAAAATCGACGCGTCGATACTGATAAGTCAGTCAATCGGAGAGCACGACAGCGAAATAAAAGCGTCCGGGTTTGAATTTGTTGTAAATGTTCCGAAAGAATTGTATATAACCGCTGACGGCAGGAAAATGTCAAGAGTTATAGGAAATTTACTCCAAAACATACTTAAATACTCTCAAAAAGGGACACGTGTTTTTATATCCGCATACGGACAACGTGATAAAATAATTATGGAATTTAAAAATATATCCTCATATCCTATGGATTTTGACGCTGAAGATATTACAGAGAGATTTGTACGCGGAGATAAATCAAGAAGCATAGACGGAAACGGGCTTGGACTGGCTATTGCCAAAAGCTATGTAGAAGCCTGCGGAGGAATCTTCAAAATAAAAATTGACGGCGATATGTTTAAGTCCGTCATAGAATTTGATAAAATATAAAAGCTAACTGCTGCAAAATGAACCGACCCCGAAAACAATTTGGGGATCGGTTCATTTTTTACATGCCCTTTTTATTTTTTATTGCTTATATACTCATCTATGGCTTTTGCCGCCGTTTTGCCGGCACCCATTGCAAGAATTACCGTAGCTGCACCGGTCACTGCGTCACCGCCGGCATAAACTCCCTCTCTTGAAGTAAGTCCGTTTTCATCAGCTATGATACCTCCCCACTTTTGAGTGTCAAGACCCTTTGTGGTCGATTTAATAAGCGGATTAGGCGATGTGCCTATTGACATTATTACGCAATCGATATCAAGTTCAAACTCGGAACCCTCTTTAGCAACAGGCCGCCGTCTGCCCGAGCTGTCCGGCTCGCCGAGTTCCATTTCAATGCACTTCATTCCGCACACAAATTTTTCATCATTTCCCAGTATTTCAACAGGATTGGTAAGAAGCTTAAATTCTATACCCTCTTCCTTTGCATGCTCAACCTCTTCTTTTCGTGCCGGAAGTTCTTCCTCCGAACGTCTGTACACGATATACACCTTGTCCGCACCCAGGCGCAGGGCACTTCTTGCTGCGTCCATTGCAACATTTCCGCCGCCGACAACGGCAACCTTTTTGGCATGCATTATAGGTGTTTCGGAATTATCCTTATATGCCTTCATCAAATTTACACGAGTCAAAAACTCATTTGCGGAATATACTCCGTTCAGATTTTCACCGGGAATATGCATAAATCTCGGCAAACCGGCACCGGTGCCGATATATACCGCCTCAAACCCCTCATCGAACAATTCATCAACAGATTCGGTTCTGCCTATTACCATATTTGTCTCTATCTTAACGCCCATTGTTTTAAGTCCGTCAATTTCTTTTTGAACAATACTTTTCGGGAGTCTGAATTCCGGGATTCCGTAAACCAAAACTCCGCCGGCAAGATGCAATGCTTCAAAAATAGTTACATCATAACCTTTTTTTGCCAAATCGCCTGCACAGGCAAGTCCCGACGGTCCCGAACCGATTACCGCAACACGGTGTCCGTTGCTTTTCGGTGACTCTGTCGCAGCCGAATCAGCATGTTTGTTATGCCAATCCGCAACAAAGCGTTCGAGTCTGCCTATTCCTACAGGCTCGCCCTTTATTCCTCTTACACATCTGTGCTCACATTGTGTCTCCTGAGGACATACTCTGCCGCACACTGCCGGGAGTGAAGATGATTTTGAAATAATTTGATATGCTCCCTCAAAATCCTCCTCCGTAACCTTCTTTATAAAATCGGGAATATCAATTGCAACCGGGCAGCCGCCGACGCACGGTCTGTGCTTACAGTTCAGGCAGCGATTTGCTTCGTCAACCGCCTGTTCCACGGTATATCCTTCCGCAACCTCAAGATAGTTTTTTGCTCTTTCTTTCGGGTCCTGAGTCGGCATTTCATTCTTTTTCGGTGACATATTAGGCATAATTATTCCGCCTCCTTTTTAAACAAATTGCAGGTTTCTTCTCTTTTTCTCATTTCAAACGGCTTGTACATCGAGGCACGCGCCATAGTTTCGTCAAAATCGACCAAATGTCCGTCAAAATCAGGTCCGTCAACACAGGCAAATTTTACTTCGCCTCCGACAGTAAGGCGGCAGCAGCCGCACATTCCTGTACCGTCAATCATAATCGGGTTCATGCTGACAATTGTTTTTATATCAAACTCTTTAGTCAGTTTACAGACAAATTTCATCATTATCAACGGACCTATAGCGATAACTTCATCATATTTTTCGCCGCTTTCGATAAGCTTTCTCAAAGCGTCGGTAACAAGTCCCTTTTCTCCGCAGCTTCCGTCATCGGTCATAACAACGAACTTGTTGCTTACTGCTTTAAATTCGTCCTCCAAAATAACCAAATCCTTATTTCTGAAGCCGACTATCGAATGAACCTCCGCACCGTTTGCGTGAAGTTTTTTCGCTATCGGATACGCAATCGCGCAGCCTACTCCGCCGCCGATTACGGCAACCTTTTTAAGTCCCTCTGTGTGAGAAGCAACGCCTAAAGGACCAACAAAATCGGATATATATTCTCCCTCTTTCTTATGATTCAGCTGCTCCGTTGCAGAACCGACTATCTGAAAAATAATTGTAACGCTGCCGGCTTCTCTGTCAAAGTCGGAAATAGTAAGAGGAATACGCTCTCCGTTTTCATCAACGCGCAAAATTATAAACTGCCCCGGTTCAGCCTTTTTGGCAATTTTCGGAGCTTCGATTTCCATCAGTGTGACGGTTGGATTAAGCGGTTTTTTCTTTAAAATTTTGTACATTTACCCCATTCCTTTCAAAAAATAAAATTCCTCGGTTAAAGGATAACCGAGGAAAAAGTTTAAAAATCAACATCCAAATCATAATAACAGCATTTCAGAAGCTTTTCCATTTCCGAAACAGTCACCTTTCGGGGGTTTGAGCCCGTGCAGGCGTCATTAACCGCCAGTTCGGCAACCTCCGCAAGCTTGTCCAGAAATTCTTTTTCTCCAATTATTCCGCCCTCATAATCCTTTATGCAGGACGGGATTCCAAGCGCCTTGTTCATATCTGTTATCTTCTTGATTAATGCATCGCACAAAGCGTCATCGCTGTCTCCCGAAAGCCCGATATGACGGGCAATTTCGGCATAACGTTGTTTTGCCTGTGTTTCTTTAGAGTTGAATTTAATAATCTTGGGCAGGTACATGGCATTGGCGCAGCCGTGAACAATATGGCCTCCCGAATACGCAGCCCCTGTCTTATGTGCCATAGAATGAACTATTCCCAAAAGTGCGTTTGAAAATGCCATTCCGGCGAGACACTGGGCATTATGCATTCTGTCCCGTGCGTCCATATCTCCGTTATAGGATTTAATCAAAAGCTCGGAAATCATTTTAATTGCATGGAGTGCAAGCGGATCGGTATAATCCGAATGAAGAGTTGACACATATGCCTCAATTGCATGAGTCATAGCGTCCATGCCTGTGTGAGCGGTAAGCTTCGGCGGCATGGTCTCTGCCAAATCCGAATCAACAATCGCAACATCCGGAGTTATATTAAAATCCGCAAGCGGATATTTAATTCCCTTTTGATAATCGGTAATAACCGAAAAAGCAGTGACCTCGGTTGCTGTTCCCGATGTTGACGGAATCGCACAGAATTTTGCCTTTGTTCTCAGTTTCGGAAAATTAAACGGGATACAAAGCTCTTCAAAAGATGTATCCGGATATTCATAAAATGCCCACATTGCTTTTGCGGCATCAATAGGCGAACCGCCGCCGACAGAAACAATCCAGTCGGGATTAAATTCGCACATTTTCTCCGCACCTTTTTTTACCGTCTCAACAGACGGGTCAGGCTCGACTCCCTCAAACAGGCAAATTTCCATGCCTGCCGCCTTGAGATTATCAATGACCTTGTCCAAAAAACCGAATTTTTTCATTGAACCGCCGCCGACAACCACAAAGGCTCTTTTTCCGTCTAAATCCTTAAGTGCGTCTATAGCACCCTTTCCATGATATAAATCTCTCGGTAATGTAAATCTTGCCATAACTAACATCTCCTTACAATAAGTATCGGTCATATTATAACCGCTATGTTTATTATGGCAGCCTACAACAAATATTATACCAAAACAGCATTGTAATGTCAAGTAGGCAATATAATCAATAATGCCCGATTTTTTACTTGTATTTACAATCATTGTATGGTATAATAGACTTGTATGCCAATATTGATGATTTTGAATCATCATAAGAAAGGATGTAATTATTATGAAAATAAAAGACGGATACGTACTAAGACAAATTGCAGGCAACAGTGTTGTCATTGCGACAGGTCAGGAAGCAATCAACTTTAACGGAATAGTAACAATTAACGGAGCAGGTGCATTTTTATGGAAAAAGCTCACCGACGGTGCTACAGAGGAAGAACTGCTTTCGGCAATGCTCGGTGAATATGATGTCGATGAAGCAACCGCAAAAAAAGACATTGACGAATTTATCGGCAAATTAAGAGAAGCCGAGCTGCTTTGCGACTGACACAATTATTTTTCCGAAAGGACTTTTAAAAAATGAATGAGCAGATGAGAGTAACACTTTCCGAGCTTCTGCCTATAATTGATGAGTTGCTTTCCTCAGGAAAGGAAGTATGTTTTTCCCCGAAAGGAACCAGCATGCTTCCGCTATTGTATCCGGACAGAGATTCGGTAGTGGTCAAATCCCCTCCGAAAAAGCTGAAAAAATACGACCTGCCGCTTTATCGGCGCACAAACGGTCAGTTTGTACTGCACAGAATCGTTAAAATTTCCAAGGACGGCAGCTATGTTATGTGCGGCGACAATCAGTTTTCAAGAGAAACAGGGATTCGCAGCAATCAGATTATAGGAGTTGTAACTTCATTTTACAGAAACGGGAAGCACATAAGCACAAACAATTTTTTATACAAGCTCTATTGCATCGCAAGAGTTAAAGAAAGAAAACTGTACAGAGTATATCATAAATTAAGAAGCGCAATCAGCAGGGGCTTCAAAAAAATGCACATAAAATGATTTGTATAAAACGTTTAGAAAGATTACACCGTCTTTTGACGGTATGAAAAAACTTCGCCCTCATCAATGAGGGCGAAGCAAAATGGCTTTTTAATATAATAAAAGTTGATAATTTTTTTTAAGTAATATACGCCTTTTCTGCGCTTCGGATTTTTTACATCCCCCTTATTAAATTCTCCTCCCAATTTTTAGTGTATTATACACAAGCTGTGCGAATTTTTCGCGCGATATGGGAGAATCTCCGTCAAATTTATCTATGCCTTCGGTCAGACCGATTGAAACGGCTGCTTCCGAAATTTCATTTTCGGAAGTAAAATCCGTATATCCCAGAATTCTTAACATTGCCGACGCCGCATCGATACTCACGAGATGGTCATCCGGGAAAAATTTTCCGTCCTGCAAATCCATTATACCGCTATTTATGCAGTATCCCACATAGCCGTGCGACCAATGAGAATCCGAAACATCTTTGCATGAAAAATCCTCCGCAATTGAGCCGCCCTGCATCCTCGTTATCAGAGCACTTGCCTCCGCACGGGTATAAAATTCATCCGGGCGGTAGGAGCCGTCCTCATATCCTCCGACAATTTCCATACGATAAAGCTTTGTTATTGCCTTTCTGTACGGACTATCCGGAGCAACATCACAAAAAAGTGAATAATATGCCTTTCCGAGACAGTTCTGCACCGCGGCAACCGCTTTTTTTAAAGTTATCGGGCTATCCGAAGAAAAGATTTTACCATATACATTTACAAAAGCTCCGTACTCCTTGAGCGAATATATTAAATCTTTAACATAAATCGAGATATCGTTGTCATCGTAAAATTTTTCCGTTGTATCCTCTTTATATACCGGATTCTCTCCCGAAACAAGCATTGCTCTGTAAAGTACTTCGGCAAATTCGGCATTTGTCAGAATTCTGTCCGGGGAAAACGCAGTATCGCTATCTCCTTTCAAAATCCCTGATTCTGAAACTTTTAGAACATTTATATCATCGGTATCGGTGTAAACGGACGGTTCCGAATAATCAAGCTCCGTTGCCGATATTAGCTCACAAAGTGCGGCAAGAATCTGCGCGGTGTCAATTTTTGAAACAGGCGCGGTCATATCCTTTAAAAACAGGCTCTCGGGCAAATCGCCGTAAGTCTTTGCCTCATTCACCGACTGCATTGCTTCATCAACATATAGAAACAATTCGTTCGTTTGTGTATTAAAATCCGAGGTATAGCCGAACTTTTCTGCAATATCAGCCGCCGGTACATAAATTATCTCATCACTTATACACATTGGCTCGGAAAGCTTAAATTCCGCACCGTTGCAAAATGCGGTCTTATTGTTTAACTGAATTACAAGATTGTCCTTCCCTATCGAAAAAACGGCAGTATCTGTGGCGGAATCCCAATTAACGCTGCAATTTAATGCTTCGGCAAACGGACGAATCGGAGTCATCAGGCAGCCGTTTTTCATTATCGGTGCGTTATCCATGGACACCTCTTTTCCGCGGTTATACATTGTCATGCTGCCTGCGCAAAGCCTGATTTGCGCACTGCGATTATAATAAATTCCGTTCTTTTTCAAATATTCAACCCCGGAATACGGCTGCATACCGCACCACGCAAACGCTTTTACGGTGTCACCGCGCGGAATATCGAAATAAACAATGTCCGAGCTGCCTTTAAGAAGTTTCGGAACTGTTGCCATGTCCAGTCCTGCAAGCTTTCCGCTATTGTATGAAGCCAAGTAAACATTTATATTTTTTCTGTCAAATACTGACTGATTTTTTATACTTATATATGCTTTATCATCCTCCGCCCATGCTTCAAGGTTCAGATTTTCCGAAGAGGATTGTGCTTTCAGCAGTTCCATGCTTATATCGGCATCGGCAGTTATTCTTTGGGCACTTTCTATTTTGTATACCGTACCTTGTTCATTATAAAAACCAAAATCGTTTAAACCGTCTTTTTCACTTTCAAGCTCATAAAAGCATATCAAATTATCGCATCCGATTTCATCGTTCAATTCAGCATAAGCGGATTTTTCACCGCAGCAAATCATAGCGTCCTGCACATCGATACAGTAATACGGTTTATCTGCCGACTGAATAAAGAGATTAACGGGGATATCATCTTCCGCCGGTTCCGAAACAGTGAGCTTAACTGAAATTTTTCCGGGCAGCTCACAACTGAAATCTGTATTTTGCGCCGATTTTCCCGAAACTTCAACCGACCGTGAATAATCTGTTTTTTTATATGCTTTATTTTCAAAAACTATGCTTAATTTATATGTGCCGTCCGGAAC
>CAKSFY010000027.1 GCA_934454035.1 uncultured Clostridia bacterium | reverse complement strand
GCGCTGCACTTGCCGGAATACAGAGAGATGATATAAAAATAAGAGTTGCCGGTAAGGATTCAAGGTTGTATGCTTCACAGGGGCAGCAGCGAACGGCAGTGCTTTCATTAAAGCTTGCACAGACAGAATATATAAATGAAGAAAAGGGAGAGTATCCCGTAATACTTCTTGATGATATAATGAGCGAGCTTGATATAAACCGCAGGCGGTATCTTGCCGGAAAAATCAAAGGCAGGCAGGTGCTTATAACAACTACGGATGCGGAGGAAAATAACGGGGATACCCGATATTATAAAATTCAAAACGGGAGAGTGGTGAACTGATGTTTCTGCACTTGGGAAACGATGCGGTAATACGCAGTGAAAATGTGGTTGCGGTGTTCGATATGGAAAATACCACGACTGCAAGACAGAGCAGAGAATTTTTGGCACAGGCGCAAAAAAACGGAAACGTTATCGATATATGTGACGATTTGCCTAAGTCTTATATTGTTGCAAATTCAAACGGAGAAACAAAGGTTTATATTTCTTCCGTTTCATCAAGGACTCTTGCAAAGAGGGCAAAGATGAAAAATTTTGCGGATACGGAAAACAATCAGTTTTCATTATATATAGAAAGGAAATGAAGAAATGAGCGATAAAGTGGAAACAAAATATGACGAAAATCAAATACAGGTTCTGGAGGGACTTGACGCCGTCCGAAAGCGTCCGGGCATGTACATCGGTTCTACTTCGGCTGCCGGACTCCACCATCTTGTCTATGAAATTGTAGACAACTCAATAGATGAAGCACTTGCCGGATATTGTGACAGAATTGTGGTTGAAATCAACCCCGATAACTCGGTAACCGTTACCGATAACGGCCGCGGTATTCCGGTCGGAATACATCCGCAGCAGGGAATCCCGACGGTGGAGGTTGTTTTGACAATTCTTCATGCCGGCGGTAAATTCGGCGGCGGCGGATATAAAGTATCGGGCGGACTTCACGGCGTCGGTTCGTCGGTTGTTAATGCCCTTTCCGAGCATTTGGAGGTAGAGGTTTCGGACGGTAAGCATGTGTATTACCAAAGTTATGAAAGAGGAAAACCGACCTGCAAGCTTAAAATAATAGGCGATACCGATAAAACAGGTACAAAAATCACCTTTAAGCCGGACCCTGAAATCTTTGAAGTGCTTGAATTTGATTATGACACGCTTTTAAAAAGACTACGTGAGCAGGCATTCCTTAACAAGGGCGTAAGAATTATACTTATTGATAAAAGAGATGAAACTAAAGAACCGAAAGAGCTCTATGCAGAGGGCGGAATAAAAGAATTTGTTCAGTACCTTAACAGGAACAAGGACCCCTTGCACGATGAGGTCATTTATCTTGAAACAGAGCGTGACGGCATGATGGTTGAAATAGCAATGCAGTACACCGACTCTTATAACGAGCTTCTTTTGAGTTTTGCAAACAATATTCATACAACCGACGGCGGTACGCACGAAACAGGATTTAAATCGGGAATGACCCGCGTTATAAACGATTATGCCAGAAAAAATAATCTGCTTAAGGAAAAAGACCCGAATCTGTCCGGAGACGACACAAGAGAGGGACTGACGGCAGTAATCAGCGTGAAGGTTGTTGAAGCTCAGTTTGAAGGGCAGACAAAAACCAAGCTCGGAAACTCCGAAGCAAGAACACTGGTCGAAAATGCCATAAATGATAAGTTCGGGGCGTTCATGGAAGAAAATCCGAGAGTTGCAAGAACCATAATCGATAAGACGCTGACTGCTTCAAGGGCAAGAGAAGCAGCAAGAAAAGCAAGAGAAGCAACACGCAAAAACTCAACCGTTCACAATGCTTCCGTACTTGAAAAGCTGGCAAGCTGCACCGATGAGGGCGCAGATTACGCTGAAATATATATAGTCGAGGGAGACTCCGCAGGAGGCAGCGCAAAACAAGGCAGAGACAGACGCTATCAGGCAATACTTCCTCTTTGGGGAAAAATGCTCAATGTTGAAAAAGCCAGAATAGACAAGGTTCACGGAAATGAAAAACTTCTGCCTATTATTGTAGCTCTCGGCGCAGGCATAGGCGATGAATTTGACATATCAAAGCTTAAATACGGAAAAATCATAATCATGGCGGATGCCGATGTCGACGGTTCACATATCAGAACGCTGCTTTTGACATTCTTCTTCAGATATATGCGTCCGCTGATTGAGGAAGGGCATGTATATCTGGCACAGCCGCCGCTTTATAAAGTTTTTAAGGGCAAAAATAAAAATGTTGTTGAAAAGTTTGCGTATGATGATGACGAGCGCGACAGACTGATTCAGGAAATGGGACCCGGCTGCAAGGTTCAGCGCTACAAAGGTCTTGGTGAAATGGATCATACCGAGCTTTGGGAAACAACCATGGACCCTGCAACAAGAACCCTCCTTCGTGTTGAACTGGAGGACGCTGTTGCCGCAGATGAGATATTTACTATATTGATGGGTGATAAGGTTGAGCCCAGACGTGATTTTATTGAACAGAATGCAAAGTATGTTTCCAATCTGGATATATAACAGGTCAATATTTGCAATATTTTCGGCAATAAATGTCATTGTATGTTAATTTAAAATATGATAAAATTTTATTATATTTGAAAATACAGGAGGCTTTATAATATGGATAAGGAACAAGTAATACAAAGAATGACAGAGACCGGACTTGTTGCGGTTGTCAGAGCCAAAAATGCCGAAGAAGCAATCAAAATCAGCGATGCATGCCTTGCAGGCGGATGTAGCTCTATTGAGCTTACATTTACAGTACCGGGTGCTGATAAGGTTATAGAAGCACTCGCGGCTAAATATCAAAACGGAGAAATGCTCCTGGGCGCAGGAACGGTACTGGACCCCGAAACCGCAAGAGCAGCGATTTTGGCAGGTGCAAACTACATTGTGAGTCCTGCGTTTAATGCGGAATGTGCAAAGCTCTGTAACCGATACAGAGTGCCTTATATTCCGGGCTGCATGACCATTACGGAGGTTATCACCGCGATGGAAGCAGGCGCGGATATAATTAAAATATTCCCTGCAGATTTGTTCGGACCTACAATCATAAAGGATATAAAAGGACCGTTGCCGCAGGCTAAAATGATGCCGACCGGCGGAGTGGATGTTTCCAACGTAGATAAATGGATTAAAGCCGGCGCAGTATGCGTAGGTGCAGGCTCAAGCCTTACTGCCGGTGCAAAAACGGGCGATTATCAGAAAATTACCGATACCGCTAAAGAATTTATCGCAAAAATTAAAGAGGCAAGAGCAAACTGAAAGGAATGATAGTTTATGGCAAAGGTTGTTACTATGGGAGAGATAATGCTCAGACTTTCGACTCCCGGATATCAAAAGTTTATACAGGCGGACAAATTTGATGTCTGCTACGGCGGCGGAGAGGCAAATGTTGCCGTTTCGCTTGCAAACTACGGACATGACGCGGAATTTATAACAAAGGTTCCGGAAAATCCTATCGGTGAGTGTGCCGTTGCAGCGCTTCGCAAAATGAATGTTGAAACAAAGCATATTGCAAAAGGCGGAGAAAGACTTGGAATATATTTCCTTGAAACAGGTGCGTCAATGCGTGCTTCCAACGTGGTTTATGACAGAGCGCATTCCTCGATTTCAACGGCAGAGCCGGGCGATTTCGATTTTGATGAAATCTTTGAGGGCACGGACTGGTTCCACTTTACCGGCATTACTCCGGCAATATCGGATAAAGCTGCGGAGCTTACGGAGATTGCATTAAAGGCAGCAAAGAAAAAGGGAATTACGGTTTCGTGTGACCTTAATTTCAGAAAAAAACTCTGGTCATCCGAAAAGGCGCAGAAGGTTATGACAAATCTTATGCAGTATGTTGACGTATGCATAGGGAATGAAGAGGATGCCGAAAAGGTGCTCGGATTTAAACCCGGCAATACAGATGTAACAAGCGGAGAACTTGAGCTTGCAGGATACCAAGATATATTCCGTCAAATGGTGGAAAAATTTAACTTTAAATATGTGATAAGTTCATTAAGAGAAAGCTATTCCGCATCCGATAACGGTTGGTCGGCATGTATTTATGACAGGGACAGCAAGGAATTTTATCATTCAAGAAAGTATAATGTAAGAATCGTGGATCGTGTCGGCGGCGGAGATTCGTTTGCCGGCGGAGTTATCTGCGGTCTTCTTGACGGCAAGGACTTTAAGTCCGCACTGGAATTCGGAGTTGCCGCGTCGGCGCTCAAGCATACAATTCCGGGCGATATGAATCTGGTTTCAAGAGCGGATGTTGACAATCTTGTCGGCGGAGACGGCTCGGGAAGAGTACAAAGATAAATAATATACAAATAAGTCTGCAAATTATATGCGGACTTATTCTATTTATAATATTTTATCAAAAAAGTCTTGAAAATGCAAAAAAAATGATATATAATATAAATTATTAAAATTATAATTTATATTGGAGGATATTTTTATGTGCGGAATTGTTGGATATGTGGGCAACAAAAAAGCGGCGCCGATCTTGCTCGAAGGACTCAGCAAGCTTGAATACAGAGGATATGACTCTGCCGGAATAGCAGTAATCAATGACGGCAGGATAGAAATTCATAAAGCAAAGGGCAGGCTTAAAATTTTGTCGGACAAAATTGACGGCGGCGAGGCGGTAAACGGAACTGTCGGCATAGGTCATACAAGATGGGCAACTCACGGAGAACCGTCGGATGTGAACTCGCATCCGCATATTTCCGCGTCAGGCAGATTTGCGGTAGTGCATAACGGAATAATAGAAAATTATCTGTATCTTAAAAAGAAGCTTCAGGCAAAGGGTATTGAGTTTGTATCCGAAACCGATACGGAAGTTATTGCGCAGATGCTGGAATATTACTATACCGGTGATATTCTTGAGACTATGATAAAAGTCATCGAAAGGGTTGAGGGTTCATATGCACTAGGTGTTCTTTCGGCAGATAATCCGGACGAATTTATAGCAGTAAGAAAATCAAGCCCGATGATTGTAGGTCTCGGTGAGGGTGAGAACTTTATTGCGTCGGACGTTACCGCAATTTTAAAGCATACAAGAAAAATTCATTATCTTGAAGATAATGAACTGGTTGTTCTGAAAAAAGACGGTGTTACGGTTTATAATACCGATAAAGAAGTTATCGAAAAAGAAGTGTTTACGGTTGATTGGGATGTTTCCGCTGCGGAAAAAGGCGGCTATGAGCATTTTATGATGAAAGAAATTGAAGAGCAGCCGAAAGCGCTTAAGGATACAATCAGTCCGAGAATTAAAAACGGTAAGATTGTTCTTGATAATTTTACACTTTCTCCGGAGGATATGAAAAATCTGAGCAAGGTTTATATTGTAGCCTGCGGAAGTGCATATCATGTCGGGGTTGTCGGAAAATATGTTATTGAAAAGCTATGCCGCATTCCGGTTGAAGTGGAGGTAGCTTCCGAATTCCGCTATCATGACCCGATTATAGACGGGCATACGTTAACAATTGTTATAAGCCAATCGGGTGAAACTGCCGATACCTTTGCTGCTTTGAAAGAAGCAAAGGAAAAGGGTTCGAGAGTATTGTCGATTGTAAACGTAGTCGGCAGTACAATTGCAAATGCGTCAGATGATGTGATTTACACATGGGCAGGCCCGGAGATTGCGGTTGCAACCACGAAAGCATACAGCACTCAGTTGTCGGTCATTTATATGATAGCGCTGTATCTGGCTGAAAAAAGAGGCACGGTAAGTGATTCTGAATATAAGGAAATTGTTGACGGAATAGAAAAATTACCGGATATGGTTGCCGATATTTTGAAAAATAAGGATAATGTTCAGTTTTTGGCGTCAAAATTCTTCTCATCAAAGAGCATATTCTTTATAGGAAGAAATCTTGACTATGCAGTTGCGCTCGAAGGCTCGCTGAAGCTAAAGGAAATTTCGTACATTCACTCGGAGGCATATGCCGCAGGCGAGTTAAAGCACGGAACAATTTCGCTTATCGAGGACGGAACATTGGTTGTTGCTCTTGCGACAGGCGATGAGCTCTACGATAAGACAATAAGCAATGTCAAGGAAGTTAAAGCAAGGGGTGCCGTTGTGATGGCGGTTACCACCGATAAGCATGAGCATGCAGAGGATGTTTGCGACTACGTAATCAGAATACCGTCCGCACATCCGATTCTTCTGCCGTCACTGACCGTTATTCCGCTTCAGCTTTTCGGATACTATGTTGCAAGCTTAAAGGGCTGCGATATTGATAAGCCGAGAAATTTGGCAAAATCGGTTACCGTAGAATAAAATCAGAATACAACCGGGCTGCTGCAATTTTTGCGGCAGCCTGCGTTTTAGAAAGGAATAAATAACATGGATTGGAAAAAATTGCTTAAAAGTGATGAAAAACCGCTTGAAAGATTGGTAGATGACGGCGGATTTACCGGGATTTTCAGAAGCATTGCGTTTGTCGGAGACAGTCTTTCTTCAGGTGAGTTCGAAGCCCTTAATGAAAAGAATGAGAGAACATATCACGATATGTTTGAGTATTCGTGGGGGCAGTATATAGTGCGTACTGTCGGCTCTGTCGGATATAATTTTTCACGCGGCGGCATGACGGCTGAGGAATACTGCGAAGGCTTTGCGGACGACAACAGAATGTGGGACAGTGCAAAGGCATGCCAGGCATATGTGATTGCACTCGGAGTAAATGATATAAGCAAAAACGGAACAAATCTCGGCAGCATTTCCGATATCGATAAGGAAAATTATAAGAATAACAAAAAGACTTTTGCAGGTTATTACGCCGAGATTATCGGACGGTATCAAAAAAATCAGCCGAGGGCAAAATTTTTCCTTATGACAATTCCGAGAGGAACAAATAAGGGAAAGGAAAGAGATGAAGCCGAAGATTTGCACGCAAAGCTGCTTTATGAGTTAGCCGATTTGTTCGACAATACATATGTGCTTGATTTCAGAAAATATGCACCGGTTTATGATGAGGAATTTTACAGAGAGTTTATGCTCGGCGGACATATGAATCCGATGGGATATATGCTGACAGCGAAAATGGTAATGTCTTATATTGATTTTATTATCCGTCATAATATGAGGGATTTCAGGGAAGTTGCATTTATCGGAACGGATTTGCACTGCAAAGAATAACAGGGAGAGTTTTACTTGGAAAATATCAGTAAAGTTACAAAAAATTTGGCTAAATATCTTTTGTCTTTTGTAAAATGGCTGCTTATTTCAACCGTAACGGGAGCGGTCGGCGGCGCAGTCGGCGCTATGTTTCATTTGAGTGTTGATAAGGCGACCGAGTTTCGGACGGAAAATCCTTGGCTTGTATATTTATTGCCGGCAGCCGGTATTATAATTGTTTTTGTTTATAAGCTTTTGCGGCTTGATGAGGGTATAGGCACGAACGATATTCTGACTGCTGTACGAAAAAAGGAAAAGGGAGTTCCTCCGCTTTTGGCCCCGGCTATATTTATAAGTACCGCCATAACGCATCTTTGCGGAGGTTCTGCCGGCAGAGAGGGAGCTGCATTGCAGCTGGGCGGAAGTATCGCGGCGGCGGTCGGCAAAATTTTCAAAGTCGGCGAAAAGGAGTTTCCGCTTGTGCTTATGTGCGGAATGGCAGCAGTGTTTTCAGCGTTGTTTCTGACTCCGCTCACGGCGGCATTTTTTGCCATGGAGGTTATAAGCGTCGGCATTATTTACTATTCGGCGCTTGTTCCATGTCTTTGCGCGTCGCTTATAGGCTATAAAATTTCGCTTTTGTTCGGTGCAGTGCCGCTTGACTACGGTATAATAATTCCCGAGGTACATCTTTTCGGCTGCATATCGGTCGGTGCATTGGCTGCTGCCTGTGCGGTTCTGAGCATAATTTTTTGCATAGTTATGCATGGAACGGGCCACTTGATGGCAAAATATATAAAAAATCCGTACATACGAATTGTTTCGGGCGGACTGCTGATAATAGCGCTTACACTCGTATGCGGCACGTATGACTATAACGGCGCCGGCATGAATGTTGTTGCGGCGGCAATGCAGGGCAATGCGAAGCCGGAGGCATTTTTGTTAAAGCTTATTTTTACGGCAATTACAATCGGTTCGGGATTTAAAGGCGGTGAAATCGTTCCGACATTTTTTATCGGCTCGGTTTTCGGCTGTGTTTTGGGTCCGCTTTTCGGACTGGACGCCGGATTTTCGGCGGCAATCGGACTGATAGCGCTTTTCTGCGGCGTTGTAAATTGCCCAGCCGCTTCGATATTTTTATCTGTGGAGATGTTCGGCGCAAACGGACTGTTGTATTTTGCAATAGCCTGTGCGGTAAGCTATCTTTTGTCCGGTTATTACGGACTTTATTCGGGACAAAAAATCGTATACTCAAAATTAAAAGCAGAGTACATTGATATATATGCAAAATAGAAAGGGAAACTTTATGATTACAAGTAAACAAAGAGCTTTTTTAAGAAAAGAAGCAAACGGATTGCAGCCTGTTTTTCAAATAGGCAAGGGAGGAATTACGGACGAGCTTTTGAAACAGCTTGCAAATGCACTGGAGGCAAGGGAACTTATAAAAGTACATGTGCTTGAAACCGCAATGCTTGATATTAAGCCTGCCTGCAACGAAATTGCCGAGAGACTCGGGGCAGAGCCGGTACAGGCAATCGGTTCAAAATTTGTTCTTTACAAAAAGGCGCAAAAAGAAAAAAACAGAGTGATTGAACTGCCGAGATAGAAAGTGGTGCAAGGCAATGAAGACAGGACTTATGGGCGGCACTTTTGATCCGCCGCACAAAGCGCATATCAGAATGGCAAAAAAAGCAATGTCGGAGTTCGGGCTTGACAAAGTGATTTTCATGACCGGCGGCAATCCTCCGCATAAAACGACCGGTACTGCCGCGAGCTTGCGGAATCATATGATAAAGCTGGCAACGTACGGAACAGATAATTTTTCCGTGTGTGATTATGAAGTAAAAAAGGAAGGATATTCCTACACATCGGATACCTTAAGATATTTAAAATCCGAATATCCCGATGACGACATATATTTTATAATAGGCGGCGATTCATTTGAGGCATTCTTTACATGGCATGAGCCGCTTGAAATTTTGAAAATGTGCAGTATTTTGGTTTATGCAAGGGATATGCATCCTACCGAAAAAGAGATTGACGGATTTAATGAAAAGTACGGTGCGGACATAAAGCTTATTCATGATGAAACTTATGATATTTCCTCGTCGGAAATCAGAAAAAATATTTCCGAGGGCAAGGATATGTCGAAATTCTTGGATAAAAAGGTTTGGGAATATATCAAGCGCAATTCGCTTTATAAAATTCACCCGGAAAGCATGGAGGAGCATTTAAAAGCCATGCTTAAGCCGGACAGATATAAACACAGTCTCGGAGTTGCTTCAATGGCAGTGACAATGGCGGGAATATTCGGTGCAGACCAGAGAAAGGCGTATATTGCAGGGCTTTTGCATGACTGTGCAAAAAATCTTTCGACGGAAGAAAACAAAATTAAATGCGTGGATTTGGATGTTGAGCTTGACGATTATGAAAAAACGCATCCGCCGCTTATTCATGCTAAAGTCGGAGCGGAGCTTGTAAAGAGTGAATTCGGTATAATTGATGAAGAAATTTGTTCGGCAATCCGCTGGCACACTCTCGGCAGAAAAAATATGACCGTGCTTGAAAAAATCATTTATGTTGCAGATATGACCGAGCCGTCAAGAGATTTCCCCGGAGTTGACGAAATCCGCAGAAAGGCAGTGGAAAATCTTGACGATGCAGTTAGTGCCTGTGCCCGGAAAACTATAGATTTTAATAAGAAAAAGGGAATAGAGCCTCACCCGAATGTATATTTATTGCTAAAGCAGGAATAAAGGGGATGTTAAAAAACTCCGGAACGCAAGAAAAGAAGAGAAAAGCATATATTACAGGAAATATAATTGTTGTAATCCGGTCTTTTTTGAGAACTATTTCTTTTCTTGCTATCAACAAACTTCGCCGCTCGACAGCGTCGAAACAAGCGATATATACTTCATCGTGAATTAAAATTCACGATGAATTTGTTACGCTGTTTCTCCTTTTTCCCAAAAATCAACGATTTTTGGGAGACCCTGTGTAGTACACTGTCGGGTATCCCAAAGCTAAAGCTTTGACTCAGTTTGTTAATTCCAAAGCTTTTTTCCTATCCCCTCAAAAAAGCGGCTGTTTAAACAGCCCTGCGGACAATTTTTCAAACTTGTTTTGTGCCCTGCGGCACGGAAAGGAATGATTATAATTATGAAAGCATTAATAACCGGTGCAAGCAGCGGAATCGGCAGAGATATGGCAAAATATCTGGCGAAGAAAAATATTGAAATTTACGCGGTCGGCAGAAACAAAGAAAGACTCGACAGACTGAATAAAGAAATCGGCTGCAAAATATATATAAAGGATTTGTCAAAACGCGGCGAGGTTTTTTCACTTTATGAGGAAATAAAAAATGAAAATATAGATATTCTGATAAACAATGCAGGCTTCGGTGCATTCGGAAAGTTCGAGGAAACAAATCTTGAAACGGAGCTTGAGCTGATTGACACAAATATAACCGCACTGCATATTCTTACAAAGCTTTTTTACAGGGATTTCTTAAAAAAAGGCAGCGGATATATTTTAAATGTTGCGTCATCGGCTGCATTTATGGCAGGACCTTTGTTGTCGTCTTACTATGCTTCTAAAAACTATGTTTTGCAATTAACAAAGGCAATCTATGAAGAAAACAGACGCAAGAACAATAATGTTTTCATATCTGTTTTTTGCCCGGGACCTGTGAATACAGATTTTAACGAAAGAGCAAATGTCAGCTTTGCCATGCCGGGAATATCCGGTGAGTATGCGGCAAAATATGCTGTAGACAATATGTTCTCGGGTAAGCTGATAATAATTCCGACATTAAAAATGAAACTCGGAGTGTTTGCACTCAGGCTTGTTTCGCATAAAGCCGCGCTCAGAATCGCATATCACATTCAAAAGAAAAAAAGCACTTGACAAACGACCCGGTGGCATGGTATAATAATACAAAACAGGCGGTCGCAAGAGAGGCAAATTGATAGGCTTATCAATCTTTTACGGCATTTTAATTAATACAATAAGAAAAGGAGTAATAAAAATGAGAAAAAAGAGAAAAGAACAATTTTACTCCTTGCTTTATTTTGAAATCAGTTGACAATGGGAAAAGTATTTTTGCTTTTCACATTGTCTTTTTTTTGAGATTTATCGGAGGATAGCATGATAGAAATAGAAAATGCAAATGTTTTTTCGGACGGAGAGTTTATACAAAAAAGTTTCAGCTTTGATACTGAGGAAATCAATAAAAAAATGTCCGGTTTGTATGTTTTTCCGGGATTGGCGGATGTACATGTTCATTTGAGAGAACCGGGCTTTGAGTATAAAGAGACAATACTTTCGGGAACGGCAGCCGCAGCTGCAAGCGGATATACATCGGTATGCAGCATGCCGAATTTAAACCCGGTTCCGGACAGTGTCCGGAATATAACAAGACAGCTTGAAATCATTAAAAGGGACGCTAAAATAAATGTTTTCCCGTATGCTTCAATTACTAAGGGTGAACAAGGAGAGGAACTTTCCGATATGGAGGAGCTTTCAAAACTGTGCGTTGCTTTTTCAGATGACGGCAAGGGTGTGCAAGATTCGGAAATGATGAAAGCGGCAATGCTTGCAGCAAAAAAATGCGGCAAAATAATTGCGGCTCATTGCGAGGACAATTCACTTCTTTTCGGCGGATATATTCATGACGGCGGCTATGCCAAGACGCATGGACATAGGGGCATTTGTTCCGAAAGTGAATGGAAACCGATAGAAAGGGATTTGCGCCTTGCAAAGGAGACGGGCTGCAAGTATCATGTCTGTCATATTTCAACAAAAGAAAGTGTAGAACTTATACGGCAGGCGAAAGCGGACGGAGTAGATGTTACCTGCGAGACGGCACCGCATTATCTGATATTTACAGACAATGACTTAGAGGAGGACGGCAGATTTAAAATGAATCCTCCTATTCGTTCCGAAAGTGACAGAGCTGCACTGATCGACGGATTGAAGGACGGCACAATCGATATGATTGCCACCGACCATGCCCCTCATTCAAAGGAAGAAAAATCGAAAGGACTTGAAAAAAGCCTTATGGGTGTGGTCGGACTTGAAACCGCATTTGCTGCACTTTACACTCATTTGGTTAAGAAAAATATAATATCTCTTGAAAAGCTTATCGAGCTTATGTCGGTCAATCCGTCAAAAAGATTCGGCTTGCCGACGGATAATTCATTTACCGTGTTTGATTTAAACTGCGAGAGAAAAACAGACGCCGCAAAATTTATATCAAAGGGAAAAAGCTCACCGTTTGACGGTGAAATTCTGTTTGGAAAATGTCTTTTGACAGTCTGCGGAGGAAAAATATCATATATTGACGGGGAGTGGAAAAATTGAACCAAACAATTTTAACAATTTCGGAGAATAAAAGACTTTGTGAAAATGTATATAAAATGATATTAAAAGGGGACACAAGAGAAATTAAAAAACCGGGCGGTTTTATAAATATCAGACTTGACGGATTTTTCTTAAGACGCCCTATATCAGTTTGCGATTTTGACGAATCAAGCGTTACGATTATATATAAAACTGTGGGTAAGGGGACAGAAAAAATGTCCGCTATGCAAATCGGTGAAGAGCTTGATGTGCTTACGGGACTCGGAAACGGTTTTGATAAATCAAAAAGCGGAGACAAGCCGCTTTTGATTGGCGGAGGGGTCGGAGTTCCGCCGCTTTACAGATTGGCAAAGGAGCTTATCAGGGACGGTAAAAACGTATCGGTTATATTGGGTTTTAATACCGCCGATGAGATTTTCTATAAAGAAGAATTTAAAAAACTCGGCGCAAAAGTTTATGTAACCACCGCTGACGGGAGCGAGGGGATAAAAGGCTTTGTGACCTCCGCTATGGAGGCTGATTACAGTTATATTTTCACTTGCGGTCCCGAGCCTATGTTAAAAGCCGTTTACAACAAATCAAAAACGGGCGGACAGTTCAGCTTTGAAGAAAGAATGGGATGCGGATTCGGTGCATGTATGGGTTGCAGCTGCAAGACAAAGTACGGAAATAAGAGAATCTGCAAGGATGGGCCGATTCTTGAAAAGGAGGAAATAATATGGTAGACACAAGCGTAAGTTTAAGCGGAATAACGCTGGATAATCCGATTATTCCGGCAAGCGGAACTTTTGGTTACGGCTATGAATTTGCCGAGCTTTACGATATTAATATGCTGGGTTCATTCTCCTTTAAAGGGACAACAAAGGAACCGAGATTCGGAAATCCTACACCGAGGATAGCCGAATGCAGTGCAGGAATGATTAATTCTGTCGGATTGCAAAATCCAGGAATTGACAAGGTGATTTCCGAGGAACTGCCAAAGCTTCGCAAGGTATTTAAAAAGCCTGTGATTGCCAATATAAGCGGATTTTCTATTGACGAATATGCCTATTGCTGCGAGCGGATTGATAAATGTCCGGAGGTTGGAATTATTGAAGTGAATATCAGCTGCCCTAATGTGCATAACGGAGGTATGAGTTTTGGAACGAGCCCGAAGGCGGCTTCTGATGTGACCAAAGCTGTCAAGGCGGTGACACAAAAACCTGTATATATAAAGCTCAGTCCGAATGTGACCGATATATGCGAAATTGCAAAGGCATGCGAGGCGGCAGGAGCGGACGGAATCAGCCTTATAAATACGCTTTTGGGAATGAGAATCGATTTAAAAACCAAAAAGCCTGTTGTGGCAAATAAAATGGGCGGATTTTCGGGCAGTGCAATTTTTCCGGTTGCGGTTCGGATGGTTTATCAGGTGTATGAAGCGGTCAAAATTCCTATTATAGGAATGGGAGGAGTTTCATCTGCGGAAGATGTCCTTGAAATGATGGCGGCAGGAGCGGCGGCTGTTCAGATAGGCGCTGCAAATCTGGTGAATCCGTATATTTGCAGAGAAATAATCGAAAAACTGCCCGAAACGGCGGAAAAATATAAAATAAGAAAATTATCAGATTTAACAGGAGGAGCGCACTGATGGGAAAAGATGTTATTATAGCTTGTGATTTCAGCGGAAAAAAAGAGGTTATGGAATTTTTGGATTTATTCAAAGAAGAAAAGCCTTATGTAAAAATAGGAATGGAACTTTTTTATTCGGCAGGACCGGATATTGTACGCGAAATAAAAAAGAGGGGACACAAAATATTTTTGGATTTAAAGCTTCATGATATTCCGAATACCGTTCGGAAATCAATGGCTGTTCTGTCGGAACTTGATGTTGATATGTGTAATCTTCATGCGGCAGGAACCAAGGCAATGATGCAGGCAGCTTTGGAGGGACTCACAAGAGCTGACGGAACAAGACCACTTTTAATAGCCGTTACTCAGCTTACCTCAACAGACGAAGAAAGAATGAGAAACGAGCTTTTAATCGAAAGACCTGTCGATGAGGTTGTCATGCACTATGCAAAGAACGCTGCGGATGCCGGACTGGACGGAGTGGTGTGCTCCCCGCTCGAGGCAGGAAAGGTCAAGAGCGTTTGCGGAAATGCGTTTCTTACTGTAACACCGGGAGTGCGTTTTGCAGACGGTGATGCAGGAGACCAAAAAAGGGTCACAACTCCGGCAAAAGCTAAGGAAATCGGTTCAGATTATATAGTTGTCGGCAGACCGATAACTGCTGCGGAGAATCCTGTTGAGGCATATAAAAGATGTGTAAAAGAATTTTGTAATTAATAAATGAAAGGCTGTGGATTTAATGAAAAAAGAAATTGCAAAGGATTTGTTATCTATCGGAGCAGTATTTTTAAGACCGGAGAACCCGTTCACATGGGCAAGCGGAATCAAAAGTCCTATTTATTGTGACAACCGTTTAACGCTCACTGCGCCGGAGGTTCGGACTCATATTGAAGAAGGTCTTGCAAGGCTTATAAAGGAGGAATATCCCGATTGTGAAATTCTGATGGGGACAAGTACTGCCGGTATTGCTCATGCGGCAATAACTGCGCATATTATGGGGTTGCCCATGGGGTATGTACGCTCCGGCGCAAAGGATCACGGCAGACAAAATCAGATTGAGGGCAAGCTTGAAAAGGGACAGAAAACTGTTGTGGTTGAGGATTTAATTTCTACCGGCGGCAGCGTGATAGAAGTTGTCGAGGCACTTCGTTCAGCAGGTGCGGAGGTGCTTGGCATTGTCAGTATATTTACTTACGGAATGAAAAAGGGACTGGAAAGACTTGCAGCTGCAAATGTGAAAAATATCAGCCTTACCGATTTTGATGCAGTTGTAAAAACAGCTGCCGAAGAGGGCTATATAAAAAGAGAGGACGAGGAAAGGCTGATTCAATTCCGAAACAATCCGCAGGATGAAAGCTGGATAAAATAAGGAGGCAAAAGCTGATGAAAAGTATTATTGATATTATGGATTTGAGTGAGCAGGAAATTGAGGAACTTCTCGAAACTGCAAACGATATAATCAAAAATCCCGAAAAATACAGAGATATCTGCAGATATAAAAAGCTTGCGACATTATTTTTTGAGCCGTCCACAAGAACAAGACTCAGCTTTGAAGCGGCAATGATGGAGCTTGGCGGCGGTGTATTGGGATTCTCGGAGGCATCGTCGAGCTCTGCTTCAAAGGGAGAGACGGTTTCCGACACTGTCAGGGTTGTAAGCTGCTATGCCGATATCATTGCAATGCGCCATCCGAAAGAGGGTGCTCCGTATGTTGCGGCAGAAAAAGCAACCGTTCCCATAATCAATGCAGGTGACGGCGGTCATAATCACCCGACTCAGACTTTGACAGACCTTTTGACCATATCGCGTGAAAAAGGCAGGCTTTCAAATCTGACAATAGGTCTTTGCGGAGATTTAAAATTCGGCAGAACCGTCCATTCGCTCATAAGGGCAATGTCGCGCTATGAAAATATCAGGTTTATTCTTATTGCACCTGATGAGCTTAAGCTGCCGGATTATATCAGACATGATGTCATTGAGAAAAATAAGCTGCCTTTTTATGAGACAAGAAGTCTTGAAGAAGTAATCGGCGAGCTTGATATTTTGTATATGACAAGGGTTCAGCAGGAAAGATTCTTTAATGAGGCGGACTATATCAGATTAAAGGACACATATGTTTTAAATAATGCCAAGCTGGAAAATGCAAAGAAAGACTTATGTATTATGCATCCGCTGCCGAGAGTGAATGAGATAGCGACTGAGGTTGATTCCGACCCGAGAGCATGTTATTTTAAGCAGGTTTTGAACGGTAAATATGTCAGAATGGCTTTGATTTTAAAGCTTTTGGAGCTTATATAAGGAGGCTTGAACAATGAATATTGACGAAATCAAAAACGGAATTGTGATTGACCATATCAAAGCAGGACGCGCAATGGAGTTATACGGACTTTTGCAGCTTGAAAAGCTCGACTGCTCCGTTGCAATAATTAAAAACGTGCAGAGCAAAAAAATGGGCAAAAAGGACATAATCAAAATTGATGATGATTTTGATATTGATATGGATGTTCTGGGATTTGTTGACCCTGAGGCGACCATAAATATTATAAAAGACGGAAAAAGGGTGGAAAAACGCACTCCCGAACTGCCGGAGAAAATAGTGAACGTATTAAAGTGCAAGAACCCGAGGTGTATAACCTCCCAGGAGCCGGACATTCCGCATATTTTTAAATTGACCGAAAGAGAAAACCGGGTATACAGATGTGTATATTGCGAGGCAAAGGCAAAATAATAAAAGTATATGACAAAAGAATCAGCTGTCTGTCTCATAACGAGACAGACGGCTGCTTTTTTTGTTTGTGCAGGTGAGTTTTAATTTATTTTAGATTCTTTTAGTTCCAAAATAAGGATAAAAAACAACATATTTACAAAAAAATAAAAGAAATCTTGATTTTTATATTTAGTAGTGGTATAATATAGTTACCACATACTATAATTTTAATATTTTTTTTGAATATCTGAATGGATATCCTTTCTTTTGGTGTCTTTTTATGATATTACAAAGCAAATGATGTTTGTTAAAAACGCAGGCTTTAATATGATATTTGCTTTGTAATTTCATATTAAGATTATAGTGTGTGGTAACCTAAATCCAAGCCGCGTTTTTGTGCGTGGTATAGGATTTTATACCACGCATTTTTTATTGCGTGAGAATTTAGAAATATACATTGAAATAAAAACATAATTTTCAGTATTGTGTTGTTTATGAATGTGTAAAACAATGAGAGGTGGTATAGTCAGCATTTATAGTAATTTAAAATAGTTGATTGTAATATTAAAAAGTATAAGTTGTTTTTGCAAATTTTTTGTGTTGCTATAGTTGACGGAGTAATGCCCTCCTTGCCTAAAGGAGGGTGTCATATGAATATGAACATATTCATATGACGGGAGGATATTATTAAGTAAAAAATATTATCCTATAGCATGTAAAATTTGCTTGGTATTTGATTTTTTAAACCTTTGCAATCAGCAGGAATAAAAAAAGAAAGGGGATAGTGTGAATATAATTATTATTTATTACTAAAAATTTTATTTACGAAAACAGTATATTAAACGGAGGGTTATTCAATGAAAAAAAGGTTAATTGCAGCGCTTATAACAGTAATGACAACATTACTGTTATTTGGAACAACAGCGTTAGCTGAACAGACGCATATGTATGTTAATAATACATATGTGACAAGAGAATTTTCAACAGTTGGTCAATTCGACATGATCCCGATTTTAGATATTGCAGGAGAATTGGGTTATTCTTGCAGTGTAAACGGACAAAATTTTCAAGTTTCAAATGGCATTACAACATTTTACTTTAAAATGGGAAGTGCCAGTGTTTATGCGCAAGACGGTGTGTGGTTTGGACTTGATGTTGTCCCAAAGATTATAAACGGAAGGATTATGATTCCTGCTAATTTTCTTATTTACAATATGGGTGTGTCATATACATGGGATGAACCGACAAAAACCTTGTTTATCAATTCCGATTCTACTTATAAATGGCTTATAAATACACCTGAATATAAAAATGAAAGGATAAGGCGAGAAAACGCAGTAAGTAAAGTTCCAAAAGGAACAATGTCAAATCCATTTTCTGCAACTGATGGTGCAGAGATTACATTCCAGAAATGGACAGGTGACCCTAAAAAACAGGTTGCAATAGAATGTGTATATGCTGTAAGAGGGGCAGAGGCAAATAGGATAGCTGAATATGAAAATATGTTTAATGAAAAACCAAATTCATCTCAAGAATGGTGTTTTTTTGAATTTAATATAAGATATATTTCATGTTCTGGTAATGGTGGAAAATCTCTTAAGGCTAGTGACTTAATATTTACGAATACATTTTTTTCCTCAAGCGGAAGCAGAGTAAATATTGCAAATACTGCAGCTCTCAGTAAAAGATGTAAGGGATATGGTATTTTTGATACGGAGTTATACCCCGGAAGTTCGGGCAAAGCAATTATCGGAATATTAATTCCAAAGAATGTTGATTCAATACTTTTACGTGTTCCTAATAAATCTCAAAATACAAATACTTGGATCAAGTGTATTTAATTATGTTAGTTTTCCAGTATTAAAAAAAGTATAATTTATAGTGAGAAAATTCAGAAAGGTATAAAAAATGAAAATAAAAAAAATATTATCTGTTTTTTTGGTAATAGTGTTATCTGCAGCATATATTACCTCGGCTATGGCAAATAGTAGCATTGGTGTAATGATAGACGGAAATCAAATCGATTTTGATGTGTCGCCACAAGTAATTAACAATAGAACAATGGTGCCGCTTAGAAAGATATTTGAGTCTCTTGGAGCTGTTGTTGACTGGGATAATGCTACAAAAACTGTGACGGCTACAAAAGATAATACAACCGTAGTATTAACAATAGGTAATTCAAAAATATATGTAAACGGATCTTCTATTGCTCTCGATACCCCTGCATGTGTTGTTAACAATAGAACATTAGTGCCTGTGAGAGCTATTTCTGAAGCTTTCGGCGCAGAAGTAAATTGGGATAGTGTTACACAAACGGTTATTATTTCAAACAATAATAAAACTAGCAAAAAAGTTGACATCACTTATTCCGATTTATACAATCAATACTATAGAAATACAAGTATTCCAAATTATTCTTCAGTAATTGGTGAAAGACCAAATGAAATATGGGTACGTGATAAAAATTACATATATATGTATAACTATACTGAAGAAGGCGATAAGATTGATATGGTTGAATATATGTTATATTTGTATACATATGGCTGGAAAGAATATGACAATGAATCTGATGACAAACATATTTCATATTATTTTGTGAAGGATGGAGAGCTTGTCTCAGTAACATATGAAGCGGAACTTAATGAGGTATGGATTGGCTTTCAAGATAAAGTAATATAACTTAATAGGGCAATCCCTCATTTTGAGGTTTACACAAAATGAGGGATTGCCCCTTTTTTATTATTTTACCAGGGATAATTTAGAATTCATACCGTGTTTTTGCGTGTGGCATAGGATATTATAGTTCCCTCGCGCAGATTTCTTTGTCTGCAATCGTCTAAATATTTGTTACAGCCTTCTTCAAAAGTGATTGTTTCAGTCTTTGCCATTTGCAATTTTTTCATTGTGAATACTTCCTTTCAAAACACAAAAAAGTTAGACACATCATAGGGAAAAATCCCGAAATGATGTGTCTAACATTAAATTCTCAAATATTCACTTCAAATAGCCGTGAAAGCTTATTTATTCATAGCTTCCTCAACAGCCACTGCAACTGCAACCGTAGCGCCGACCATCGGGTTATTACCCATTCCGATCAAGCCCATCATTTCTACGTGAGCAGGAACTGATGAAGAGCCTGCGAACTGTGCGTCTGAATGCATTCTGCCCATAGTATCTGTCATACCGTATGATGCAGGGCCTGCAGCCATATTATCAGGATGCAAGGTACGTCCCGTACCGCCGCCCGAAGCAACAGAGAAATATTTTTTGCCTTGCTCGATACATTCTTTTTTGTATGTGCCGGCAACGGGGTGCTGGAATCTTGTCGGGTTTGTTGAGTTTCCTGTGATAGAAACGTCTACGCCCTCAAGGTGCATGATAGCAACGCCCTCGCGGACATCATCTGCACCATAGCAGCGAACTTTTGCTCTTTCGCCCTTAGAATAAGCGATTTCTTTTACTATTTCAACTTTGCCTGTGTAATAGTCAAACTTAGTCTGAACATATGTAAAGCCGTTAATTCTGGAAATTACCTGTGCAGCGTCTTTTCCGAGACCGTTTAAGATAACTTTCAAATCTTCTTTTCTTGCTTTGTTTGCGCTTTTTGCCAAACCGATAGCGCCCTCAGCGGCTGCGAATGATTCGTGACCTGCCAGGAATGCGAAACATTTTGTTTCGTCTCTCAAAAGCATTGCGCCGAGGTTTCCGTGACCGAGACCGACTTTTCTGTCGTCTGCAACAGAACCGGGAATGCAGAATGACTGCAAACCGAGACCGATTTTCTCAGCTGCTTCGGCTGCCTTTGTAACGCCGTCTTTGATTGCGATTGCAGCGCCTACAGTGTACGCCCAACATGCATTTTCAAAACAAATCGGCTGAATTTCCTTAACCATGTTGTATACGTCGATGCCCTTATCGTCACAAATTTTCTTTGCTTCTTCGATTGAGGAGATACCATGTTTTTTGAGTTCAGCGTTGATTTGGTCAATTCTTCTTTCATAACTTTCAAATAATGCCATTTTAAATTACCTCCTTACAATTATTCGTGACGCGGATCGATGAGTTTAACCGCATCGTCAACTCTGCCGTACTGACCGCTTGCTTTTTCCAAAGCTTCGTTTGCGTCCATGCCCTTTGAAATCATTTCCATCATTTTGCCGAGGTGTACGAACTTGTAGCCGATGATTTGGTCATTTTCGTCAATAGCAATTTTTGTGATATAACCCTCTGCCAGCTCCAGATATCTCGGACCCTTTTTGAGAGTTGCATATGTAGTACCAACCTGTGAGCGGAGTCCCTTTCCGAGGTCTTCAAGTCCTGCGCCGATGGGCAGACCGTCCTCTGAAAATGCAGTCTGTGTACGTCCGTACACGATTTGCAGGAACAATTCTCTCATAGCTGTGTTAATAGCATCGCATACCAAGTCGGAATTGAGTGCTTCCAAAATGGTTTTGCCGACAAGAATTTCGGAAGCCATAGCAGCAGAATGAGTCATACCTGAACATCCTACGGTTTCAACCAGAGCTTCTTGAATTACACCCTCTTTGACATTAAGAGTAAGCTTGCAGGTACCCTGCTGAGGTGCACACCAGCCCACACCGTGAGTCAGTCCCGAAATGTCTTTAATTTCCTTTGCCTGTGTCCATTTGCCCTCCTGCGGAATAGGTGCAGGTCCATGATTTACGCCCTTTGCGAGCGGACACATAGCTTCTACTTCGCTTGAATACTTCATGTTTTGTATTCTCCTTTCAAGAAATTACATTCAGATAATTACAAAATCGTTTGTTTTGCTGTTTTCGGATTATCTGAAAATTGTATTAAAAAAATAATTATCATACATAAATTATTATATCAGTTTTTTCGACTTTTTGCAATACTTTATGTAACAAAATTACTCTGATTTCAAAACTTTTTTTTGTAAAATGTATTGACTTTGGAGCAAACTTGCTTTATAATAATGGTAAAATCAATTTACTAAAAGGAGGAGTAAAATGGATATTTATTATTTCAGCGGAACGCATTGGGACAGGGAGTGGTATCAGAATTTTCAATCGTTCAGATACAGACTGGTTGAAATGACCGACGAGCTTTTGGATTATATGGAAAAGCATCCCGAGTATGAAACATATCACTTTGACGGGCAGACTATTGTGTTGGAGGATTATATAAAAATTGCTCCGGAAAATGAGCACAGGCTTAAAAAACTCATTGCGGACGGCAGAATAAAAATCGGACCGTGGTACGATATGCCGGATGAGTTTCTGGTTTCCGGCGAGAGTCTTATCAGAAATCTCA
>CAKSFY010000026.1 GCA_934454035.1 uncultured Clostridia bacterium | reverse complement strand
AAGGGAGGGGGACCGCCGCAGGCGGTGGAGGGATACAAAAAAAGCGAAAGTGCGGACACTGTTGCCGCAGCTGTTTGTATTTTGCAATCGGCTATTGCCAATTATTATGAAGGAGGGAAGTAACGTGCCAAGAAGAGGTTATATCGCAAAAAGAGAAGTTCTCGCAGATCCTATTTACAACAGCGTTGTTGTTACAAAGCTTATCAACAATATCATGCTTGACGGTAAAAAGGGTGTTGCTCAGAGAATTGTTTATGATGCATTTGATATCATAAAGGAAAAGACCGGACGTGAGCCGTTGGAAGTATTTGAGGAAGCGCTCGAAGCTATCATGCCTGTACTCGAAGTAAAGGCAAGAAGAGTCGGCGGTGCAACATATCAGGTTCCTATGGAGGTTCGCCCGGAAAGAAGACAGACCTTAGGTTTAAGATGGCTTACCCGTTACTCGAGAGAGCGTAACGAAAAGACCATGAAGGAAAGACTCGCAAACGAGCTTTTGGACGCACTTAACGGAACCGGCGGTTCGGTTAAGAAGCGCGAAGATACTCACAAGATGGCAGAAGCAAACAGAGCGTTTGCTCACTATCGTTGGTAGTATTAAAATCGCATGATTTATATTTTTACTTCGTTTTAGAAAACGTGGGAAAGGAGGAAGAATTTTGGCAAGAGAAATTTCACTTGACAATACCAGAAATATCGGTATCATGGCTCACATAGATGCCGGTAAAACAACCACTACGGAAAGAATTTTGTATTATACGGGTATTAACCATAAAATCGGAGAAACTCATGACGGAGCCGCAACCATGGACTGGATGGCACAGGAGCAGGAGCGTGGTATCACTATCACATCTGCTGCTACAACATGCTTCTGGACAAAGAAGGAAGGCTACAAGAGCGGAATTAAGCACAGAATCAACATCATCGACACCCCGGGACACGTTGACTTTACAGTCGAGGTTCAGCGTTCTTTGAAGGTTTTGGACGGTTCCGTAACCGTTATGTGTGCAAAGGGCGGAGTTGAGCCTCAGTCCGAAACAGTTTGGAGACAGGCTGACGAATACAATGTACCGAGAATGATATACGTTAACAAAATGGATATCATGGGCGCTGATTTCTACAGAGTTGTAGACATGGTGCACGAAAGACTTCATGCTAACGGAGTACCTATCCAGCTTCCGATCGGTGCGGAGGAAACATTTAAGGGAATTATCGACCTTATGACAATGAAAGCCGAAGTTTATTATGATGACCTCGGTAACGATGTAAGAATCGAAGAAATCCCTGCCGATATGCTCGACAAGGCTAACGAATATCGTGAGCAGATGATCGAAGCTATCTGCGAAACAGATGAAGAACTTTTGGAAAAATTCCTCGAGGATTCCGATTCAATCACTGTTGATGAGCTTAAAGCAGCATTGCGCAAGGCTACTATCAGCAACGAAATCGTTCCTATGCTCTGCGGAACTTCATATAGAAACAAGGGTGTTCAAATGCTTTTGGACGCAGTTATTGACTATATGCCGGCTCCGACAGATATTCCTCATATCAAGGGTATCAACCCCGATACTAATGAGGAGGAGGAAAGACCTTCTTCCGATGACGCTCCGTTTGCAGCGCTTGCATTCAAGATTGCAACCGACCCGTTCGTAGGAAAGATTTGCTATTTCAGAGTTTACTCGGGTGTTGTTGAAGCAGGTTCTTACGTGCTTAACTCCTGCAAGGGACATAAGGAACGTATGGGACGTATACTTCAAATGCACGCTAACTCGCGTAAAGATATCGACTGCTGCTACAGCGGTGATATTGCCGCTGCCGTAGGTCTTAAGAATACAACAACAGGTGAAACACTGTGTGACGAGAATCATCCGATCATTCTTGAATCGATGAATTTCCCCGAGCCGGTTATACGTGTTGCTATCGAGCCTAAGACAAAGGCAGGTCAGGAAAAAATGGGTATCGCTTTGGCAAAACTTGCCGAGGAGGATCCTACATTCAAAACATATACAGATGAAGAAACAGGTCAGACAATTATCGCAGGTATGGGTGAGCTTCACCTTGAAATCATTGTTGACAGACTTTTGAGAGAATTTAAGGTTGAGGCAAACGTAGGTGAACCTCAGGTTTCTTACAGAGAAGCTATCAGAAAGGCTGTTAATATCGAGAACAAGTATGCCCGTCAGTCCGGCGGTAAAGGTCAGTACGGTCATGTACTTCTTAAACTTGAGCCGTTGGAAGAGGGCAAGGGTTACGAATTTGTAAACGCTATTGTCGGCGGTGCTATTCCTAAGGAATATATTCCTGCGGTTGATGCCGGTGTTCAGGGCGCTATGCAGTCCGGTGTATTGGCAGGCTATAATGTTGTTGACGTTAAGGTTACACTTTATGACGGTTCTTATCATGAAGTCGACTCTTCGGAAATGGCATTTAAGATTGCCGCTTCAATGGCATTCAAAGAAGGTATGAAGAAGGCAGACCCTGTAATCAAAGAGCCTATCATGCTCGTAAACGTTATCGTTCCGGATGAATATCTGGGATTTGTTATCGGCGACTTGAGCTCAAGACGCGGTATGGTTAAGAGCCAGGAGTCACGTTCGGGCGCTATTACTCAGGTTACGGCAGAGGTTCCGCTTTCAGAAATGTTCGGCTACGCTACGGTACTCCGTTCCGGTACACAGGGACGCGGTCAGTATACAATGGAGCCGTCACATTATTCAGAAGTTCCGAGATCTATCCAAGAGAAGATTATTAACGACAGAACAAAGAATAATGGTTAATTTTTAAAAAATACTTGATTTTTTCAGTAAAATCATGTAAAATAATATTATATTAATCAAGCATACAAACTCATAAAGAGTTTGTGCTGAATAAGGAGGAAAAAAACAATGGCAAAGGAAAAATTTGAAAGAAACAAACCGCACGTTAACATTGGTACAATCGGACACGTTGACCACGGTAAAACAACATTGACCGCTGCTATCACAAAGGTGTTGGCTCTTAAGGGTCAGGCTCAGTTCGAAGCTTACGACATGATCGATAAAGCTCCGGAAGAAAGAGAAAGAGGTATCACAATTTCTACAGCTCACGTTGAGTATGAAACTGACAACCGTCACTATGCTCACGTTGACTGCCCGGGACACGCTGACTATGTTAAAAACATGATCACAGGTGCTGCTCAGATGGACGGCGCTATCCTCGTTGTTTCGGCTGCTGACGGTCCTATGCCCCAGACAAGAGAGCACATCTTGCTTTCACGTCAGGTTGGCGTACCTTATATCGTAGTATTCATGAACAAGGCTGACCAGGTTGACGACCCCGAATTGATGGAGCTCGTTGAAATGGAAATCAGAGACCTCTTGAACGAGTATGACTTCCCGGGCGACGATACACCGATCGTTTGCGGTTCTGCTCTTAAGGTTCTTGAATCAACATCAACAGACCCCAACGCTCCTGAGTACAAATGCATTTTGGACTTGATGGACGCTGTTGACAGCTACATTCCTACACCGGACAGAAAGGCAGACCTGCCCTTCTTGATGCCGATCGAGGATATCTTCTCAATCACAGGCCGTGGTACAGTTGCTACAGGTAGAGTTGAGAGAGGTCAGCTTAAGATCAATGAAGAAGTTGAAATCATTGGTTTGACAGAGGAAAGAAGAAAAGTTGTTGTAACAGGTATCGAAATGTTCAGAAAGCTTCTTGACTACGCTGAAGCAGGCGATAACATCGGTGCTCTTCTCCGTGGTGTTCAGAGAACAGAAATCGAACGTGGTCAGGTTTTGGCTAAGCCGGGTACAATCAATCCTCATACAAAGTTTAAGGGCGAAGTTTACGTTCTTACTAAGGAAGAGGGCGGCCGTCATACACCGTTCTTCAACAACTACAGACCTCAGTTCTATTTCAGAACAACAGACGTTACAGGCGTTATCAAATTGCCTGAAGGTACAGAAATGTGCATGCCTGGCGATAACGTAAAGATGGAAGTTGAACTTATCACTCCTATCGCTATCGAAAAAGGTTTGAGATTCGCTATCCGTGAAGGCGGCAGAACAGTTGGTTCGGGTGTCGTTTCGGAAATCGAAGGCTAATTAAATTTTAGAATTTGGCTTGGCTATGCGGTTTATGCCGCATAGCCTTGTTTTTATTTTTGCATTATAACCCTCAAAATCGGCTTTGACGGATAGTTTTTATATTGTTATAAAAACTATCGGATTGTTGTCGACAAAAAAAGGCGGTGTATTTTTACACCGCCCGATAGGGGTTTCGTTAATTTGTAAATAAGGAAACCGTTTGAGTATAACCGTTCCAATCAACCAATACATTAAAACAATCGGAGATCGCTCTGACCGGAACCATTGTACGTCCATCTATCAGTTGTGGGCTTACGTCTGTTTGAAAAATTTGCCCATTTTTTGTTAATGTGTTATTTCCTATTTGCATTTGAATTGTAACATCTTTGCTTTTTGCAGTTATACTTTGTGTTTCGCTGTTCCATTCAACACTTGCCCCAAGTGCTTCAAAAATTGCTCTCATTGGTACAAGTGTACGCCCGTTTTGAATGACAGGCAAAACATCAAAATTCAAAGGTGTATCGTCAACCTTAACCTTTACACCACTATCTTCAAACATCAAAAATCCATAAGAACGTGAGGGTAATTGATAGTATAATCTAATAATTCCCTCTTTTGCTAAAAAGTCTATATTTCCCTCATAGCCACTTTTTTCAACAGTATGACAATAGACTTCATTTAAGTTATTGTCTAAAATATAGTCACCTTTTCTGTGATATTTGTAACCCACATCAAACCCCTCTGAAAAACTTGTATATTGTTTTAATGTTGAAAGGTCAAAAGTATAAAAGGTTTTTCCGTCTTTTGTTAGAGTTGTATATTTTCCGCCTTTTGTAACAATATAACTTTGAATTTTGTGTTTACTATATTCCAGTGGTATCAATAAATTTCCGCTATAATCGGCTATACCATACTTATCTACTAATACAACTGCCGTGTTTGATACTGATGACGGATATATATTATTCCATTTACCAAAATCAATCAGAGTATCTCCGTTAAAAGAATATAGTGCTGACGTGCCATTATTTTTAGCAACAGTAAAAAACTTATCATAATATGTTTTTATTGTAACATCTTTATCAAATTTTCCTAAACACTTATTCAACGTAATATTGTAAATTACAATATCGCTTCCTTTAATTTCTATAATATCCCCCGTCAAAAACACATCTAATATATAAGGTGATGTGTCAAACTCGGCAATTTTGTTGCCGTTAATATCAAAACATTTAATTATATCGTCTGTTCTCCCGATAATGTATTTATTATTGGCTAATACTTTTAGAGAGATATCTTCGGCTTTTAACTTTTCTGTTATATTGATACCTTTATAATTATAAATTTCATTTTGTGTATTATCTTTAAAAACAGTTTGACTTTTATCAATACAAACCAAAGTAACATTTTCTGGTGTTATTTTAGAATAATCTTCCGAAAGCAAAGTTACATTTTCATTTTCAAAAACAACTATATATTTCCCATGCTTTTTTGTGTAATATCTATCTTTATCAAGATTATTATGGTATTCTTTAAATTTAAAAATTACATCGCCATTTCGATTTATCAAAATCGTTTCTCCGTCAACTGTGTTTACAACACAAGTTTCATTTTTTCAAAATATTCTGCTTTTTGATATTGTGGTGAAATCACCCAATTTTTGTTCACATCTACAAATCCCCAACGTTTGCTTGAAGTGTCTTGTACCGCACATAAACCCTCAGAAAATTCGCCGACAGCTGAAAAATCTTTCATATCAACAGTTTTATAATTATCCGCCGCAAAAACATTTCCGCACAAAAGTGTACAAATGATTAAGAAAAATGATAAAATCCTTTTCATATACAACTCTCCTTATATTTTCATAATTTTCACACGCGCTTTTATGAGGAAATATATAAAACTCCTTTCGATTTCCGTAAATTAAAAAAGGTGTGCAACTACCGAAGTTACACACCGAAAAATGTAAACTCCGATTTGTTGCTACACAAAATCAAAATAGAGCAAAATTCATTATATACCTCTACATACGGAACTTACATTTTTGCTGAATTCAAATATAAAGGTATACAAACCAAAGGGCATAGTGCCCTTATTAAGATAATAAAAATTTCGCATTACTAAATTTTGATTTTATGTAGCTATATCAGTATATCACAAAAAAAAGAAAAATGCAATACAATATTTTACATTTTTACAAAGTGCAGAAACAAATTTTATTTGTTTTTCTGTATAGTGAGGTGTAATTTTTTGATATAATAATAATCAGATAATGATTTTTCTTGATATATAAGAATTCCTATAAAACAAGGCGGCACAATTGAATGTACCGCCTTAATTTTTTTAAAGTCCGAGTATTTTTTCAATATCCTTTAATGTTGTTTCTATCAATTGCTCCGCAGCCTGCTGCGATTCGCCGACCGTGCCGAGGTAAATTTTAATTTTCGGTTCTGTTCCGGACGGGCGGACGATAAAGTAGGTTTTTCCGTCCGAAAGGTTATATTTTAAAACATCTGCTTTCGGCAATCCGTCGAAAGAGGTTTTTCCGTCGCTTGAGTTTTGTGAAAGATAATCCGCACTTGAAGCAACCGTCATTCCATTGACATTTTTCGGAGGATTGGAACGCAAATCCTTTAAAAGCTGTGCCATTTTTTCCATTCCGTCCTTGCCGGGCATGGTAAACGAAACAGTTTTCTCTGTGTAATATCCGTATTTTTTATACAAATCCTGCATTGCTTCGTACAGAGTTTTCCCTTCCGTTTTATAGAATGCCGCCATTTCCGCAATCATCATTGTTGCCGAAACTCCGTCCTTATCGCGCGCATGAGTTCCGACAAGGCAGCCGTAGCTTTCCTCAAAACCGTACAAATATGTGTGAGCCTTTGTTTGTTCAAACTCGGTCATTTTTTCGCCGATATATTTAAAGCCGGTCAGCACATTCATCATTTCCACACCGTAAGCCTTTGCGATTGCTGCCGATAGTTCGGTCGTTACAATTGTTTTGATTACAACTCCGTTTGACGGAATTGTGCCCTGCTTCTTTCTTGATGAAAGAATGTACTCGGTAAGCAGCGCTCCTGTCTGATTTCCTGTCAGTACATGGTATTCGCCGCCGTTATCACGGACAACAACACCCACTCTGTCACAGTCGGGGTCTGTTCCGATAATTAGGTCAACGTTCTCCTTTTTTGCCATGTCAATTGCAATTTTAAAGCCTTCCTTGTCCTCGGGATTGGGCGACTTTACCGTCGGGAAGTTGCCGTCCTCGGTATCCTGCTCTTTAACCACAATAACATTATCAAAGCCGATTCTTTTGAGAATTTCTTTGATAGGTCTGCTGCCTGTGCCGTGAAACGGCGTATATATCAGCTTGAGATTTGCCTTTTTGATGCAGTCGGGGTTAAGCTGCTCTTTTTGAATTGTTTCCAGAAATTTTTCGTCAAGCGATTTTCCGACAATTTGTAAAAGACCGCTTTTTTCTGCTTCTTTTAAATCCGTAAGCATTGCGCCGGTGAAAATATCGGTCTTGTCTATTTCCTTTATAACCGTTGCAGCAGCTTCCGGAGGCATTTGTCCGCCGTCTGCTCCGTAAACCTTGTATCCGTTATATTCTTTCGGGTTGTGACTTGCGGTAATCATAACTCCTGCCGCGCACCCGAGCGTGCGTATTCCGAACGATACCTCAGGAACAGAATGAACTTTGTCAAAAAGATATGTCTTTATTCCGTTTGCGCAAAGAACCCTTGCGGTTTCCTCGGCAAAAAGACGCGAACAGTTTCGTGTATCATATCCGATGAGTACACCTTTTCCGCAGCCGTCCGCGCTCTTGACATATTCGGCAACGCCCTGGCTTGCTCGGCGGACATTATATACATTCATGCGATTAAGTCCTGCTCCGAGAACGCCTCTCATGCCTGCCGTGCCAAATTCAAGCTCGCGGTAGAACCTGTCCTCTTTTTCCTTTTCGGAAAGATTTTTAAGCTCTGCCTTTGAATCTTCATCAACTGCCGGCGAATCCAGCCATTTTTGATATTCTTCGTTGTAATTTATCATAATCGCTCGTCCTTTCAAATTAATACTATAATAATTTTACCACATTTTTTAATATATTTCAATATTATTAAAAAAATTCGTATTAAAGAAAAGCCGATAAAAAATTATGATATTTGATAGGCGGAATACGTTATTTGCTTTGTCTGCCGTTTTCGCCGATTCTTTTTACCGGCCGTACGTATTTCCAGAAACGTTTGCAATCGTGATAAAAATAAAATATTCGCCCCTGAGCTTTGTCAAGCTCATATCCGCTCTTGTTGTAGTCAAATTCCTTCATGGCTTTTTCGATTTTTGATTCAACCTCAGAGTTTTCGGTTTCAAAATCAAACGGTCCGTGCTCGAAAACGATATATTCACCCTCAGGCACATCCATAAGCTGCAGCGGCGGCGGAGTTTCTCCGTTGTAATCGGCGGCGAGCCGTACTCCGTATGCTTCGGCAAGCGGTATACCCCAGCTGCATATCCGTCCTTCCGGCTCGTTTATGAATGCCATAAGCTGACCGCTCCCTGCGTCGTTATCCTCACTGCCGTTATCGTCCAGCTTTCCTTTAATGCTTTCCAAAAGACCGCAAATTGTATCGCAGTCAGCCCCCGGAATCAGGCTTTGCTTCTGCCAAAAATCCCAGTATCCTATGCTTTCGTAATTTCTGATATGCAGAAATTTATGCGCAGGAATTGTAATAAAGTAGGTTTTTACTTCTCCCGATGTGTTGCTCATATTCATTCCTCCCATTAATGCAATGTAGCAATCAAACGGTCTGATGACGGTACGCAAAACAACAGGAGAGGGATTTCGGCGGTATTCGCTCGGAGAAATTCCGTAAGCCTCGCCGAAAGCTCTTGTAAACGCTTCATGAGATGAAAAGCCGTAGTCAAGCGCTATATCCAAAATTCCTTTTTTGGTATCCCGTATATCCCTGAGCGCAAAAGCAAGCCTGCGAAGACGCAGATAATCCCTCAGCTGCATTCCCGATATTTCCTTAAATTTTCGGGAAACATAATATTCGGAATAACCCAAAAATTCGGACAGACTTTTAAGCGTAAGCGCTTCGTCACGCTTGCTTTTTATGCATTTGTCAATCTCCGAAACAATATCCTGAATGTTCCTGTACCATTCATACATTCGTTTGTTCCTCCCATGCGGCAGGTTGTTTGTTTTTCCGACCGCTATATTATTATATAATGCGGAAGAATATAATGCTTGATTTGAGTTGCGGAATTAGAATTTCAACATTCCGAGCTCCAGTTGAGTAATAACCGAGGCAACCGCGTTGGAGTTGTTATCCACCGTGATAAAATCAGCCGCCTCGCGAAGCTCTGAGACTGCATTTGCAACCGCGACACCGATTTTCGCGTTTTCTATAAGCTCCATATCATTGTGGTTGTCGCCTATGCCTATGGTTTTTGAGGTGCCGAGCATTCGCGCAAGCTCGGAAAGGGCAGCGCCCTTTGACACTCCGACCGGCAAAAGCTCGTAATAGTTCTCGCTTGACTGTACAAACTGATAAGCGGAGGCATAGGGCGAATTTTTAAGTCCCTCGCTGAGTGCAGGCATTCTGTCTGCTTCGGCAAGGAATATAACCTTTTTCCACGGAACAAAAATATTGTGATAATCAAGTGACAGATGCGGCAAATGCTCATGGTTTCTGTGCATTTCACCGATTCTGTTGTCCTTGCAGAAATACAGATTTGTGTCGGTGCAGACTTCTATGCCTATATCCGGAAAATTTTCCTCAACATACTCCACAACTCTGACCGCTGCACGGTCAAGCTGTTTTCCCCATAAAATTTTGTTTTCGTCAAAGTCGTATATTGCACCGCCGTTAAAGCAAATCATCGGCACATTCGGCTTGATTAAATCCAGTAAAAGCTTTGCACCCATCGGCACTCTGCCGGTAGCAAAGGTGAAGTAACCGCCCTCGGACATGAAATATTCAATGGCGCGGCGGTTTTCGTCTGTCAGACGCTTGTCCCCGGTAGTCAAAAGAGTTTCGTCCAAATCTGTACAAAGCAGAATCCCTTTAAATTTATCAGTCATTTTTTTCTCCGTTTCCAATATTCTGAAGAGCTATATGCTTGGGCAACCCGTTCTCTGTAACAATCGGTGCTTCGCCCATAATCAGCGGACGCGCATATTTTATGTATGCGTCGGTTATGTCGTGCCCGTTTTCGTTTATGAATAGCGGTGGAACGGTTTTTTCGGCATTTGCAATTTCTTTTACGTTATTTTCGATAATATCGACCGCATAATCGCCGGTTCTTTTAAAGCCCATAACTATTCCGCTTTTGCCGGAAAGAGCCGCTTCGGCAGCTTTTTTTCCTATCTTAAAAGCTTCGTTGATGTCGGTCAGCGAAACAAAATGCCCTCCGCAGCGCTGGGGAACATTTAACTCGATTCCTCTTGTTTTGTACCCGAATTTTTCCTTAATAAGTTTAGATAAAACACCTGCGACGCCTGCAAGCTGCGCATGACCGAAAATATCATGTGCGGACGCTTCGCTTTCGCAGAAGTATTTTCCGTTTTCGTCTTTAATTCCCTCGGAAACGGCAATTATAATATTGCGTTCGTCGCAATCGGCTATGTCCGAAAGAATTTTTTCGCGGCTTACGGGAACCTCCGGCAAATATATGAGATGCGGAGCTTTTGTGGTGTCGCACCGTGCTAAGGCGGAAGCTGCCGTCAGCCAGCCTGCATTTCTGCCCATTATTTCGACCACCGTTACCGATTTTTCCAGATAAACCGCACTGTCACGCGCAATTTCCTTGACGGTAGCCGCAACATATTTTGCAGCCGAGCCGAATCCCGGCGTGTGGTCTGTGCCTGCCAAATCATTGTCAATAGTTTTCGGAACGCCTGTTACTTTCAAGTTTTTGCCGAATTTTTTGGCATATTCCGAAAGCTTTGCGACAGTATCCATTGAATCGTTTCCGCCGATATAGATAAGGTATGTTATATCCTTTTTTTCAAAATAATCAAATATTTTTTCGTATTCGTCACATTTTGAATCGGTATTCGGGAGCTTGTATCTGCATGAACCCAAAAATGCCGCAGGCGTGGTCTTTAAAAGTTCGCGGTTAAGAGATTTTTCAAAAAATTTGTTCAAAAGCACACACTTGTTCTCAAAAACTCCCTTAATCCCATTTTCAATTCCGTAAATATCAATTCCGCTGTCGAGCGCTGCTTCTATTACTCCGCACAAGCTCGCATTGATTGCCGCAGTCGGTCCGCCCGACTGTGCTACCGCAATATTTCCCATTACTTTTCCTCTTTCTAACATAAAGTCATTCCATTTCACTTTATATTATACCATATTTTATTAAAATGTCAAATCTTTAGAAAATAAAATGTATAGATAATTTGCCTGCGGGAAAAACTATCATAAAAACAGATGATTGTAAAATGCAGTTAATAAATCCCTCAGTCAGCTGAATCTGGCAACTCACTTTAGGCAAGCGAGCCTGAACCGAAACGCATATAAAAGCCCGGGGACTTCCGCAGGCAGCGGAAGAATACAAATTCGCCTTCTGTCCTCCGTTTTGCCCTCCTTGCCTAAAGGAGGGGGGACCGCCGAAGGTGGTGGGAGGATTCAATAAAGGCAGCGCAGCGGCACCAAGGCAGTGAATGACAGTCCGGTTTCGTCTCCCTTGCCTAAAGGAGGGGGGACCGCCGAAGGTGGTGGAGGGATTCAAAAAGTATTCTGAAAACCCGTGTTTTCGGATTTTTACAGTTATCTGTAATTATAATAAAGGAGATAAAAGCAATGGACAAGCAGTATATTGAAATCACAGACATTTTTGCCAGAGAGGTTCTTGACTCAAGAGGAAATCCGACAGTTGAGGCAGAGGTAATAACGGACTGCGGCAGAGGACGCGCAATCGTTCCGTCCGGTGCTTCTACGGGAGTATTTGAAGCGGTGGAACTGCGTGACGGCGACAAAAAAAGATACAACGGAAAGGGTGTAAAAACTGCCGCAGAAAATATCAATACTAAAATTGCGGACTGCATAGTCGGAATGAATGTTCTTGATCAGCGCGCCATAGACAAAAAGCTTTGCAAGCTGGACGGAACTCCGAATAAGAGCGCGCTCGGCGCAAATGCAATCCTTGCAGTTTCGCTGGCAGCGGCAAAGGCGGCGGCGGACAGTCTCAAAATTCCGCTTTACAGGTATGTTGGCGGAGTAAATGCACACATTCTTCCGCTGCCGATGATGAATATATTAAACGGCGGCGCTCACGCAGGCAACAATGTCGATATTCAGGAATTTATGATAATGCCTGTCGGTGCAAAGGCATTTTGCGAGGGTTTAAGACAATGTACGGAGGTATTTCATGCACTTAAGGCACTGCTTTCGGAATCGGGAAATATTACATCGGTAGGAGATGAGGGCGGTTTTGCACCGAATTTATCTGCTGATGAAAAAGCGCTGGAGCTTATTTTGTCGGCAGTTGAAAAGGCAGGCTACAAGCCGGGCATTGATTTTAAAATTGCAATAGACGCAGCCTCAAGCGAATGGATTCAGGCGGACGGAAGCTACAAACTGCCGAAAGCAGGAATCGTAAAGGAACGCGATGAACTTATAGACTATTGGGAAATGCTTACAGATAAATATCCGATAGCGTCAATAGAGGACGGACTCGCCGAGGACGACTGGGAGGGCTGGCAAAAGCTGACCGAAAGACTCGGCAAAAAGGTTCAGCTTGTCGGTGATGATTTGTTTGTAACCAACACACAAAGACTTGAAAAAGGAATATCCCTTTCCGTTGCAAATTCAATACTGGTAAAGGTAAATCAAATCGGAACGCTTACGGAAGCTCTCGAAGCCGTGGAAATGGCGCATAAAGCAGGCTATACCGCCGTTATGTCGCACAGAAGCGGCGAAACGGAGGACACAACCATAGCTGATTTGGCGGTTGCGATGAATGTCGGGCAAATAAAAACCGGTGCGCCGTCCAGAACCGACCGTGTTGCAAAATACAATCAGCTTTTGAGAATAGAGGAGGATTTATGCTATACCGCAAGCTTTGGTGCGGAGCATTTTAACAGATAATTTGATGTAAATCAAGTGCCGTAAAATGGAATCATTTTGCGGTGCTTGATTCGCTTTTTTTAATATGTAGGAAATTGCGTAAAACGCAATGACGGAAAATCAAAAATGCTACCTTATTCCTACGCCCGCAGGCGGAGCTTTTATCAAAAGCTTTTTATATTGAGTCGGCGTCAGTCCGGTATACTGCTTAAATAACTTTGAGAAATAATAAATATTGTTTATCCCGATAAGCGGAGGGATTTCCTTTAGTTCGTAGCCGGCACGAATAAGTTTTTTTGATTTTTCAATTCTTATATTAATCAGATATTTTTCCGGTGATATGCCGATTTGTTTTTTGAAAAGTCTGTAAAAATAACTGTATTCAAAGCCTGCATATTTTGCAGCATCCGATGCAAGTATTCCCTTGTCAAAGTTATACTCCATATACATTATCGCGGCATTTACCGATGTTTTGCGCGAAGAGACATTTTTGGCATTGTTCTTTTCAAGGCAGGAAAGCGCTTCATATAAATAACCGGTGAGCCGAAGCTGCGAAATTCCGCCTTTTTCCTTGCAGTCAAGACAGTCGTTGATAGTGTGCATAAAACTGCTGTCATTAATTGTACGAACCGGCATACTGCGGCTTATGCCTATTTTATCATAACATTCATTCGATTTGCTGCCGTTAAAGCCTATCCAGCAATAAAGACACGGATCGCTCTCGTCTGCTCCGTAAGACACAACATCGTCGGGATATATGGCAAATATATCACCGGGATTAAGATTATATTTATTTTTTCCGTCGCAAAACCACCCCTTGCCCTTAATTATGTAATGAATAAGGTACATATTTCTTATCATAGGACCGCACGTATCCAGCGGCGGACACTGTTTTATTCCGTAGTGCAGCATATATAAATCGCTCGATGTATCGGCTGCATAGTTCAGATACCCTCTGTCCAAAATGCTTTCCTCCCTTTTAATTTACAGTTTAACATGTTTTGAAGAAAAAAGCAATAATTTTATAAAAAATAACAATATTTATGCATTTATATAGTATTAAGAAAATGATATTATATAATTAAAGCGTATGGGAACAAGAAGATAAATCCGGCTCTGCAAATCCCTCCCATTTAGCCCTCCTTTAGGCAAGGAGGGCTAATCGGAGGGCAGAACGGGAGGATTTTATCAGACAGTTTCCCAAAATAGCATAAAGGAGTACAATTCAAATGAATTACAAATATAAATCTGCACTCAGGGTTAACTCGTCAAATCTTGATGATTTGGAAGAAATGCTGGATAAGTACAAAGGCAGCTTTGATGAAGTTTTCTTCTTTTCGCAATTTACTCACTCCGTAAAAAGCTTGGAATACCATCGGGCGGAAGCCGAAAAGCTTCGCGCTTATCTGGATATGGTCAGAAAAAAAGGACTTTCGGCAGGAATAAATGTGCTTACCACAATCGGATTTTTCAAGGAAGCGCTTGATTCAAAAATGCAGTCGGCGGCACCTTTTTGTCTTGTAAACGGAGAAAAGTGCGCAGGTAAAATTTGCCCGTCGGATAAAAACAATATTGAGTATATCAAGGAGCAATACAGAATCTATGCACGGCTTTTGCCCGATATAATATATGTTGATGACGATATCAGCGCGATTGCCTGTGCATGCCCGGATTGTATAAGCCGATTTGCTGCATTGAACTCGGACATTGCAAAAAAGGGGTTGACCGGCACGGAGTTGGTTGAATTTTTAAACAGCGAAGATTCACAGGTCAGAAAGAAATTCCGTACTGCATGGATAAGATACAATGCACTCCGAATCGGTGAAATTTACAAAAATGTTGAAACCGCGGTTCATGAAATAAATCCGAAAATTAAGCTCGGAGCAATGACATATATGTCGGGAGCTGACGGACTTGATACAAATCTTTGGGCGGAGGCACTTTCCTCCGACGAAACTCCGTCAATTTATTGGCGGCCGGGAGGCGGAGCTTATACGGACGGTTCTATGGAGGAGGTTTGCAGCAAGGCAAACCGTATATCGGCACAGATTCGTTATCTGCCGCTTTTTGCTGAAGCAGAGTCCGAAATGGAGAATTTTCCTTACCAGAGCCTTAAAAAATCACCGTCCTTTACCGCATTCGAGTCTTTTATATATCAGGCGGCAGGCTGCACGGGAACGGCATTCAATGTACTTTGCAAGGAAGAAAAAATCGGCATGGAGCATGAAATCTTCTTCAAAATGGCAAAGGAAGCGCATGCTTATGGAGAACTGCTGACCAAGGCTTTCGGGCGTATGCCGCTTTCGGGCGCAGGATTTTGGTGGGATAAAAATACCGCGGTATTTGAGCCGGACATAAAATGGAACGAAAACAAGAGTGTGCCGTCGGCGGAAGAACTTCACAGAATCGGCATTCCTTATGCGTGCTCACCGGATAATATGTCGGTTTTCTTTATGGATTTAAGCACAGCCATGCATATCCCGGATGAAGAATTAATGAAGTGCTTTTCAAAGGGGATTTTACTCTCGGGTGATGCGATTGATGTTATAAACAGGCGCGGCTTCGGAGAATATACAGGTTTTAAGCTGACAGGAACTTTTGAATCGGACACAATGGAACAGGAACTTGAGCACGGATTGAACATGCCGGGGGGACATAAAAGAAACATAAGACAGGCATTCGGCGGATTCGGCACCGGCAATTCATATACCGTAGAAAAGACAAACGACAAAAGCGAATACCTTGCCGAAAACCGCGATTTGTACGAAAATACAAGAGGAATGAGCGCCGGCATATTTGAAAATAAGCTTGGCGGCAGAATATGCGTTGAGGGCATTACGCCTTTTAATTGGTGTTTCAGCTTGCCGAGAAGTATTCATATGAAAAACGTAATCAGGTGGCTTTCAAAAGATACGCTTCCGTGTTTTGTAAAATCATTTCACAGAACATCGGTGTGGTCGAGAGGCAGGGCGGTATTTGCTGCAAACACCGCGACCGAACCGGCGGAAAATATAAGCATTTGTATTAAAACAAATGTAAAAAAAGCGGCAGTTACAATTTCAAGCGGCAGCAAAATAACAAAACAAAATATTATTTGTGCAGCAGGGACACAAAATGGCTATTCGGAATTTATTATTCCGGAGATACCGATTATAGGGACGGCATTAATAACGATTGAGGAGGAATTTAAAAATGAACAAAGCAGCCTTTGAAGCAGGAACAAAATTTGAGGATAATACATATTATGAATTTAATCAAAAGGCAAAGGATATATATAAGGAAAAAACAACAGTGGTATCGGACAAAAAATATTTAACAATAGGCGGCGGAGAAGGAAAGCAAAAAAAATTGGATACCGTTTTTTATCTTAAGGGGCTGAAAAATGTCACGCTTGATTTCGGCGGTGCGGTTATAACTATACATGGAAAAATGCAGCCGTTTATAATTGATGAATGTTCAAATATTACCGTAAAAAACGTAACGGTCGAATATGAAAGGTCACTTTTTACGGAGCTTGACATAATAAGCCGCAACGGAAATGAGCTGAGGGCGCGCCCGAGACCGAAATTCCCTTGCAGAGTGGAAAACGGAAATTTTATTCCGTATGCGAAAGAATGGGAAAACACTTCTATTCATTCGGAGGGGTGTATTTTTATTCAGGCGTATGACAAAAAAACGCGGAAAGGGGACGGACTGGCGGTCATTTACCTGGGCGAAAATATTGTTGAGCAGAAATCTCCTCCGTGTGATAACATCGCTCATATAAGGGTAAAAAGCGACGGTGAGGATATAATTTTTATCGGTGATTTGCCCGGACACTGGAACGAAAAGGACAGTATCGTACTTGAGCATGAAAGACGCACCGTCTCAAGTGCGGCAATGTATCACTCAAGTGATGTTACGTTTGAAAATTACAGAATATTAAACGGCGGCGGAATGGGATTTCTCGCAATCCGGACAAATAATATTACGGTTGATTCCGCAAGGCTGGAGCATGATGAACTGTCTCACGGAACAGTTTCAAATTCTGCCGACGGAATCCATTTTGTAGCGTGCGGCGGCAAAATTGAGATAAGGGACAGTATTTTTGAAGGAATGATTGATGACGCGCTGAATATTCATTCAAACTTTTACCAGGCGGAGGGGACACAGAATAACAAAATATTTGCATTTCGTTCAAGTGCAAGCCACAACTTAAACGCACATACAAACGTTTTTGCTCCGGGAGATGAAATTGCGGTATATAAAGGAAGCACAATGGAGGAAAAACAGCGCTTTACCGTTAAAAATGTCCAAATCACAGGAGATTGGACGATTGAACTTACTGTAGATAAGTCTGCGGACGGAATTATAAAGAATGATTTGATAGAAAATCTTACGACAAATGCTCAGATACATATAAGCAATACCAGGTTTGCAAAAGCAAATTCGCATCTGCGTTTTCAGTCAAGAAAAAAGGTTGTAGTCGAAAATTGTGAATTTGAACTGCCTATATTGCTCACGGGGGACACAAATTACTGGTTTGAATCCGACCCTGTAACCGATATTACAATTAAAGATTGCAGCTTTTTCGGTGAAAGAGCCTGCATTCGTATTATTCCGATTTTTGAGGCAACCGAAAAAGAATCGTTTTATCATAGTGGAATAAAGGTGCAAAATTGCAGTTTTGAAAGTAAAATTCCGCTTGAGGCTCATTATGCCAAGGATATTCTCTTTGAAGGAAACAAGTTTTCGGACGGGACGCTTTTTGCGCTGGAGGGGTGCAGTAACTTCTCTGTGAAATAAAAAAATAACTATAACTAAATATAAGCTCACCCAACGGTGAGCTTATATTTGATTATAGCGGTAATTTTACAGAATGTTTTTTTCGTGCAGATATTCTTTCAGCTTGTCAAAGGTCTGCCTGCTTATATCGTGCTCAATCTTGCAGCTGTCCTCATAGGCAGTGTCCTCATCTACGCCGAGTGCAATCAATGCTTTTGCGATAACCTGGTGCCGTTCGTAAACGCTTTGCGCAATTTCCATTCCCTTGTCGGTCAGATGAATATTTCCCGAATCGTCTATAGTTATATAATTTTCCTCGCGGAACGACTTCATGGCAACAGATACGCTCGGCTTTGAAAAATCAAGCAGATTTGCAATGTCAACGCTGCGCACATTTCCTTTTTTCTTTTTTATCATCAGTATCGCTTCCAAATAATTTTCAGCCGATTCTTTTATTACCATAGCAGTATGCCACCTTTTCCGGTTGTTATATACCCGATTAAATAAGACTTATTTCTTTTATTATAACACATTTGAAAGAATATGTCAAATTATAATTTATGCGGATTGGTGAATAATTGATATTTACCATAAAATTGGTAAAATTTCAACAGTGGAAAAAATATTATTTTTCGTATTTGATAAAAATGCCGCCAATCCCATACCCTGTGCGGATTTCAGACTTTTTTAAAAAAACCGGCAAGTCGCCGACAGAGGAAAAAAATTTTAGTGTATAATTAAAGCATAGTTTGAAACATGTTGAAAAACTTAATCGAAAGGAGCGCAAAAATTTTGAGAAAGGATAAGTATAACGACAATGTCCTTCCCAGACTTGAAGAGATTAAGGCATGGTGTGCCGCAGGTCTTGACGACGGCCGAATAGCTCAAAAATTAGGCATTTGCTGCCGGACATTTAAAAAATATAAAGAGGAGCATATCGAGCTCGCAAAAGCAACCGACATAAATTGTGTTAAAATCATCAAGGATGTGGAAGCTGCCCTGATAAAAAAAGCAAAAGGATATGTTTATACCGAAACAAAGACGGTGGATAAGGGTGATAAGGTTGAGGTCACTTCTACCGAGAAGGAGGTTCCGCCGGATTTGAGTGCCATTTCATTTCTTTTGAGAAATTTCTGCCCCGAAAAGTGGAGCGACAAGCCTGCCGCCGCAAAGACGGATAATGTCGGCGGCGGAGTGGTTGTCCTCCCGGAAATAATACAGGAAGATGATGAGGCTTGACGGAATACAAATATGGAATTGTTTAAATTGGACGACGCGGACGAACATACCGACGCGGAACTTTTGAGGGAAATGTCAAATGCGGCGCGCACCATTGTGTGGAAACCGCAGAAAAGACAGGCGGAGTTTATGTGCCGCCCCGAGTATGAGGCGCTCTACGGCGGTGCTGCCGGCGGCGGAAAAAGCGAAGCACTTGTTGCGGAGGCTTTGCGCCAGGTCAATAAGCCGAATTACCGCGCAATAATTTTCAGAAAAACTTATCCGCAGCTGAGAGAATTAATTTTAAAAAGCTTTCGCATTTACAAGGGAGCATATCCCGATGCGGAGTACAATTCGGCGGAGCATTGCTGGCGGTTCAAAAGCGGAGCAAGGATTTATTTCGGCTCAATGCCGAATAAGGACAGTTATGAAAATTACCAGGGTTTGTCCTTTGCGTTTATCGGTTTTGACGAGCTCACACACTTTACCGAGGAGGAATATCTTTACCTTATAGGAAGAAACAGAGCCGACGGTGAAAATTTAAGAATCTACATACGCTCGACGGCAAATCCGGGCGGCAGAGGTCATGCGTGGGTAAAGGCAAGATTTATTACCGAGGCGAAGCCGAACACTCCGTTTGAGTACAAGGTTGAAGTTGAAGATAACGAAGGTAAAAGGGTGGAGGTTAAAAGAACAAGAATTTTTATTCCGAGCTCGGTTTGGGACAATAAAATTCTTTTGAAAAACGACCCGAATTATCTTGCAAACCTTGCCATGCAGAGCGAAGCAAAAAGAAATGCCCTGCTTTACGGAGACTGGGACAGCTTTGACGGTCAGGTTTTTTCGGAATGGCGGAATAATCCGAACCCGAAGCACCTGCACACTCATGTGATAGAGCCGTTTGAAATTCCGCAGCACTGGAAGCGTTACCGAAGCTTTGATTTCGGCTATGCGAAGCCGTTTGCGGTGCAGTGGTGGGCGCAAAGTCCGGACGGGGTTTTATATCTTTACCGGCAATATTACGGCTGCACCGATTCGCCGAATACGGGAATCAGAATCGAGCCGAGAGAAATTGCAAGGAGAATCCGTGCCATTGAGGAGGAAAATGAAGCAGGAAACCATATAACCGGCGTTGCAGACCCATCTGTCTGGGACGAAAGCCGCGGCATAGACGGAACGGTCATATATATGATGGAGCGTGAGGGAATTTACTTTGAAAAAGGGGACAACAAGCGTATCCCGGGCAAAATGCAGGTTCACTACCGAATGGCATTTGACGAAAACGGCAGACCTATGATGTATGTGTTCGATACCTGCAAGCAATTTATCCGCACAATTCCGTCACTTGTATATTCGGCAAGCAACGTAGAGGATATTGACACTGACATGGAGGACCATGACTATGACGCCATGCGCTATATGTTCATGCTAAATCCTATTCCTCCGAGAGAAAATTCAATTCAAAAAAGGCGGATATGGACTCCGCTTGATTAAAAGAAGGAGATTAAAATGGAAAACGCAAAAATTAACGGGGAAATCGTTTCGCCCCAAAATGTTGACGAAATGAATGATGAACAGTTCGATGCATATATAAAATCAGCAAAAGACGGCGAAGTACAAGCCGCCTCGGGTACGGCTGGGCCCGCAGAAAATGCCGGACCGTACATGAGCTTTGACACAAAGGAGGCTCTCCAGGAGTATCAGGACAAAACAATCGGTAACCGATTGAGGGAAATCCGCGAATCGGGCGAGCGTATAAGCGGAGTTTGCGAACTTGCAAAACAGAGATACAATACCGACAGCGGCGAAGTGGCTCTGAACCTTTTAAAAAAGGAACTGGCGGAGAAAAATGCCGGCGAGGCAGGGCTTAGTCTCGGTCAGTATGAGCTTATGAATGAGCTTCGCGCTCTCAAAAGCGAAACCGACTATCAAAGACGGGTTGATGAAATCCAAAACGAATGGAAAAAGGAGGAGGCTGCTCTTAAAAATATTGTTCCGAACTTTTCACTTGAGCAAGCCTTTGAAAACCCCGATTTTTATAACGCGGTTGTCGAAAACCATATGTCTGTGACAGAGGCCTATCCGCTTTTAAAAAGCAATCGGTATAACATTTCGGAAATAGGAAATCTTACAAGCGGAGTCGGTGGATATATCAAGCGCGACGTTTTGTCGATGTCCGACAGTGAATTTGACGACTACATCAAAAAAATCAAAAACTCTTAATAACGAAAGGAAAAATAAAATATGACAGATACAGAAACAAATCTTAATTTTCATACTACCGGCACACCGGGCACTGCGCCGCTTTTTCAGCAGGCGCTCAACAGGCATATCGTGAGCCGTTCAAAGGCTAAGCTTGTACATCACCAGTTCGGTCAGCTTACAAAGATTCCGAAAGGAAAAACAAAAACAATTACATGGGACAGAATGAATCCCCTGCCCAAGGCAAAGACACCGCTTACAGAGGGCGTTACACCGAAAGGCACTTCAATCAATATTTCCAGAATCACCGCAACACCGAAGCAGTACGGCGCATATATTTCAACAACCGACGAATTCGATTTTTACAAAAACGACCCCTCGCCCGAGCTTTTGAAGCTTAACGAAATTCTTGCCGACAATGCAGGCGAAACGCAGGACAGTCTTACGGCGGATATTTTGGCTACGGGCACAAATGTGCAGTATGCAAAAGGCAAGTCGGCGCGTACGGAGCTTGATTCAACATGCGTCATGACCGTGAACGAAATCAGAAAGGCGGTAAGAACGCTTAAAAACAACAAGGCAAATCCGGTAGATAAGGACTATGTTGCAATCGTTGACCCGGATGTTGCATTTGACCTTATGAGCGACAGCGCATGGGAAAATGTAAAAACATACAGTGACCCTAAGGATATGTACAGCGGCGAAATCGGCAGACTCTACGGAGTTCGCTTTGTGGAAACAACCGAGGCGAAAATCTTCCGCGGAGCTGATTTGGCGGCAGATAAATCCGAGCTTATCGTAAAAGAGGTAAACGGAGCAAAAATATATGTTACGGACACTATTACCGCAAGCGAAGCGTCTGCACTTGCTTCAAGAAAAATATCCGTGAACGGACTTACATATACTGTCTCGTCCGCTGCGGCAGGCGAAAACGGAACCGCGTATCTGACCTGTTCCGAAAGCGTTTCGTCAAGCGTAACCGCAGGCATGAAGGTGTATCCCGGTGAGGGCGCACAGGCAAACCTGCCGGTGCATGTAACGCTTGTTCTCGGCAGAGACGCCTACGGAGTAACCGACCCGAAAGCAAATCTTGAAACCATAGTCAAGGCTCTCGGCTCGGCAGGCAGCGCCGACCCTCTGAATCAAAGAGGTACAATGGGCTGGAAATGCCATCACTTGGCAAAAATCCTTGTCGAGGAATTTATGGTAAGAATAGAGTCGGTAGCAACTGCCGACGTATAATCGCATTATCAAGGGATAATTAAAAATCCGGAACTTAAAAAAGGGGATGTAAAAAAGTCCGGAACGCAAGAAAAGAAGAGAAAAGCACATATTACAGAAAATATAATTGTTTTAGTCTGAACATTTG
>CAKSFY010000025.1 GCA_934454035.1 uncultured Clostridia bacterium | reverse complement strand
TAAGTACGCGGCGTTTGGTTAAATGCACAACCTGAGCAAATTTATCTCAAAATTTTGATTACGGCTAGATTTGCTTATCTTGCACATTTGCCCTCACTTGCGTACATTAAGTACGCGGCATTCGGTTAAATGCACAACCTGAGCAAATTTATCTCAAAATTTTAATCTCGGCTACAATTGCCCACAGAGTGTTTTTTGCTCGGGGCAGTACCCGTGTACGGCACCGCTCGCTTCAAAACAGCACTGTGAACAATTTTCTTTCAGTCCGGGGAAACGAGTGTACATTAAGTACGCGATGTTCGGTTAAATGCACAATCTGAGCAAATTTATCTCAAAATTTCAGTTCCGGTTGAACAACTTTATATTAAATATTCATTAAATTAAGACAGGAGGAAAACAATTGAAAAAACTACTCACTTTATTATTTATTGTAAGTTCTGTTTTTTGCTGCACACATGCAGCCTTTGCGGCAGAACCGACGGTTTACGAGTTTGAGGACTACGAACAAACTGCAAATAAGATCAAAACAAATGAGCAGGCAAGCGGCGGAAAATATGTTCAGATTTCCGAACGGACGAAAAATACGGAGCATTCTGTCACAATTCCTTTTGAAGCAAAAGAAGGAGAATACATACTGGAATTTATTGCATCGGAAGAATCGGCAAACTCCGCCAATTCCGCAGGCCCGATGTATTTTCTGCTTGATGACGGAGAAGAGGTAAAGGTTACGGCTTCAACCTGTACCGTTACCGCAATTACTCCTACCTATCCGTCCGATACATTTAAAATGTCCAAAATAAAATATAAGACAAATCTTGTCCTTTCGGAAGGAGAACACGAAATTAAAGTGATTTTGCGTGCCAATGCCGAAACGGAAAAAACAAAGGGCGCATTGGACTGCATGCTGCTGACAAAGGATGGGGACGATTATCCTGCCGTGACAGACGGAGCAATTCTTCTGGAGGCGGAAAATGCCGCAGCAAGCAACTATATTGAGGATGCCGAACAGGCAAGAGGAGGCAAGGTATGCAAAATTATGTACACCACTACCGAACAGATTCTTGAGTTTAAATTTACAAGTGAGGATGCAATCAATGTAAATATGGAAATAGCGGCGGCAGAGGAAGCATTTGTCGGAACTCATTTAAGCCCGATTTATTTTACTTTAAACAGTGATTCGGAGGTTAAAATAGGCAGCGGCAATACAACCAACGCAGGCGACCTGTTCAGCTGTGAATTTCCGCTCAAGCAGCTCAGATATAAAACGGAATTAAGCCTTAAAAAAGGCATAAATACACTTACACTCAGGATTCCGAAACGTTCTACCTTTAATCAGGATTTTGTATTCTGCGTCATCGACTGCATAAGCTTAAGAAAAGTAAAGGAAATACGGGAATTGACTCCGGACATTGCAGGAACGGTTAAACGCGGAGAAATGATTCCCTTAAAGTTCAAAAATCAAGACGGTGAAGGAGTTGCCGTTGAGGATTTGGATTCGGCGGAGGTAAGTTTTGAAAACGATTATATCGGCGAATTTTCAGACGGTGCGGCATATGCCCGTAATTACGGAAAAACAACAATGAATATCACCGCAAAAAAAGGAAGCGGCACATTTACGCTTTCTGTGCCGATAGAGGTTATTTCCGAAACCGGACTCTCGATTGAGGAGGCAAAAAAGGACGGCAATAAAATTTCTCTGAAACTTAAAGCAAACGGAAGCTATTCGGGCGGAGAGCGTGTGTTTATTGCGTCATATAACAACAAGGACGGTATGCTTACATCTGTAGTTGAATTAATTTCCGAGGTCTTGCAGCAGGCAAATGACGGTGAGATAATTTCTGTGGAAAAAGAGCTTAGTGCGGCGGCTTCAACAGTTTACGTATTTATTGTAAGCGCTGACGATTCGGAAAGCACCGTATATCAAAAAGTGACATTGTAAGGAGGTTGAAACATGAAGAAATTAAGCATCATATTGGCGCTTGTTCAGACGGCATTATGCTTGCAGATACCGGTTATGGCTGAGAATATTGAAATAAAGCTGGAGGCAGAACGCTACAGCACTATCGGTGCGAAGATGAATATCGCTGAGGGAGAGTTCAGCGGCGGAAAAGATTTGGAATGGTGCTATTCGGCGCCGAGCGAAACCGATGAATATTTGATAAGCTATACGTTTGACGTTCCGAAAAACGGGCAGTATGAGTTAAAGGGCGTTGCGAATGTGCGCGGACAAGGACATACCACGGACTGGAGCGTATATGTCAACAGTGAGGATAATGTGCCGAGCGATTACACCAAGATTGCTGATGTTAAGTGTGAAAACTGGCCGGGAATCATGAAGGAATATTCAATGGGAAAATTCCGCCTGAAAAAAGGAAAAAACACGCTTTACGTAAAGGCAAACAAAAACGATACATCAACCGTTGCGCCCGGAATCATGTTTGTCATGCTGGATTATTTCTCATTTACAAAAGCGGAGGATGCAAAATTCTCTTTGGAAAAAACTGAATTTCAAGGCTCTAAGCACGGTGTTTTTGACGAAGGGACAAATGTAAAGCTGGATTTTCTTTTCTCATCTCCGGCACCCGAGTCGGTTTCGTACAGATTCAAAATTCAGGACGTTTATGAACGCAGCGTATCCGACGGAGTTTTTACGGTTGAAAAGGGAAAGGAAGAAGCAACGCTTGATTTCGGCACGTTCAAAACCGGCTGGTACAGAGTATTTCTTTATGAAAACGATTCCGAGCGGCCGATGAATAAATTTATTTCATTTGCCGTTACCAAGCCGCTTTCAAAAAGAACAAAATTTGAAGATACTGCGTTTGCTGCCGATATCGGTTATCAGGAAGGAACGGAGGATTATGCGAATGCCTTTTTGCGTGCCGGCTTTAACTACCTCAGAGGAAGAGGTTCGGCTGCGTATGCCGGAGGAAACCCCAAAGGCAAGGGTATTTTGCATAAGTTCGGTTTGAATGAGATTGCAGATCACGACGGCAGTGCGGTTTTGTCATTGCTTGGCGGAATTAATGACACTACAAAGCCGATGACTTTTGATTTGTACGAGTATGCTTATAAGGTTTGGAAAGACACCCCGGCTGCAAACGGATATTATGAAGAAGCCGAAGAGGTTTTGAATGAAATTGACATAGGTATGTGGGGAGTTAACGCGCCGGCAGAAAATTGGGCTGCATATTACAAGGCGGCTGCAATCGGAATTTATGACGGAAGCCCCGAAACCAAAAAGGTATTCGGCGGTTTTGCCGGTTACGGCAGCGTCGGAGGTATAATTGAACAAATCCTTCAAAATGATATTTTAAGCTACAGCGATGTGTATAATTACCATGCACATTCGGAATATGAATTACGTCCTCAGAATGCAAAAATGTATGCAAATGCATATTCAAAGGATGCAAAGCTTCCTGTTTGGGGAACGGAGGTCGGCTATCCTCAGAAATTCAAAGACGGCGAAACAGGGCTTACAAACGACCAGCTGAAAAGCGAGGCAAGAGGAGCAATTACCACGGGAATTATTCAGCTTGCAAACGGAAGCAATAAAAATTTCTGGTTCCTTGGAACTCCTTATCTTGAAAACAATCAGAATTTTGCGTGTTTCTCATCTCCCGAAGCATTGCCGTATCCAAGCTATTCGGCATTGTCAATCATGAGCTATGTACTCGGACAGGGACATATCAAGGGTGAGCTTTGCGGTCTTTCGGAGGGAACAACCGGATATTTGTTTGACGACGGCACGGGCAATGACGCTGCCGTGATTTGGTCGAATCAACCGGGTTACTATTCTGTTCACGCAAATGAAATAACTTACTATGACATGGTAGGCTATGAAGAACAAAAGACAGATACGGACGGAGACGGAATCATCAGTGTTTATATATCTCCGAATCCGTGCTTTATCAAATTTAACGGCAGATTGGCAGCAGAAAATTATTATCCGCTTGAATATACTGAAAATCAGCATACCAAAGCGTTTGAGCCGAATGAGAGAATCATTTTGCAGCCTGTATGGCCGGCGGTTGATTTGGCAAATGAAAGATTAACCGGCTATGCGTTTGACAATGGCGACGAAGCGGAAATTAAGCTGAATGTCTATAACTTTAACGATATTGAAATGGCAGCAAATCTGACGGTTTACTCAGACGATATTATTGAGTTTGAAGAAAACAATATCAGCGTAACGCTTGCCCCGTGGGAGAAGAAAGAGCTGATTTTAAAAGCAAAAATCAGCAGCACAAAAAATCCGGGCGAGAAAGGCATGGTTAAATTTTCCGGAACAACCGAGGACGGCAAGGAAATTTCGTGTGCGGTTTCAAAGCTTCAGATTGCCAACAATAACCGAACGGTAGAGCAAAAGGACATTGTTACGTTCGATAACATCTGGGATGTGAACAATTGGAATCTTAACAATGCATCTACCGGCGGAAAGGTATATTTTACAGGAAATGAACAGGAAAATACCGCGTCCTTTGAAGCAGAAAATACAATCTGGCATTATCCGCAGTTTAAAATAGATAATCCCGAGGTAATGTCTGAAAGTTCGGGAATTGTATATGATGTACTGTGCGATGAGGATAAGGAAGCATATATGGGAATAGGAACATTCATTCATATGAAGGATGGCAGGCAGTATTACTGCGGCTATGCTGCAACACATGATTTTAAAAAGGAATGGCAGCAGGTTGTTCTTCCGTGGTCGGTGTTTTATTTGTATTCATCGCCGCTCGGTGTGTTTGATGTCAGAAAATTCGATTTTAAGGACATTGCGTCTATATCCATCGGCGATTCCAACGGTGTGGGAAATACTCCGCCGTATACGGTAAAAAATTTCGGATACTTCTATTCCGACAATCCGGGGGATAAATTAACAGAGGCAGATTCTGTGGAATTTTCAGGAATGGAAAACAAAAAAATCTATCATAAGGGAGAGCAAATGATTCTGAAGGCTGCATTGCCGGAAAATGAATATATTGCCTATAAAGTATTTAACCGAAGCGAACCGCTTGAAAATTATACTGTTGAGAACGGCGTTATCACAATGGATTTTTCGGATTTTGATAAAGGCGCATACCGAATTATTGTATCGGGCGAAACGAAAATGAATCTCCGCGTTATCGGCAGCTTTGATTTTTATATAGAGTAAAGGAGCAGGATATGAAAAAAATTGTAACAGCTTTTCTGACGCTGGGTTTGCTTTTGCAAAGCGCTGCCTTTGCAGAGCAGATCACGGTGTCCGAACGAAAAGGAAGTACCGTTGTTGAGGGTACATTGGATTTGGGCGAACAGCCGTATGCTGCGGATATGACAATTACGGCATATGACCCTGACGGCAAAGTTAATTATATGGATATCATACCGCTTTCAAAGGACGGAAAGGCAAACTTTAATTATTTTAATCTCGGAAAAAGCGGCGATTACACGTACGTCTTTTCAATTCCGTCGTTAAATATAAAAAAGACCGCAGTTTTAAGCGGTTTTATCGGCAATGATTATTGGGACAGCTTTATTGAAAAGATTTCCGGTTTTGTAAAAAGCGGAGATATGGAGAGCTTAAAAAACGATCTTCTTGCCGAGAAGGACAATCTGGCACTTGATTTAACCGATTATGACGCTCTTGAAAACAGTGCCGAGGTTTTTGAGGTCATGAAGAATGACAATAAAGGCGATTATACAAGCTGCGAAGAAATTATTAACGAATTTTACAGAGCGGTTGCACTGTGCAGGCTTAAATCGGACGGAGATATAAAGGCATATTATCAAAACGGTTATGTTAATCTGAAGGCATATTTGCCCGGAGCAACGGAAAATGAAATCAGCGTTTTGGATTCGTTGTCGGAAAGTACCAAGGATGCAATATTTGCTGATATTGCAAAGGAAAAGAGTGAATTTACCGGCAGCGGGCAGGCAGTAAACAGCTTTATATACAATATAATATTCTGCGGTATAGAAAAAGCCGAAAGCTGGCAGGAGGTAAGAAAAATTCTGAATGCCTACAGTGCGGCACAGCTTTTAAATGTTGATGAGGATATGTCGGAAAATGTGTATAAAGCTTTGGTAAATAAACCGTATTCCGCTTATTCGCAAATCGAAACCGCCGTGAAGAATGCAAAAGGCGGCAGCACGGGAGGCGGCGGCTCAAGCTCGGGCGGCAGTTCGGGAAAAGGCTCTTCCTCGGGAAGTAACTCGGGAATTGCAGCGTCGCCCCCTGCCGGAAATACTCCGATTGATAACAAGACGGGTATGCAAAGCGGAAAAATGACGTTTTCCGATATGGAGGACGCAACATGGGCACTGGACGCAGTGGAAAAGCTTTATCAAAAAAAGATAGTTGCAGGTACGGGCGATAACAAATTCAGCCCTCATCAAAAGGTAAAGCGCGAAGAAATGGCTAAAATGCTCGTAAGCCTGACCGGGTATACAGAGGAAAATATGCCGCTTCCGTTTAATGATGTTGACGCAGGCGCGTGGTATTATCCGTTTTTGTCTGCTGCATATTCACATTCCGTAATAAGCGGAATCAGTGCCGAACAATTCGGAATAGGACTTGAAATTACCAGAGAACAGGCTGCGGCGCTTGTTTATCGGGTTTTAAAGAATCAAAATATTGAAATGCCCGGGACGGAATTTCGGTTTGGAGATGATGCCGACATCAGCGAATGGGCAAAGGAGTCTGTTTATGCACTCTATTCAATAGGTGCAATCAGCGGAAAAAGTGCAGATCAGTTTGCGCCGCTTGAAACGATGACAAGAGTTGAAACTGCCGTTTTGTTAAATAACGTGCTGAAATATTTTGAATCGAATGGAGGAGTGGCATAATGAAGAAACTTTTTGCATTTATATTGGTTTTGATATTATCGGCAAACACTGCTTTTGCGGCAGATATATCCAAAGTAGAATATGAAGAAAAAAGCGATTTGTATTCGCTGATTGTGAGTCTTGGAATTATCGATGAGGACAGTGAGCCGGAAACCGTGCTCACAAGAGGGCAATTTGTAAAAATAGTCTACAACATCAAAAGCTACCGGAATAAGGACGTTGTCCCATCGGAAAATGCATCTTATTTTAAAGATGTTGACATATATCATTATGCAGCAGGTTATATTGCGTATCTTGTATCGGCAGGCGTTGTAAAGGGATATGAAACAAGTGATTTTCGTCCGGAGCAGAACATCACGGCAGAAGAAGCGGCAAGAATGCTTTTGAGAGCAGGCGGCTACGGAGCGTTTGAGGATTACGGCTTCGGCAGCTTAAGCGAATACATCGCAAAGGTAAAAAAAGGAATAAGCGGAGATATTACCTGCAAAAAGGCTGCGGAAATGATATACAATCTTCTGTTTATGGATTCAATGACGCTTACATTTAATAACGGAAATGCCGGATATGAAAGCGGCGATATTATCTTAAAGGATATACTTAAACTTGACTACACGGACGGAGTTATTGAAACAGCAGGCGGAAAAAATCTTTACGGAAAAGAAGCCGGTGAAAATGAGCTTGCGGCAGACGGAAGGGTTTTTGAAACAAAGACCGGTATTGATGCAGAGCTGCTCGGAATGTATGCAAGAGTATTTTATAGCGATAATGAAGCAATGGCTGTTTTGCCGCTGAAAAATACCGTTATGACAATTGATGCGGAGGATATTAACAGATACTCCGACAACAGACTTTATTATGATGAAAATGATAAAGATAGGACTGTGAAAATATCATCTGCAAAGGATATTCTTTATAACGGATATGCGGTCGGCGGCGTAAGCGAATATTTGCCGAAAAACGGAAGCGTTAAGCTTATTGACAGAAAATCCGACGGCATATACGACTGTATAATGATAGAAAGCTATGAAAGCTTTATCGCAAAATCGGCAGGAATTAACAGTGAGGAAATAATTGTAAAAACTGCCGGCGGAGAAAAGACGATTAGCTTAAAAGATTATGACAAGACCGAAATTACTGATGAATCGGGAAACGAAACGGCTATTTCTTCCGTTAACGAAAATAATGTACTTATGATATATTCATATAAAAAAGAGTATATTAAAATTGTTATTGTTTCCAACAGTGTTTCGGCAGCGATAAAGCAAATCGGCACAAGTTCTTCGGGAAAGACTGTTATAAAGACTGATGTATCCGAATTTGAATGCTATGATAATTATTATTTTGTATCAAAGCCGTCTGTCGGGGAAACAGTGACGCTTTGTCTGGATATATACGGCAGAGTGGCAGGAATAATATCCGAGGGTTCGGTCGGCTGGAGAAACGGATTTTTGATTTTTTCACGTATGGCAGATACAGATGACGGCGAAAAGCGGATTTTGCTCAAGCTTGTAAATGAAGCAGGAAATGTCGAAAAGATTTATTGCGACGAGAAAATATATATAAACGGTATAAGATTGGAGACTGAACAGGCATTTGATGCCATAAATAATGCTTATAACGGATTTTCGGATAAATTGATTATTAACGGTGCAGAAAGTGAAAATGTAACTACGCGTCTGGTAAGATATTTTCAAAGCGGCGATATAATCAAAAGAATTGATACTCCGCTTATACATAGCATGTTTGATGAATCCGTACTTACGGATTTGAGCATGAACAACAAGCTTTTGCTGCAGGTTAAGGGATATTTGTACAGCCCGGAAAACACAACAGGCTTCAGAGTTGTATACGGCAGTGATATTCCGGGAGAGATTGCCTTTGGTAAGGACGCAATTATTTTTATCGTTCCGGAGGAATCAAATGCAAATCCGGTGGATGACGATTACGGAGTTATGAAAGCGTCAGATTTCAAATATGCAAACGGTAAATTTTATTATACATCAGGGTATGCCTGCACCGATAAGGGACTTCTAACCGAGGTAGCGGTTGTAAGAAAGAACAGGGGTGCAAGCTCGGATGTAAGCACACTGATGGTAAACACTCTCAGCAAAGCAGTCAATGAAGACGACGATGTGGTTTATATGATTGAAACCGCCGACGGAACGGAATATCGGGTGAGCGAAAAGGACAATGATATAGAACCGTCAACAATAAAAAAAGGCGATGTTATCCTGTATGAATTGAGCAACGGCGAACTGATTATCAGAAAGCTTTTGTATCGTCTGGACGGAGGCGGAGAGCTGAACAAGCAAAAGTACTATGTAACAGAGGGCAGCGAATATCATTTTAATGTCCCCTTCCGCGCTATGATGGGTAATGTCGGCAAGATTGACGGCAGCAGTATGCAGATCAGTTTCAACGACAGCTCCAGAAGCGATGAGCTTGTCAATCTGCCGCAGAATATTTATATCTGCGATACCACAAATCAAAAGCCGTGGGTTTACGTCGGGGAAAGCAAGGACATAAGCTATAACGATACTGTTATTATTACGTCAAGAAAAGGAAAACTGCAGCAGGTTATAATTATTAAAAATTAACGAAAAGGCGGGTTGGGGCAGATATGCCCCGACCTGCTTCGGCATAACAGAGAGGTTATTAAATGGACTACAGACAGGTACATATTGATTTTCACACAAGTGAAAGTATTAAGGATATAGGAAAAAGCTTTGATAAACGCGAATTTCAAAATACATTGAAGAAAGGACATGTCAATTCAATCACTGTTTTTTCAAAATGCCATCATGGGTGGAGCTATCATCCGACAAAGGCAAATATTATGCATCCGCATCTGGATTTTGACTTGTTCGGTTCGGAGGTAGAGGCTGCTCATGAGATAGGCGTCAAGGCGATTGCATATCTTTCGGCCACATTGGACGAAAAATATGCCCGTGAGCATAAGGATCAGCTGGTTCGTAACAGAGACGGCTCAACAACATGGGCACCGGATTTTGAAACGCCGGGGTATCATAAAATTTGTCTTAACACGCCTTACCTGGATTGCCTTACGGAGCAGGTTAAAGAGGTTTTGGAAAATTATGATGTTGACGGGCTGTTTTTTGACATTACCTGCATTCAGCCTTGTTTTTGCGAGACTTGCAGAAATCAGCTGATAAATGAGGGAAAGAATCCGGAGGATTACAAAAATATTGTTTTGCTGGCAGAGCGTGTGAACAAAAATTATATTGACCGTATCCGTGAAACGGCAGAGGTGATAAGACCCGGAATTGAAATTTTTCATAACGGCGGTCATTTGCGGATAGGAAGGCGCGATTTGGCGAAAGCTAATACGCATCTGGAACTTGAAAGCTTGCCTACGTGGGATTGGGGATATGATCAGTTCCCGGTTGCTTCGGCATATGCAAGAACTCTCGGAATGGATTTTGTCGGAATGACAGGCAAATTTCATACAACATGGGGTGAGTTCGGAGGCTTTAAGCATCCGAATGCACTTCGTTATGAAGCGGCACTTTCGGCAGCAAACGGCGCAGCATGCTCTATAGGAGACCAAATGCATCCGAGCGGCAGGCTTGACCCGGCGACATATGAGTTAATAGGCACGGCATATCGGGAATTGGAGAAAAAAGAACCGTATTTGAAAGGTGCGGTAAATATTGCCGATATTGGTGTGCTGAGTGCTGAGTGCATTAAAAACTACTATCAAAGCAATGATTTTTCGAGCGCGGTATCCGCGGAAATAAGCACGCAGGATTCGGGCTGCATGAAAATTTTGCAGGAGGGGCATTTCCTCTATAATTATATTGATGTATGGGAAGATTTTTCAAAATACAGGCTGCTTGTATTACCGGATATTATAGTATGTGACGATTATTTGAGCGAAAAGCTTAAAGAGTATGTGAAAAACGGAGGAAAGGTATTATCAAGCGGAAAATCGGCAACAGATAAGGACGGACACTTCGTACTTGATTTCGGATGTGAGTTTGACGGGGCAAATGAGTATGCTCCGACATATTGTCTGCCTGAGTTTAACCTAAAGAGCCTGCTTCCTTCTGCTTATGTGATTTATAAGCAAAATTACAAGCTGAAAAATGTCACGGGGAATATATTGGCAAATCGTGAAAATCCGTATTTTAACAGAACCGTTGAACATTTTTGTTCACACCAGCACGCTCCGAATGATGAATCGAGCTGCTCACCGGCAATTGTATCCGGCAGGGACGGAATATATATTGCGTGGAATATTTTTGAGGATTTTAAGGTAAACGGAAGTATTACAGATAAAGAAATCCTGATTGCACTTATTGATATGCTTATTGGGGACACTAAAAGCATATCCGCGGCATTACCGTCACAGGGTACTGTAACAGTGACCGAACAAGGAAAGAGAACAATAGTACATCTTCTTTATGCTTCGCCGGTAAAACGTACATCTATGGTGGCGGTTGTAGAGGATTTGCCGCCTATATATAATACGGAGATAAAAATAAAATTAAAAAGACCTGCGCAGAGAGTGTTTCTTGCACCGCAGAATACAGACATTCCTTTTATCGCAGAAGATGATACAGTGACATTTTGCGTGGAGAAGTTTGAGAATCATCAAATGATTGTTTTGGAATAGGCATTAAGATAATATAGTTTTAAGAAGGTGTGACAGGTAATATGCCATGGACAAATCGGGCGAAATCAAGAAATATCCTTGCTTTCGCCCGGTTTGTCCATGGCATTATTTTTCTACTGCTATTTATTATTCTGCGGTGACAGTAATTTTTCTTACAAATGCTGCTTTATGGCATTTGCCGTCGCCGTCATCATATTTTAAATCGTTATAAAGTACAAGAACGGTATTATCGGACAGTTTTTCAATGAATGTGTTACTGTAGCTGCAAGAGTCAAAATATTTTGCGTTTGCATATGTATTTCCGCTTGCAAGTTCCTCCGAAAGCGTTTTTCCTATAATCGGATATGAGCTGCTCCAGGTATGTCCGTTATCTTCGGATATTTTAAAATGCACACCGGGACGACCGTAAATCAAAAGTACAATTCCATCCGAAAGTGCAGCGACATGAGGGGTCACGCTGGAATCTGCGGCGAATGACGGCTCAGACCATGTAAAGCCGTTATCCTCCGAAACGCATACAAGCGTGCCGCAGGGCAGTGTTTCGTCAGTGGTACTCATATCTGTACGCATTGCGCAGATAAGGTTACCGTTTGACGATTTTGTCAAAGACATTTCGCCGCCGTCTCCGCAGCAGCCGAGCGGCATTGATGAGCCGTCTGCAACGGTGCTTCGTTTTCGCCATGTTTTGCCGTCGTCCTCAGAGACGATAAAGTATGCGTCCTCACACTGCCTGTCCGAAACATTCGGGTTTTGCCCGTGTGTGACAGCGCCGAGCGTTCCGTCCGAAAGTTCTGTAATTCCGGTAAAATACGGCGACCAGAATATATTTGCCTGAACATATCGCGGCAGCTCAATAAACTCATTGTTTTCGAAAGCCTTTGCGTTCACCAATACCTCCCGTTCGGGAAAATCATAATTTATTTTTTGAGTTTTGCCCGTTTTTTTGGAAAAAAGCTCAATATCAGCACATTCTGACGGTATATCTCCGTATTTATATACCTCCAATACGGACGAGCCGCACGGCTGACGGAATGTTTTTTCCGATTTAATATTTTTTATCGGGAGAAGCTTATCCTTGTATCTGACTCCGATTGTATCTCCGTTAGAAAGTGTAATAAACGGAGGATTTATGCCGGTTAAGTATTTTATGTCATAATGCTCTTCGCCGAACTTATCCTCATGCCAGCTTTCTCCGTCATCATTTGATACAAAATATAAATTAGGAACGCATTGTGCCGCCGTTCCCGAATCTTCCTCTCCGTTAAAGCGTACAACCAATTCACCGCCCGGAGCGCGCCACATTCGCGGAATTGCATATACACCCCATTTAGAAGTGTTTTCGTTTACCGGCGGAGAATATACAAGGACAGGATTATCTATAATTATTTTCATGTCAATCAGCTCCGTATACAAATTATAATGCAATTATAACATATCAGCAGTATTTATTCAAGTTTTTGGTGCAAATCTCTTGCAAAAAATGTCAAAACGTATTATAATAAAAAGTATCTATAATCAGAAAGTTGGTACATATATGATTTATAAAAAAATACAGCTTGACGCCGGCGATGAAAATGTATATCTTGAGGCTTATATTGCCGACAAAGTCGGTGAATTTGTAAGGGATGCCATTTTGGTAATACCGGGCGGCGGATACTACGGAGTGTGTTCGGACAGAGAGGGCGAGCCGATAGCTATGGCATTTATGCCTCACGGTTATAATGCTTTTGTGCTGCACTATTCCGTTGCAAGGAAAAAAACATTCCCTGCTCAGCTTATAGAAGCCTCAAAAGCAATGAAACATATAAAGGATCATGCCGATGAGTATAATATCAATTCGGACAGAGTTTTTGTGACGGGGTTTTCGGCAGGCGGACATTTAGCCGCCAGTCTCGGAACAATGTGGGATATGAAAGAAATATATGACGAGGTTGAAATGCCCTTCGGATATAACAAGCCGGCCGGAATGATTTTGGTATATCCGGTCATTTCGGGAGTGCATTATCCTCATTTCGGAAGTTTCCAAAATCTTTTGGGAAAGGATAATCCCGAAAAAGAGGAGCTGGAAAGAGTGAGTATAGAAAATCATGTCAGTGAAAAGTCTTCTCCGCTTTTTGCAGTCCATACTTCAAATGATGAGGCGGTTGACGTAAGAAACTCTCTTACGCTGGCAAATGCCTACAGGGAGCACGGACTTACCTTTGAGATGCATATTTATCCGGATTCTCCGCACGGTATTGCGCTTGCAAACAATATAACGTCGGTCGGTTATTGTGAAAAGTACAATAATAAGCATATGGCAAAATGGGTAGATGAGGCATGCGAGTGGGCGGAAAAAATATAAGAAAGGTTTTACTTAAAAATGTTTAAAATATTACACACAAACGGGCTTGCAAGGCGCGGTGAATTCAAGACGATTCACGGAACCGTTCAGACTCCGGTATTTCAGAATGTCGGAACGGTGGCTGCGATAAAAGGCGCGGTTTCAACCGAGGATTTGAAAAATCTCGGTTGTCAGATAGAGTTGTCCAACACATATCATCTTCATGTCAGAACAGGAGATAAGCTCATAAAGGAGCTTGGCGGACTGCATAAATTTATGAATTGGGACAGACCTATCCTTACCGACAGCGGCGGTTTTCAGGTTTTTTCACTTGCCTCTTTGCGGAAAATTACGGAGGAGGGAGTAAGCTTTCAGTCGCATATAGACGGGCACAAGATATTTATGGGACCCGAGGAAAGCATGCAGATTCAGTCAAATCTTGCTTCTACTATAGCGATGGCATTTGACGAATGTGTAAAAAATCCCGCACCGTATGAATATGTTAAAGCGTCATGCGAGAGGACATACCGCTGGCTTGTAAGATGCAGAGATGAAATGAAAAGGCTGAATTCCCTTGACGATACGATTAATAAGGAGCAAATGCTTTTCGGAATCAATCAGGGCGGAATAGTTGACGAGCTGAGAATCAAGCATATGCAGGATATAGCAAAGCTTGATTTGCCGGGCTACGGAATAGGCGGACTTGCAGTCGGTGAAAGCCATGAGACTATGTATCATATTCTGGACGTAACTCTGCCGCATGCACCGGAGGATAAGCCGAGATATTTGATGGGTGTCGGAACTCCGTCGAATATTATAGAGAGTGTTGCAAGAGGAATAGACTTTTTCGACTGTGTAATGCCGTCGAGAAATGCACGCCACGGATTTATATTCACAAGACACGGAACGATGAATATTATGAATCAGAAATTTGAAAGAGATATGTCACCAATTGATTCGGAGTGCGGCTGCGAAGCGTGCAGGCATTATTCAAGAGCGTATATACGCCATCTTTTCAAGGCGAAGGAAATGCTCGGTATGAGACTTGCGGTAATACACAATCTGTATTTTTATAACGAGCTTATGGCAATGATAAGAAATGCAATAGAAGAGGATCGCTTTGACGAATTCAGACATGAATATTCCGAAAAGCTGGATAAAAGAATAAGATGAGGAAAATTTTATGACAGGAATAAGAAAAGCAAAAACAGAGGATATTAATTATATTGAAAAAATATATAATGATATTTTGGATATGCCGAATAAAACCGGATGGGTAAAGGGAGTGTATCCTACAAAGGAAACCGCGCAAAAGGCTCTGGAGGACGGTGAGCTTTTTGTAATGGAATCAGACGGGCAGATTGCAGCTGCCGCAAAAATCAATAAAAAGCAGGAAAAAGAATATGCTCTTGTAAACTGGCAGTTCGAGGCGGCAGACAATGAGGTTATGGTTTTGCATACGCTTGTTGTTTCTCCGAGCGTTAAGGGCAAGGGATGCGGAACGCAATTTGTTGATTTTTATGAAAATTATGCAAGAGAAAACGGCTGCAAGGTTCTTAGAATGGATACCAATGTAAATAACTCCGCCGCAAGAGCGCTTTACAAAAAGCTCGGATTTATCGAATCCGGAGTTGTCGGCTGCGTGTTTAACGGGATAGACGGCATTAATTTGGTATGTATGGAGAAAAAACTGTAAAAGAGGAATTATTTATGAAAGAATTGCCTGTGCTATGGCTTGTCATTCCATGCTGCAACGAGCAGGAGGTTCTGCCTGTTACGGCACCGATTTTCCTGGATAAGCTCAACTCGCTGAAAAACAGTAAAGAAATAAGCGAAAAAAGCAAAATTCTATTTGTCAATGACGGTTCAACCGACAAAACATGGGAAACTATAAAAGCTTTGTCCGAAAAAGACAGCGGATTTGCAGGGATTTCACTAAGCCGCAACAGAGGGCACCAGAATGCACTTTTGGCAGGACTTTTTGAAGCCTGCGACAACGCGGACATAACGATTTCAATAGACTGTGACGGTCAGGACGATATAAATGCAGTCGATAAAATGATTGCGGAATATAAAAACGGATGTGAAATTGTTTACGGTGTCCGTTCGGACAGAAAGAGCGACACCGCATTTAAGAGAGGTTCAGCCGAATTTTTTTACAAGCTTATGAGAAGCTTCGGCGCAGAGGTTGTATTCAATCATGCAGATTACAGGCTTTTGAGTAAAAGAGTCATTAAAGAGCTTGAGGGCTTTAAAGAGGTTAATCTTTTCTTAAGAGGTATGATTCCGCTTATAGGATTTAAAAGTTCAGCGGTGGAATATGAAAGAGCGGAAAGAAAAGCAGGAAAAACACACTATCCGCTGCCGAAAATGGTTTCGCTTGCTTTAAACGGAATTACGAGTCTGTCGGTAAAACCCATACGTATTATAACTGCGTTCGGAGCGGTAATTGCGGCGGTGAGCTTTATAGGAGTATTTTGGGCAATTGTCCGCGCTCTTATAGGAAAGACTGTTTCCGGCTGGGCAAGTATGACATGTATAATATGCTTTGTTTCGGGCGTTCAGCTTATAAGTCTTGGAATAATAGGCGAATACATCGGCAAAATTTATCTGGAAACAAAGCAAAGACCGAGATTTATTATTGAAGAAAGGACGTGGAATTAATATGAAAATAGAAGAAATCGATAAAAATTTAAAGGTAGAAACTAGCATCGAAGAGAAGAATTTAAAATTTCTTTCGGTAAAAGAAAAGCCTTTTGAGCTGTACGGCTTTTGCGGCAATGATTTTGTAAGACTTCCGATGAATGTAGCCGAAAAGGTAAACGACGGAGTAAAGCTTCTTTCGACGAATACCGCCGGCGGAAGAGTACGCTTTAAAACCGATTCGCCGTATATTGCAATTTCGGTCAAGTGGCCTTCAATGATGCATTTTCCGCATATGCCCGTGACCGGTGTTTCGGGATTTGATACATATTCCAAAACAGAAAACGGATATGTGTATGAGAATACTTTTATTCCGCCGGTTGATGCAAATGACGGTTATGAATCCATTCAATATTTCAGAACACGGAAGATGAGAGACATAACTATTGATTTTCCGCTTTACAATGATGTTTCGGAGCTTTATATAGGACTTGCAAACGATGCGGTTATTGAAAGCGGCGATAAATACAAAAACAAAAAGCCGATAGTTTACTACGGCTCGTCAATTACTCAGGGAGGATGTGCTTCAAGACCGGGTACATCTTACCAGGCAATTATATCAAGGAGATTTGACTACGATTATATAAATCTCGGCTTTTCAGGCAGTGCATTGGGTGAAGAACCGATTGCAAGATATATTGCCGATTTGGATATGTCATGCTTTGTTATGGATTATGACCACAATGCGTATAATTATAAATATTTGCAGAAAACACATCTTCCGTTTTATAAAATAATAAGGGAGAAAAATCCGGAACTTGATATAATTCTTATGTCATCGCCTCTTTGTACTGTACTTGAAGATATTGAGGAAAGAAAAGCGGTAATAAAAGCTACATATGATTATGCCGTTCAAAACGGAGATAAGCATATTTATTTCGTTGACGGACAGAAAATGTTTCCTCTTTACGGAGGAGATTCGGGAACGGTTGACGGTATTCACCCGAATGATTTGGGATTTATGTGCATGGCAAATTTGCTGGCTGAGGAAATTAAAAAATGCAGCATAAAATAATGCGGAGAACCGTTTCGGGTGACTTCGGAACAATTGATTATGAGCTTGAAGTTAAAAGGGTTAAAAATATAAATCTTCGTATATGCCGGGACGGAGCTGTCAGGGTTTCGGCAGGCAGCAGAGTGCCGGTGAAGGTCATAGATGAATTTGTTGCGTCAAAAGCCGGATTTATTTTTAATGCACGAGGAAAAAGCAAAAATTCCCGGCAAGAGTATTTTTCGGAAGAGGAATTGATAAAAACGATTTTAGAGATAAGCGAAAATGTTTATCCTTACTTTGAACGAAGAGGTGTAAAATACCCCGAAATTAAATTCCGCAGCATGATATCAAGATGGGGAAGCTGCATTCCCGGAAAAGGAATACTTACCTTTAACACAAGGCTTATGTATGCTCCGCCGGAGTGTGTAAGATATGTGGTTTTGCATGAATTTACGCATTTTTTGGAAGCTAACCATTCACATAGATTTTACGAAGAGCTGGCAAAAACATGCCCGGAATGGAAAAACTGCCGCAAAAAGCTAAGGGATATTACATAGATTTTCGGTAGTCTTGAGCGTATTTAAGCGGAGTAATACCTTTTATTTTCTTAAATACGCCGGAAAAGTAGTTGCTGTCGTTAAATCCGCAGCGCAGAGCCGTATCGGTAATCGATACGGCTTCATTTTTCAGTATTTTTTCCGCATTGGTTATTCTTACGTAGGTAATGTATTCGTTAAGACCTATTCCCGAAACTGCTTTGAATTTTCTTGAAAGATAACATGCGCTTACTGCAAATTTTTTTGAAAGTGCAGCCAGGGTAAGATTTTTGTCAAAATTGGAGCTTATATATTCAGAAACATTTTGAATTATTTCCTCCGCTTCCGAGAGCTTTGGCTTATACGGATGTTTTTTTCTGTAAATCATCACAAACAACTCGCTGATATAGCTGCGCAGAAGCGCATAGCGGAACTCATTGTGCGAATTATATTCCGTTTCCGTTTTATATATTATATCCTTGAATAAATTCATATCGCTTTTGGCTATGTATACAACACGCTCACGGGACAGTTCGAGTATAATATTTTGTATGTCGTTGTCAAAAACCGATATATCCGCATTAATCAAGAACCTTTCGTTGGTCAGACAGTTTTCACTGTCTGTTTTGTGAAGGATTCCCCGGGGAATAAATACAAAGCTGCCCGGGTGAATATGGAATATTTCATCGCCGATAAAATAATTGGTGTTTCCGTCAAGCAAAAAATATATTTCATAATCATCATGAAAATGAATTCCGGTAAACATTCTTCGGTTTGTTACAGTATTGTGAGATATATAAATATTTTCATTTTGTTTCATATCTTTTCTCCGTACCTGAATTTTTTCTCATTCTATTTTAACATAATTGTCTGTATAAATCAAGATAAAACAGGACAAAAACTTCTTGTTTTTAATAAAATATAGCAATAAAACAGAGGAAAATATGGAAATATTGATATATAATTAAAGAAAAAACAGGAGGTTTTTAAAATGAATTACGGTAATAACGGAGCGGAAAATGTAAAAATAGCGTATATCGGCGGCGGTTCGCGCGGCTGGGCATGGGGACTTATGAGTGACCTGGCTGCAAATGAGGATATGAGCGGAGACGTATATCTTTACGACATAGACTTTGACGCGGCATTGCATAATGAGATAATCGGAAACAAAATGAACTTTGCCGACGGAGCAAAATCAAAGTGGAACTATAAGGCGTCAGAGACAATAGACGAGACACTTTCGGGGGCGGACTTTGTTGTTATTTCAATACTTCCGGGAACTTTTGACGAAATGGAATCTGATGTACATACTCCCGAGAAGTATGGGATTTATCAATCTGTGGGTGACACAACCGGTCCGGGCGGAATTATCCGTGCAATGCGTACTGTTCCGATGTATGAGAAAATTGCGGAGGCAATCAAAAAAAACTGTCCGGACGCGTGGGTTATAAGCTATACCAATCCGATGACTCTTTGCGTAAAGACACTTTACAGAGTATTTCCTAAAATTAAGGCATTCGGCTGCTGCCACGAAGTGTTCGGTACACAAAGTTTTTTGGCAAAGGTTGTTGAGGAAACTCTCGGCGAAAAGGACGTTAAGCGAGAAGATATAAAGGTGAATCCGGTGGCGGTTAATCACTTTACATGGCTGACAAAGGCTAAGTATAAAAATATTGATTTGTTCCCGATATATAAAAAATTCTGTGAAAGCCATAAGGACGGATATACATACGGCGGAAAGGCAACGGATCAGAATTGGATGAACAACAGCTTTGCAAGTGCCGAAAAGGTTAAAATGGATTTGTTTAGACGATTCGGGTATATTGCGGCGGCGGGCGACCGCCATCTTGCGGAATTTTGCGAAGGCAAATGGTATCTTGAAAATCCCGAGCGGGTCAGAGAAATGCACTTTGGACTGACTACGGTTAAATGGCGCAAAGAAGATTTAAAAAAGCGGCTTGAAAAAAGCGCAAGACTTGTAAGCGGTGAGGAAAAACCTGTTATAAACAATACCGGCGAGGAGGGCGTAAACCAAATGAGGGCGCTTTTGGGACTTTGTGAACTGGTAACAAATGTAAATGTTCCGAACAGAGGTCAGATCCCGAATCTGCCGCTCGGTGCAGTGGTGGAAACCAATGCGCTGTTTTGCTCAAATGAGGTTACCCCTGTTTTTGCCGGCGAAGTGCCTAAGGAAATTTATGCACTTGTCGCAAGAATATGCGCAGAGCAGGAAGAGTTGTCCGACGCAATTGCCGAAAGGGATACAGATAAAATTTTGTCGGCATTTATAAACGATCCGCTGGTAACATGCGGTCAAAGTGATGCGCAAAAAATGTTTTACGAAATGTGCGATAATACGAAAAAATATCTGAGCATGTACAAGTTTTAATGAAAAGAGGTTTTGCGGATGTTTGACAAGCCGAAAAGATGTGAAAAAATAATACAGTTCGGCGAAGGGGGATTCTTGAGAGCTTTTGCGGACTGGACAGTACAGATTATGGATGAAAAGACAGACTTTGACGCAGGTGTGGTCGTGGTTCAGCCCATAAAAGAAGGCATGTGCGATATGCTGAGCATGCAAAACTGCAGCTATACTCTTGTAATGAGAGGAATTAAAGACGGGGTGCCGGCAGTTGAAAAAAAGAAAATCGATTGTATTTCAAGATGTGTGCAGCCGTATAGGGATTTCGGCGAATATTTGAAGCTTGCCGAAAATCCCGATTTCAGATTCGTAATTTCCAACACAACCGAATCGGGAATAGAGTATGATGACAGTGACACGCCGGAAAATGCTCCCGATGTGACTTTTCCGGCAAAGGTTGCTTTGCTTTTAAAAAAACGGTTTGATATGGGGCTGCCCGGGTTTATATTTATGCCGTGTGAGCTTATCGAAAAGAACGGAGAAACTCTGAAAAAATATATTATTGAATATGCCGGAAATTGGGGTTTCGGCAATGAATTTATAAAATGGATTTGTGAGGAAAATATATTCTGCAATACACTTGTGGACAGAATTGTGACCGGATACCCAAAAGATGAAAAAATAGATTTGGGTTATGAGGATAAAATGCTTGATACAAGTGAACTGTTTTATTTGTGGGTGATTGAAAGCGATAAAAGGGAAACCGTAAAAGAAGAATTTCCGTATGAGGCGGCAGGACTTAATATAATTCTTACGGATAATCTCAAGCGTTACAGAACGCGCAAGGTTAGGATATTAAACGGCGCACACACCGCTATGATTCCTTATGCGTTACTGTCCGGGGTTGAGACCGTCGGAGAATGTATGAAAAACGAAGTGCTTAATAAGTTTGTCAGGACGTGCGTATATGATGAAATAATTCCGACCCTTGACCTGCCGGAGCAGGAATTGAAATCATATGCCGAAGATGTTTTTGAACGGTTCTCAAATCCGTATATAAAGCATATGTGCTCTTCAATTGCACTTAATTCGGTCAGCAAATTCAGAGTACGTGTATTGCCGTCGATACTGGAATATATAAGAATAAAAGGTATACCGCCGAAGCATCTGATTTTTTCTTTTGCCAAGCTGATAGAATTTTATAAGCACGGCACACCAAATGATGATAAGGATATTATAAGCTTTATAAAAAATTCGGATATAGAAACTATTCTTTCCGAGAAAAAACTGTGGGGAGAAGATTTGTCATTTCTTTCGGAGGAAATAAAAAATGCTGATAAATAAACTTGATAATGTAGAAGTAAATCTTTCGGACGGGCATAAGTATGCACGCCGTGATATAAAATGCGGCGAAAATATAATAAAGTACGGCAATCCGATAGGCAGGGCGATATGCGATATTAAGTGCGGCGAGCATGTCCACACTCACAATATGATAACAAACCTATCCGGAATAATCAGTTATATCTATGAGCCGGATTTTGAAGAATTGCCGCGGGAAAAATCAGACATAACCTTTATGGGATATGAAAGGGAAAACGGAGATGTCGGCATCCGAAATGAAATATGGATAGTAAATACTGTCGGCTGCGTGAACAAAACAGCCGAAAGACTGTCAGCTTTAACTGGAGCAAAGCATTTTTCGCACCCGTACGGATGCTCGCAAACGGGAGAAGATGAAAAAATAACACGGCTTGTTTTAAAAGGACTTGCCGAGCATCCCAATGCAGGCGGTGTGCTGGTACTCGGATTGGGATGCGAGACTAATAACATAAATGAATTTAAAAAGGTTTTGGGAGAATATAATCAAAATCGGGTAAAATTTTTGAATGTGCAGGATGTCAGGGATGAAATATCCGAGGGAGTAAAACTGATTAATGAGCTGCAAAACTATGCGGACAGTTTTGAGAAAAAACCGATTTCTGTTTCAAGGCTGCGCGTCGGACTGAAATGCGGCGGAAGCGACGGATTAAGCGGAATTACCGCTAATCCGCTTGTCGGCAGCTTTTCTGATAAATTAATCTCGCTGGGCGGCGGCTGCATTTTGACCGAGGTTCCCGAAATGTTCGGAGCGGAGCATTTGCTTATGAAACGCTGCCCGACAAAGGAACTGTTTGATAAAACCGTCGCGCTTATAAATAATTATAAAGTCTATTTTCAAAATCATAATCAGGTCATATATGAAAATCCGTCACCGGGCAATAAAAAAGGGGGAATCACAACACTTGAGGAAAAGTCCCTCGGCTGCGTGCAAAAAGGCGGAAAGAGTAAAATAACGGCAGTGCTTGATTACGGCGATAAGGCAGTTAAAGGAGGGTTATCGCTTTTAAACGGACCGGGAAATGACGCGGTTTCGGTTACCAATCTTACTGCGGCAGGCGCTCATATGATTTTGTTTACTACAGGCAGAGGGACTCCTTTTGGGGCACCGGTACCGACAATTAAAATTTCGACAAATCATGCTTTGGCGGAGAAAAAGCCTGACTGGATTGATTTCGATGCTGCAAGACTGACGGACGGGGTGACAATAGATAAATTGTGCGATGAACTTACCGGATATGTGCTGTCGGTCGCGTCGGGAGAGAAATGTGCAAATGAGAAAAACGGCTATGCCGAAATTGCAATATTTAAAGACGGTGTAACTATGTAAAAAACAACAGGTTAATATGCAGCAAAACAGAGCCGTGGACATAGATGTAATATTCGTAAATGACGAATTAACAAATATTAGAATAAATTTATAAAAAAATGAATTTTTTTTGAAAAAACTATTGACAAATTATGTAGAAATGTGTTAGAATAGAGAGGTGATTTAAATAGGGGTGTAGCTCAGTTGGTAGAGCATTGGTCTCCAAAACCAAGTGCCCAAGGTTCGAGTCCTTGTACCCCTGCCA
>CAKSFY010000024.1 GCA_934454035.1 uncultured Clostridia bacterium | reverse complement strand
AAAATGAATGTTTATTGCGGACGAAATTACTCCCGGGTAGACAAGCATTGCAATTCCTCCGATAAGCATTGCAAAACCTGTTACCTTTACCGCTCCGAATTTTGCAATCAATTTTCCGGGCAATAGACTGTAAAGCGCGAGACTTACGGCGGTGCTCATGCCCCATGCAAGGCATTTATCAGACAAATTCAGCTTTGAAAAATTGAAATGCGTTGCAATTACAAACACTCCGCCGAATGCCAGTATGACCGAAATTACTTCTTTTTTGTCCGGCAGTTTTCTGTTTTTTAAGCACATATAAATCACTATCAGCACCGGACCGAGATATTGCAGTACCGTTGCAGTACCGGCATTTGAGTATGAAATGGTTTTTATGTATGTGAGCTGCGAAAAAAGTATCCCCAAAATGGCAAATATTACAAGCTTTTTCGCATCTTCTTTATCATTAAAAACATCAAATGCATTTTTTTTGTTTTTTATGATGTTAATAAGAGTGAGTATTATTCCGGCAAAAAACATTCTGAGCGCTGTAATTTGTTCGGAGGAAATACTTGCTCCGCTCACCAAAAGCTGACCGCACGCTCCGGAAAAACCCCAGCAAATTCCGCCGAGGAGCGTGCTTATAACACCGCGTGTATATTTTTTATTCATATCAGACATTGAATCGGAAGAGAACAATATCTCCGTCCTTCATCACGTACTCCTTTCCCTCGGAACGCACAAGTCCTTTTTCCTTTGCCGCAGTCATGCTTCCGCATGCCATAAGGTCATCATAAGCAACTACTTCTGCACGTATAAAGCCTCTTTCAAAATCACTGTGAATTTTGCCTGCCGCCTGAGGCGCTTTTGTTCCTTGGGTTATTGTCCATGCGCGCACTTCCGGCTCTCCTGCGGTAAGATAGCTGATAAGCCCCAAAAGTTTGTAACTTGCCTTTATCAGTCTGTCAAGTCCGGACTCGCTCATGCCGAGCTCCTCTAAAAACATTGATTTTTCTTCGCCGTCAAGCTGTGCAATTTCCTCTTCTATTTTTGCCGAAACGGGCATAACCTCCGAGCCCTCAGATGCCGCAAGCTCTTTTACCGCATTGACGAATTTGTTATTTTCTATTCCTTTCTGGAAGTCATCCTCGGCAACATTTGCCGCATACAAAACAGGCTTCAGGGAAATCAGTGCAACATCCTTTATAATATTAAATTCATCCTCTGTATATTCAAGGCTTCTGGCAGGTTTACCGTTTTCAAGCGCTGATTTTACTCTTTCCAACAGTTCAAGTTCGGAAGCAAGCGTTTTATCGCCTTTCATAGCCTTTTTGGTTCTGTCGATTCGCCTTTCCAGAATTTCCAAATCGGAAAAAATCAGCTCAAGCTGAATAGTATCTATATCTCTTAACGGGTCTATACTTCCGTCAACATGAGTAATATTTGCATCTTCAAAGCATCTTACCACATGAACGATTGCGTCAACCTCTCTTATATGGGACAAAAATTTGTTTCCGAGTCCTTCACCCTTTGAAGCACCCTTTACAAGCCCCGCAATATCAACAAATTCTATATATGCTCTTGTAACCTTTTTAGGATTGTACATCTTTGCGAGGGCATCTACGCGCTCGTCCGGCACATCAACGATTCCTACATTCGGCTCGATTGTGCAGAAAGGATAATTTGCCGATTCTGCCCCTGCCTGTGTAATTGCGTTGAATAATGTTGATTTGCCCACATTCGGCAGCCCTACTATACCTAATTTCATTTGTATTTACATCTCCTTGATTTTACTGGCTTTTTTCATGGTTGGTTAAGAAAAAACAACCGATACAATATTTTAATTATATCATATATGCTCAAATTTATCAAGAGTTGAGGTTATATTTTTTATATTCTCTTGCATTTTGTCACAACAGTGCACAATATTGCTTGATTTAATTTGCTTTTTATCGAAATAAGCTGATTTTTGCAAAACAAGTTGATAAAAAAAATAAAATATGATAAAATAAAAAGAACAACAAAAATCAACCGATGCCAAAGCGGCAGGAACGGAGACTCATTATGAAAATATCAACAATTTTGTCGGCAGGGAAACCGACCGTTTCGTTTGAAGTTTTTCCGCCGAAAACCGACGATACATACGAAACCGTCAAATACGCTGCCGAGCATATAGCAAAGCTGAAGCCGGATTTTATGAGCGTGACATACGGCGCAGGCGGCGGAACAAGCCGCTATACTCTCGATATAGCGGAGGATATAAATTCAAATTTCAATGTGCCGATGATTGCACATCTGACATGTGTATCATCAACAAAGGAAACTGTTCGTGCGCGTATTGCCGATATGAAAAGACTGGGCATAGAAAATGTATTGGCATTAAGGGGCGACATACCCGAAAACTCCGACCGCTCGAAATGGCAGTATCATCATGCGGTTGACTTAATATATGAGCTGAAACGGAGCGGAGCGGATTTTTGCATAGGGGGCGCATGCTACCCTGAAGTTCATCCCGAAAGCCGCAATCAGAAAGATGACATAAAATATCTTAAGGAAAAAACAGATGCAGGCTGCGATTTCCTGACAACTCAGATGTTTTTTGACAATAATCTTTTATATAATTTTCTCTATAAAATCAGAGAAGCCGGAATTACCGTTCCGATAGTGGCCGGGATAATGCCGATAACAAACGGGAATCAGGTGGAAAGGGCAATTAAACTTTCCGGCTCGCATATGCCGCAAAAGTTTAAATCGATTGTTGACCGGTTCGGAGATACTCCGCCTGCAATGATGCAGGCAGGGATTGCTTATGCTACGGAACAGATAATAGACCTTCTTGCCAACGGAGTAAACGCCATACACGTCTATTCAATGAACAAACCGGAGGTTGCAACAAAAATATGCGATAATCTATCGGTAATTCTCGGGAGAGAATAAGCTTATGATTAATGTTATATATGAAGACAAAAACCGTATAAAAATAAGCAAAAGCGAAGTATGCAGATATATGGGGTATAAAGCGGCGGATATAATAAATCCGCTCGATAAGCTTATAACGGACAATATTCAAAGAGTTGCTCAAGCTTTAAAATGCAAAGCCTGCTATGACATTTTCCCTGTGCAGGCGGAATCGGACGGAAACTTAAATTTGACATTTATGTCTGCAAAGTCAAAAAATCTTGCCAAAGCACTTTGCAAATGCAGCGAGTTTATTCTTTTTACCGCAACAATAGGGATAGAAATCGACCGCATAATTGCCAAAGCGTCAAGGCTTTCTCCGACAGACGCGTTGATTTTTCAGGCGGCAGGCGCCGCTGCAATCGAGGATTGGTGCGACATAATTTGTGAAAATTTTCGGCTTGATTTTGAAAAACGCGGTAAATATTTAACCCCAAGATTCAGTCCCGGCTACGGAGATTTTCCTCTTTCGGCGCAAAAAGAAATTTTCAGGGCGCTGGAATGCCCGAAAAAAATCGGAGTATCGCTTACGGACAGTCTTATGATGGTTCCGTCAAAATCGGTTTCCGCAATAATCGGGATAACCGATGAAAAACCGGATTTTTCGGAAAATAAATGTAAATCATGTAATAATAAGGAATGTGAATTCAGAAAGGAATAATCATGGATATACGCTCAGCTTTAAAAAAAGGCAGACTTTATTTTGACGGCGGATTGGGAACGCTGCTCCAATCAAAAGGGTTAAAACCCGGTGAGCTTCCCGAGCTTTGGAATCTGACCCACCCGGAAATAATACGCGATATTCATTTGGAGTATCTGAAGTCGGGAAGCGATATAATTACCACGAACACATTCGGAGCTAACAGCATAAAGTTTTCAAAAACCGATTTGGAAAGGATAATTTCGGCGGCGGTGCTTAATGCAAAAAATGCGGTAGATATGTACGGCGGAAGCGATAAGTTTGTTGCCCTTGACATAGGCCCGACAGGCAAGCTTTTAAAGCCTTTGGGCGATTTGGATTTTGAGGATGCGGCTGCCGTTTTTTCCGATTCGGTCAGGCTCGGAAAAAAATACGGAGCGGATTTAATCATTATCGAAACTATGAACGACAGCTATGAAACCAAAGCGGCAGTACTTGCAGCAAAGGAAAACTCCGATTTGCCGGTGTTTGTGACAAATGCTTATGACGAAAGCGGAAATTTGATGACGGGCGCTTCGCCTGCTGCCATGGTTGCGCTTTTGGAGGGACTGAGAGTTGATGCGCTCGGAATAAATTGCAGCTTGGGGCCGGACAAAATGATGCCGATAATTAAAGAGCTTTTAGCCTGTGCGTCAATCCCGGTTATTGTATCTCCAAACGCAGGACTCCCCGTGGTTCGCGACGGAAAGACGGAATATGACCTGACCGCAGACCATTTTTCCGATACCATGCTTAATATTGCGCAGATGGGTGCCTCTGTGCTCGGCGGCTGCTGCGGAACAACGCCGGAGTATATACGTCTTACCAAAGAAAAAACAAGTCATCTCCGATATACTGCTCCGGTGAAAAAAGAAAAAACAGTAATATCCTCTTACACGCACACAACTGAATTTGACAAAATTCCGATACTGATAGGGGAGAGGATTAACCCGACCGGGAAACCTCTTTTGAAAAATGCGCTTCGTGAGCAAAATCTTGATTATATTTTAAAAGAGGGCATATCTCAGCAGGAGGCAGGCGCAGATGTGCTTGATGTCAATGTCGGCTTGCCGGAAATAAACGAATGTGAAATGCTTGTAAAAACCGTCAGGGAGCTTCAAAGCGTTTCAGACCTGCCGCTGCAGCTCGATACCTCCGATGATAAAGCTATGGAGGCGGCACTGAGAATATATAACGGAAAAGCGCTTATTAACTCGGTCAACGGAAAGAAAGAAAGTATGGAAAAGATTTTTCCGCTTGCCGCAAAATACGGCGGTGTAATAATTGCGCTGACTTTAGATGAGAGCGGAATTCCCGATACCGCGGACGGGAGGATAAAAATTGCCGAAAATATTATTTCCTGTGCAGAAAAGTACGGAATTTCAAAAAATGATATTATTGTTGACCCGCTGGCGATGACTGTAAGCTCAAACAGTTTGTCTGCCGCCGTAACGCTGGATTGTATAGAGGAGCTGTCAAAAAGAGGAATTAAAACAAGTCTCGGAGTATCGAATGTTTCGTTCGGGCTGCCGCAAAGGGATATTGTGAATTCAGCGTTTTTTGTCTCGGCTATGCAAAAGGGTCTTGGTGCTGCCATTATGAATCCTCATTCAAAGAGTATGAAGGACGCATACTACGGCTATCTTGCAATTTCTGATCTTGACCCTAATTTTGAAAGGTATATAGGCTATGCTTCTTTAGAAAAGCCTGCCGCGCCGATCGGCGATTCAAAACAAGATACATCCGATTCGGAAACTCTGAAAAAATGTATATTGAAAGGTCTTAAAGATGAATCAGCCGCATGCACCCAAAGGCTTTTATCCGAGCTTTCTCCGATAGAAATAATTGACTCCGCCATTATTCCGGCACTTGATGAAACCGGGGCACGCTTTGAAAAGAAAACGCTTTTTTTGCCGCAGCTTTTAATGAGTGCCGAAGCGGCAAAATCCGCATTTGAAGTAATCAAATCAAAACTTCTGGAAAGCGGAGAAAAAAGAAAAAAGAAATTGAAAATCGTCATTGCCACGGTAAAGGGCGATATTCACGATATAGGCAAAAATATTGTCAAGACACTGCTGCAAAATTACGATTTTGACGTTATAGATTTGGGTAAGGATGTACCGCCCGAGTTGATTGCCGAAACCGCTTTTAAAGAAAAAGCACCGCTGGTCGGACTGAGTGCATTAATGACAACCACGGTTCCTGCAATGGAGGAGACAATAAAACAGCTGCGGAGCAAGACCCCCGACTGCCGCATAGTTGTCGGCGGTGCAGTCCTGACAAAAGAGTATGCCGACATGATCGGTGCGGACAAATATGCAAAGGACGCAATGGAAACCGTTCGCTATGCCGAGGCATTGAATGATGAGATAGGCGCGGCTGATTAAACATGTAAAAATGGTATGTAAAAAAAGTCCGGAATGCAAAATGAACCGACCTCCAAATCGTTAGGTTTTTGGTATGATTTTGGGGGTCGGTTCATTATTTGGCGGTGGCTTTTACCCACTGCCTTTTATTGCTTTATTTAGACGGATAATGCTATAAATTAAGGAATATTATCGATGCAATTCCCAATATGTATCCGACCGTTTGTGTTCTTGTAAGCTTTTCTTTGTAAACAAAAACCGAACAGAGAAAGGTCACAATCGTTCCGCCTGCCGAGATTGACGGGAACAGGACGGAATTCGGAAGAAGCGCAGAGGTAACCATTACCAGGTAATTCAAAAACCCGTTGCCGAGTCCCTTTACGGCTCCGTATTTAAGACAGGGTTTAATCATTTCCGCTTTGTTTCCTTTTCTTGAAAGACCGCATATCAAAAGCACAACAGTAACGATAATAAGTGCGATTATCATAAATTCGTTTTTGTATGCGCCGTCAAATTTTATCTGCTGCATTTTTTGAATAGTGGAGCACATACCGTTTGAAACAAATCCCAGCAGCACAAAGACAATCCATGCAGGCGAAAATTTTAAATTTTCGTTCTTTTTCATATTGATTAAAAAGAGCGACACCAAAAGCGCGGCAAGTCCTATGTAAAGCGTGGGACTTATCGGGTCTTTTAAAATCAGTATTCCGTAAAAGGTGGGAATAAGCAGCGAATAGGACGAAAAGAGCGTCGTAAGCGACAGAGGACCTGTCTTAATTGCAAATACAGCAGTCACCGTCGCAGTACCGAATGCCACCGCAAAAGCAATGGCATAAGGTACAATCGCACTGTTAAATTCGAGATTTCCCCGACTGTTTAAGACAAAGAAAACCAGTGCAAAAAAGCAGGAAACTCCGGCAAAAAGCAAAACATTGTTTAGTTTTGCTTTTATATTGTACTGCTTTGACATAACAGACTCAAGAAGCTGATCACCGATAATTAACAATAGTAAAAAATAAGTCATTATAAATCCTCTCTTTATTTAACTTCAAAGCCTGCAAAACTGAAAGGTGTCATTTCGGACAAAATAACTTTGTTGCCTTCAAGCTTTCCGCTGCAGTTGATAAATTTAATTTCAGAATATTCTCTGTCAAGCTCGATAACAGGCTTAAAAATTTCATCGGCAAATATATTCCACAGACCTACAGCCATTGAAGAATCGTTTTTCTTTGCCATTATATATAAATCCGGATTTCCGTAGGAATATGCAGGGAGGTTTTCTCCTCCGAACAAGTCAATGGCATATTTAAATTCAGCAGAGCGCATATAGCTTCTTGCATGACTGTCGCTGAAATACCATTGATTATATGCATAAAAGGCGAACACCAGGAATTTCTGACCGTCCTTGTTTTCGTAGCAGTATGAGCCGACAGTATGTTTGTTTTCTTCGCCGGCAGCGTCATCGGAAATAAAATGAGAAAGAATTTTCGCATTTTCATTTACCTTTATATCGCAGACCTGATTATCGATTCTGTGAGTATCGTCAAGAAAATCAAAATATTCTTCCGATGCTTTATATTTTTCGCCTATTGACAAAAGTCCTGTGTCTATGCCTTGTTCTTTAAGTATTTCAGCTGCACGCAGGTCTATTATAAGCCCTTTTTTCATGGCTTCGGGCGATACAGCCTTAACGTTTTCGGCAAATGCAATTCCGCATATTCCGTCTCCGGCGTATGTGGTGGGTATACTGTTTTCAGACAGCATTTTTGCAGCAGGGGAGAAGAAAAGATTCTGAATTTCGTTGCTGCCCTCAAATTCCGGCTGAATAACCGTATCTTCAAATTTTTTCATGCGCTCATAAACTCTTACTCCGCAGGGAGTTTTATCATCAAAGTGCTTTTCAATCTGTTTGTAAATTTCTTTGTTTTTCTCGTGTCTTTCTATATAGCCGAGCTCGTAGTCGGGGTTTGAAAAATAATCCAATCCGTATTTTAAAATTCCGTTCAACGCACCCGACGCTCTTAATGCGGTATCAAAGATTTCCAGATAGCTTGCAGGACAGTGTGTTCTCGGACGGGGCCATGCGTCACCCTCCGCCATCAATTCGATATCGTCGCCGCACCAGCTTGCTTCCATTCTTTCAAGCTCGATAATATTCTGAAGTCTGTTGCCCCAGCCTTTGTTTACTGCCCAGTACGGAGCACCGATAAGACGCGCTATGGGTTTTGTATTGCCGGCAAGTATACGGCTTAAAGACGCTGTGTCTGCCCCGTCAAAATCCCAAACGGTCATACAGGAACAAATGCTGATACGGATATCCGGATTTACTTTATCAACAGCTTTGCGGACATCGCTTGCAAAAAGCTCGAAATAATGCTTTTTTGATTCCTGCCATGCGTTTCTGTATTTGCTTTCACCGCCGGAGAGAACTTTTTTTGCAAGCTCTTCGCGGTTTATATTCTCACCCAAAAGCTCATTTATGTACTTCAGGTGATTTTCACACGCACAGCCTATTCCAAAGTCATAATGTCCGTAGCGGAAGTCATCGTCAAACTGAATTAAATCTACGCCGCAGGCTGCAATTTCCGTAAGATAATCGCAGGCAAATTTGCGAAAATTATCATCGGAAGGGCAGATTTGAGTTTTGCTGGTTTCTCCGTTGATTCCGACCATGTGGATATAGTCGTTGTCCTCATTAATCATGAATGTCCAAATCCATGCACCGACCTCGAGCCCGTGTTCTTTAAAAAATGCACAGCATTTTTTAAGTGCGTCAAGCTCTCTTTTTCTTGCTTTTTCGGAGATGAAGTATCTGTTGATGGATATCATCACTCTTTTTGCTTCAAGTCTTTTTAAATTTTTTAAATGTTTTTCAAGTCCCATTCTTTCGGCGGAATTACCGATTATCGGTACCGATATATTATACATGTAAAAACTCTCCCTTCAGGTTTTTATATATTAATTATATACCATGACGGGATAAAAATATAGTCATAATCTTCTTTAATTTATTAAAAATCTTCCCGACAAATTTATATAAATTGTTGACATCGGACTTTAGCCGATATATAATGAGATTGAGGTGGTCAAAATGGCAAAGATAAGGTATAACAGTGAAAGATTAAATGCGGTGATTAAGGATTTTTGTATAATGACGAATGTATCGGTGTCTGTGGTTGATACGGATTTTGTCACGCTCGCAACATACAGCGAAAGAACACCCCGTTTTTGCAAGGAAATTCAAAAAAGTCAAAAGGGTTGGGAAAAATGCTATTGTTCCGATATGGAGCTTTTAAAAAAATGTTCCGAAAGCCGCAGGACAGAGTCGCATTTGTGCCATGCCGGGATTTTGGATGCGATAATGCCGATAATTAATTCGGATAAAATTATTGCCTATATTATTATAGGAAGAACAAGAGTCAATAAATTTGATAAAAAAAAGATAAAATGGCTTGACGCGGATTTTAAAATAATGAAAAAATTGTACTATGAAATGACCGAATATGATGACAGACAGATAAACAGTATGTTTGAAATAGCTTCAATGATTGTTTCTTTCATTTTGACGAACGAAATTATTACGCCCGTATCGGATGATTTTTCGGAAGAAGTAAAAGATTATATTGAAAATAATTTAAACGCAGACTTATCTGTGGACGCTTTGTGCAATAAATTCAACGTGTCAAAAAATTATCTGTACGAAAAGTTCCGTTCATCTTTTTCTGTAACGGTTAATAAGTTTGTAATAGAAAAAAGGCTGCAAAAGGGAGAAGAACTTTTGAAAGATACGGAGCTTTCGATGAGCAGTATTTCCGAGGAAATTGGAATCGGCAGCTATACCTACTTCAGCAGGCTGTTTAAAAGTAAATACGGATGTGCTCCGCTGGCATTCAGAAAAATAAATAAAAAAAATTTTGAAAAAACTCTTGACAATATATAAATAATAGTGTATTATAAGTATTAGTACAGATAATACAAATAGTACACTGTAGTACAGAAAGGAGGAGTTTGTATGTTTCAGTTGGATTTCGGAGATCACAGACCGCTTTATGAGCAGATTCAGGATAAAATAAAAGAGCTGATTATAAGCGGAGCATTGGCAGAGGGCGACAAGATACCGTCGGTAAGAGAGCTTGCCGCATCGCTTGCGATAAATCCGAATACTATTCAGAAGGCATATAAGGATTTGGAAAATGACGGGTATATTTATTCTCAGAGGGCGAAGGGCAGCTTTGTAGCGCCAAAATCCAAGATGGCTCAAAATGAAAAGACGCAGAAGCTTTTGGAAGAACTTTCGGAAACAGTCAGGGAGCTTGCATTTTTAAAGGCGGACGCGGAAAAAATTAAAAAATTTATAGATAATATCTATGAGGAGGTATAATATGATACAGATAAAGAATCTTTCTAAATCATTTGACGGATTCAAAGCGCTGGACGGACTTTACATAAATGTGGAAAAAGGCTCTGTTTACGGGCTTGTCGGACCGAACGGTGCAGGAAAAACAACAGTTATAAAGCATATTGCCGGCATTTATAGGCAAGATGGGGGAGAAATACTCATAAACGGGGAAAAGGTTTATGAAAACACACGCATTAAGCAGAATATGGTGCTGATAAGTGATGATTTATTTTTCTTTCCGACATATTCAATTGCCGAGACGGCAAAGTATTATTCGGGAATTTATAAAAACTGGAGCTGGGAACGGTTCGAGAATTTAAAAAAGATTTTTAAAATCGATACAAAAAGAAGAGTCAGACGTCTTTCAAAGGGTATGCAGAAGCAGGTGGCATTCTGGCTGGCGCTCTGCACTATGCCGGAAATAATGATACTTGACGAGCCGGTGGACGGACTCGACCCGGTAATGAGAAGAAATGTCTGGCGGCTTATGCTTCAGGATGTGGCAGACAGGGGGACAACCGTGCTGGTATCGAGCCATAATCTCCGTGAGCTTGAGGATGTGTGCGACCATGTAGGAATAATGCATAAGGGAAAGCTTGTGCTTGAAAAAGCGCTTGACGATGTTAAGGGCAATATTCATAAGGTGCAGGTTGCATTTGCGGACGGTATGCCGGAGGCACTGGACGGGACGCTCAATATTCTTCATAAGGAGCAGTTCGGCAGTGTGTCAATGCTTATCGTGCGCGGAAATGCGGATGATATATTAAAGGAAATCAATTATGCAAAGCCTTTAATATGTGACATTCTTCCGCTGACTTTGGAGGAGGTATTTATTTATGAACTGGGAGGTATGGGATATGAATTCGAAAATATCATTCTTTAACAAAAGTGTTATCCGATCGGATTTTAAAAGACTTTGGTGGCTGTCGGTAATTGACGCATTGTTGATTTTTGTAAGTTTCACCTTTGTGTTTTTAATAAACTGCAGCCATGATTGGATGACTTCGGAGGGGACTTCTTATATAACGTCAATGCTTTATCAGTCAAGCAATGCGTCTTTGGTTTTTGCCTGCATTATGCCGGTAGCTTTGGCGGTACTGCTGTTTTCTTATCTTAATTCGGCAAAGGCTGTGGCGTGCGTGCACGGTTTGCCGATAAAAAGAGGGACATATTTTGCATCGCACATTTTAAGCGGTATTGTCTTGCTTTTGATTCCGGTGCTTGCAAATGCCCTGATTCTGCTTTTGTACAGATTTGACGCAAACGTAGCCGATAAATTCAGATTGTCACATCTTGCAATCTGGGCAGGGATTTATATGGTTTACACAATGCTTGCTTTCGGCGGCGCGGCAATGGTTACCATGATTGCCGGAAACAATATTGCGGCGATTGCATTTACATATATATTTGCTTTTTTGCCGACCTGTATTGAATATTTTGTGTATTATTTTATAGAACATCAGGTTTACGGATACAACGGAGATATGACGACTTACGTAACAAAATTTCTCTATTCCACGCCGTCCGATTTGGCGGCACATCCTTTGAATATACTTAAATATGTCATTTTTGCGGTTTGCTTTATCGTGATTGCATATTGGTTATATAAGGAAAGAAATCTTGAAAATAACGGAGAGGTTGTGGCATTTCCGAAGCTTCGTCCGATATTTGTGTACGGAGTAGCGCTTGCCCTTGGAGCAATGGGATATGCGTATATTAATGAGATGTGGGAAACAAACAGTATATTTGCGCTTATTCCGTTCGGAGTTATCGGAATTTTCGGAGCAAGTATGCTTGTTAAAAAGTCTCTGAAAATAAATGTCGGCATTAAGCCTGCCGTCATATTCTGTGCAGGTGTATGCGTATTGAGTTTCCTGTTTACTTTCGATTTTACAGGATACGAAAGAAAAATTCCGTCAACGGACAGTATAGAATCGGTTGTATTTGATAATTATGTCAACAATATGCCGGTATATGCATATATAAGTGACGGAAAGAGAGTTTTTTACACTAATGAGAAAAAAGAGCTCACGAACGCACAGGATATTGATAATGTCAAAAAACTTCATGAAGATAAGGTAAAGAACAGAAAAGTGCTGCTGGACACAGAAAACAGTTTCAGGTTTGAGATAACATATAAGCTTAAAAACGGCAAAAAATTATCACGCCGATATATTGCGGATTATAAGGAAGATAAAGAATTGCTGAGACCGATAATCGAAACCGATGCGGTAAGGCATAACTATTTCCCGATTTTAAATGACGACAACAGAACCCTGGAATATGTCGAAGTTCATGATTGCATGAGAAATGAACTTAATTCTTTCACCGAGGCGGAAGTTCTGAACCGATTCTATGAAGCGCTTCGCTATGATACTGCTCATACAAGCTATGACAGCTTTGCTGACAGAAGTGTATCAAATCTTTGCAATGTCAGAATTACCTTTACCGCACCGGCAAAATATGAGGACGGAACCGATGTTTCGATTCGCGATTTGCCGAGACAGGACGAAACATATTACGTTCGGTCGGACTATCAAAAGACAAGAGAACTTTTGGCAAGTCTCGGCGTTGACGTAAAACGCGGTGAAACGGCTGATTATTCCACCCTTGCGGAAACTGAAGCAATCGGCTGATCTTTAATATATACGGGCGGTGTCTTGAAGTCGGCACCGCTCGTTTTTTTGCCGTTTGAGCATAGTGCCGCAATATCGGTTGCGAGAATGTCTTTTTTGAATATTTCGTCATCGCAGCTATAGTCGGCGGCTTTTGTGATTATAGGAAAATCCTTGTCTGCTTTGTTTATAATTTTTCTGCCTGTGTCGTTGAAAGCAAGTATTCTGGCATAGGTCGGCTCTTTACGAATAATTTTTTTGTCTGTTCCCAAAAGCAGAGAGACCAGTATTCTGGCTATTTTGGTTTTGGTATATCTTTTTCCGGATACTTCGCCTATTAATGAAGTCACATCGCTGCATTTTGCCGCTGCTTTGATAAGCGCATTTTCAAGCCCTTCCGTAACATCGTTGATTTCTGCAATTTCTTCGGCTTTTTTGCTTCTGAGCAAATACAAAACCGTATTGTTAAGGGCGCTTGTGTCGTAAATTGCTGCATTTTTGAAAAGTTTTGCCGCTTCTTCCGGTATAAACGGACTTATATCGCCGCCGGATTTTAGCCGCTTTCTCAAAGCAGTTGCGCTTGCGTATTCCGACAGTGCTTCACTGTGATAGTCGCCTATACGGCGGATTGTTCTGAAACCGATATCAAGCTTTTGCTCAAAAGCCGATTTCATATATTCTATTGCGAGAATGTTGTTTGGAGTATTTAATATGCTGCCGTCGATAAGTCCGTCATACGCGGCTTGCCTTGCCATAGGGAAGCTCATGCCGTCTGCGAGAAATGATTTTATTTTTTGCGATATTTCAAATGGTTCGTTCGCGGCAAGTTTTGCACAGTCTGCAAGTGCTTTTATATTTCCGGATTCCGAACCGAATACAATCTCGTCCGCACAGCCGAGCTTTTTTATAAGACTGACCGCGCCGAACGCAAACCGTTCCGCCGTAGAGACTGCGTATACGGCAGGCAGTTCCAAAACTAAATCCGCTCCCGAGCGGACGGCAGCCTCAGCTCTTGTCCATTTATCAAAGATTGCCGCTTCTCCTCTTTGCACAAACGAACCGCTCATTACGCAAAAAACTGCATCGGAGGATTTTTTTGCTTCATCAATTAAATATTTGTGACCGTTATGAAACGGATTAAATTCTGCAATTATCGCTGAAATCTTCATAATTTCCCGCCTTTTGGTTAATAATATATTATCATTATACACTAAAACAAATAATTTGTACAGTAAAATTTTGTACTTTTTTAAGAGTGGTATTATGTAAAAAAACTTGACAAAAGCGCAAAAAAGAGGTAAAATATGAATGAACATTCAATTGTTAAATAATTGTCGCAGCTGCGGCAAATTACAGATAGGAGTTGTGAGAGATGAATAAATCAGTGTATCTTGACAACAATGCAACCACCGCACTGAGCAAAGAGGCGCTGGACGCTATGATGCCCTATTTGACGGAGCATTACGGAAATGCGTCATCTAAGTTCTATAAAATCGGAAGAGATGCCGAGCAGGCAGTTTATTCTTTCAGAGAAACGATTGCAAATGTTATCGGCGCAAAACCGAACGAGATTTACTTTACCGGGTCGGGATGCGAAGCTGACAACTGGGCGATTAAAGGAATTGTCGATGCTTACAGTAACAAGGGTAATCATATTATAACCTCGTCAATTGAGCATCATGCAATTATAAATACTTGCAAGTTTTTGGAAAAGCACGGCTATAAGGTAACATATTTGCCTGTTGACAAGGACGGATATGTCAATCCAGAAGATGTTGAAAATGCAATCTGCGAGGACACGGTTTTAATTTCAATAATGACTGCAAATAATGAAATAGGAACCGTAGAGCCTATCTCGAAAATCGGCGAAATAGCAAGAAAGCATAAAATACTTTTCCATACAGACGCGGTTCAGGCTATGGGTCATATGAAAATAAACGTAAACGAGCTCGGAGTGGATTTGCTTTCCATGTCGGCGCATAAGTTTCACGGCCCTAAGGGAATCGGAGCTTTGTATATTAAAAACGGAGTAAAGATTTCAAATCTTATCCACGGCGGCGGACAGGAAAGAGGCAAGCGTGCGGCAACCGAGAATGTGGCAGGCATGGCAGGCATGGCAAAGGCTTTGGAACTTGCAGACAAGAACCTGGAGAAAAATGTTGCTCATATGGCAAAAATGAGGGACAAGCTTATTGAAGGAATAAAGGCAAGAATTCCTTATTGCAGGCTTAACGGACCGGAAGGACCGGAAAGAAACTGCAATAACGTGAATTTCTCATTTAAATATATAGAGGGTGAATCAATACTGATGATGCTCGATATGAAGGGCGTTGCGGCGTCAAGCGGAAGCGCCTGTGCATCCGGTTCGCTCGATCCTTCTCATGTGCTTTTGGCAATCGGATTGCCTCATGCAATTGCACACGGCTCGCTGAGATTGAGCGTAAGTGAGTATACAACCGAGGAGGATGTCGATTATGTACTTGAGGTACTGCCTCCGATAGTTGAAAGACTGCGAATGATGTCACCGCTTTATGAAGAGGTTTTAAAAGGTGAATAAATCCTTATAATCCTCTCATGGTCTAAAGTAGGGGGTCGCCGTAAGGCGACAGGAACAAGATAATAAATGTTCCCTATAAAGCCCTCCTTGCCTAAAGGAGGGGGTCGCCGTAAGGCGGCAGGAACAGGATAATAAATGTTCCCTATAAAGCCCTCCTTGCCTAAAGGAGGGGGGACCGCCGTAAGGCGGTGGGAGGATATATAAGTAAAAACAGAAAGGAAGTTTTATATATGTACAGCGAAAAAGTTATGGATCATTTTGCACATCCGAGAAATGTCGGCGAAATAGAAGGCGCAAATGCAGTCGGCGAGGTCGGCAACGCAAAATGCGGAGATATAATGAAAATCTATATGGATATTGAGGACAATATCATAAAGGATGTTAAATTTAAGACATTCGGCTGCGGTGCGGCAATTGCAACAAGTTCTATGGCAACAGAAATGGTAAAGGGTAAAACCGTTGACGAAGCACTTGAACTTACGAACAAAGCGGTTATGGAAGCTCTTGACGGACTTCCTCCCGAAAAAATTCATTGCTCGGTATTGGCAGAGGAAGCAATTCGTTCTGCGATTGAGGACTACAAAAAGAATATGGGAATTGAGACCCCCACAGAAAATAAATGTGATTTCTGCTGCAAAAAATGCCGCGGACATGAATAGAGCAAGTATTTACCGCAATTAATTTAACAACATAAAAAAGAGATCGGATTCCGGAATAAAAACGGGATTCGGTCTCTTTTGGGTTATGCTTTATAAAAATCGGCAGCTTTTCCGCAGCAGATATAATAAAATCATTCAATAATTATTGACAGTATTAATGAATTATGATATACTTAAATAGTTGACATATCAGAATATATCGGTTGATATTTTATGGTCTGAATTAGCATGTTTTAATATAAATGAATCTGAATATTGCTTTATAGCTGAAATGTGAGGAATTGGCTGATGTATAAAAAATTTATTAAGCGAATGATAGATTTAATTATGTCGTTTTTGGGCGCAATAGTTTTATTGCCTGTTTTTATTGTTGTCGGAGCTTTAATATATATTGACGATCCGGGACCTGTTTTCTTTAAACAAAAGAGAGTCGGAAAAAACAAAAAACTGTTCTGGCTCCATAAATTCAGAAGCATGAAGATGAACACACCGGATATTCCCACACATCTGTTAAGCAATCCGGAACAGTACATAACAAAAGTCGGGCATATTATCCGGACATTGAGCATAGATGAACTTCCGCAAATTTATGATATATTGTTTGGGAAGATGTCCATTGTCGGTCCGCGTCCGGCGCTTTGGAATCAGGATGATTTAATAGCTGAGCGTGATAAATACGGAGCAAATGACATAAAACCCGGATTAACCGGTCTGGCGCAGGTAAGCGGCAGAGACGAGCTGCCGATAGCGGTAAAGGCAAAGCTTGACGGTGAATACGCAAATAATATAAGCATTGTATTTGATACAAAAATATTTTTTAAAACAATTATTTCTGTTTTAAAGCATGAGGGAGTAGTAGAGGGCGAAGCGAATAGTGAGAAAAAAGAAAAGGAAAAGGTTGGATAATGAAAATTGCTGTGTTGTCATCGCATACACCATCTTTATTCTGGTTCAGAATGGATATGATGAAGTCTTTTATCGAGCGCGGACATGAAGTCTTTGCCCTGGGTAATGAAGATGAAAGTCTTTGGAAAGATAAGTTTAATGAAAGCGGAATTTGTTACAGGCAGATAAAGGTACAAAGAAACGGTACAAATCCGTTTAATGACATATTTACACTTGCTTCAATTGTATCGGAACTTAAAAAAATTAATCCCGATAAAATGTTTACATATCAGGCAAAGACTGTAATATACGGAGGTATTGCCGCAAGGATTTTGGGTATAAAGGACGTATATCCCATGATTGCGGGTATTGGGTCTGTTTTTTTGAATAATGATTTTAAAACCAAAATTATCAGAAGTTTTCTTGTTTCGGAATATAAAATCGGAATGAAGAAATCAGCAAATGTTTTTTTTCAGAATAATGATGATAAAGAAGTATTCATGAAATACGGAATAATAAAAAATCAGAAAATAACAATGATAAACGGGTCGGGCGTAAATATTGATAAATTTCATGAAATGCCGATGCCCGAAAAATTTACTTTTTTATGTATCAGCAGATTAATAAAAGATAAGGGTGTTTTTGAATATTTAGAGGCAGGCAGAGCGGTGAAAAAGCAATATCCGTCCGTTCGTTTTATGCTGGTCGGTCCGTTTGATTCAAATCCGTCGGCACTTTCAAAAGAGGAACTTGATGAATATATCAAAGACGGTACGGTTGAATTTTTCGGAGAGCAAAAGGATGTGCTGCCGTTTTTGGAACAGGCAAGCGTATTTGTTTTGCCGTCGTATCGGGAAGGAACACCTAAGACAAATCTTGAAGCTATGGCATGCGGACGTGCGGTAATCACCACAGACGCGCCCGGCTGCAGACAAACAATTGTCGCCGGGGAAAACGGATTTTTGGTACCGGTTAAGGATGTAAAAGCTTTGTCGGATAAGATGATTTATCTTATAAATAACGAACAGGAAGCGCATGAAATGGGAAGAAAAGGCAGAAAAATAGCTGAAGAATTGTTCGATGTTAATAAAGTAAATAATGTAATTTGTAAAACAATGCGTTTATAACAGATGTTTGTAAAATGCAATTAATGATATATTAACAAGGAAAAGCCGGCTGAACCCCCGGTTTTTCAGACGTTTACAATCATCTGAAATGAATTAAAAAAAGGAGTAAGCCGAATGTCACTGTATGAAAAAATTTTAAACAAAGAAGAAAAAATAGCTCTGGTGGGACTGGGCTATGTAGGTATGCCTATTGCAGTTGAGTTTGCAAAGCATGTAAACGTTGTTGGCTTTGATATTAACAAGGCAAAAATAGAAGCATATAAAAGCGGACAAGACCCCACGCTGGAGGTAGGGGACGATGCAATAAAGGCATCCTCCGTAGAATGGACTTCCGATGAAACAAAGCTTAAAGAGACAAAATTTATTATCGTTGCAGTTCCGACACCGGTAAACGACGATACAACTCCCGATTTGAGCCCGGTAATAGGCTCAAGCGAAATTGTCGGAAGAAATTTGACAAAAGGCGCTGTCGTTGTTTATGAATCGACGGTATATCCCGGAGTTACCGAGGAAATTTGTATTCCCATACTTGAAAAAGAATCGGGTTTAAAATGCGGTGTTGATTTTAAAGTGGGGTATTCTCCCGAAAGAATCAATCCGGGTGATAAAGTACATCGGCTTACTACAATAAAAAAGATTGTATCGGGTATGGATGCGGAAGCCTTGGACACAATTGCAAGGGTGTACGAAATCGTTGTTGCGGCAGGCGTACACAGAGCGTCATGCATAAAGGTTGCCGAAGCGGCAAAGGTAATAGAGAACAGCCAGAGAGATATAAATATTGCGTTCATGAACGAGCTTTCAATTATTTTTAATAAAATGGGTATAGATACTCTTGAGGTTTTGGAAGCTGCCGGAACAAAGTGGAACTTCCTGCCGTTCAAGCCGGGTCTTGTTGGCGGACACTGCATAGGTATTGACCCGTACTATCTTACATACAGAGCAGAGCAGTTCGGATACCATTCTCAGATTATTCTTTCCGGAAGACGGATAAATGATGATATGGGAAAATATGTTGCCGAGCAAACGGTAAAGCAGTTGATTAAGGCTGATAAATCAATCAGAAATGCAAAGGTCGGTTGTTTGGGAATCACTTTTAAGGAGGATTGCCCCGATGCAAGGAACTCCAAGGTTAACGATATTTTAAAGGAGTTAAAAGAATACGGAATCAACCCGATAGTATGTGACCCTGTTGCGGACGCACCCGATGCCAAAAAGTTTTACGGAGTGGATTTGGTACCTATCGGGGATTTAAAAGACCTGGATTGCTTGATTATTGCTGTAGGTCATAAAGAGTTTAAAAAGCTGTCAAATGATGATATAGATAAAATGTTTAAAAATGAGGATAACAGTAAAAAGGTTATTGTAGATGTTAAGGGTGTAAGGAATAAGAACGAATTACAGTCACTCGGTTATAGGTATTGGAGATTATAAAATGGGATACAAAGATTTAAAGTTTAAAAATGATGCACTGTTTTTGGTTACCGGCGGTGCAGGATTTATTGGATCGAATTTATGCGAAGCGATTCTTAATATGGGATATAAAGTCAGATGTCTTGACGATTTGTCTACCGGCAAACAGGAAAATGTTGATATGTTTGCGGCAAATCCCGATTATGAATTTATTAAAGGCGATATTAAGGATTTTGATACTTGTATGAAAGCGTGCAAGGGTGTAGATTATGTATTGAATGAAGCTGCTTGGGGCAGTGTTCCGCGTTCTATTGAAATGCCGCTGTTTTATTGTGCCAACAATATTCAGGGTACGCTTAACATGATGGAAGCGGCAAGGCAAAGCGGCGTTAAAAAATTCGTTTACGCAAGCTCATCGTCTGTTTACGGCGATGAACCGAATTTGCCCAAAACCGAGGGCAGAGAGGGTAACTTGCTTTCGCCTTACGCACTTACCAAAATGTGTGATGAACAGTGGGCAAAACAATATACCATGCATTACGGTTTACCGACCGTAGGTTTAAGATATTTTAATGTTTTCGGCAGGCGGCAGGACCCGAACGGTGCATATGCTGCGGTTATTCCGAAGTTTATAAAACAATTGCTCAAAGGCGAGCAGCCTACAATAAACGGTGACGGAAAGCAAAGCCGTGATTTTACATATATTGAAAATGTAATTGAGGCAAATCTTAAGGCTTGCCTGTCGGACGAAAAGGCAAACGGAGAAGCATTTAATGTTGCATACGGCGGCAGAGAATATCTCATTGATATTTACCATTCGCTGACAAAAGCTTTGGGTGTTGATATTGATCCTGTTTTCGGACCGGACAGAAAAGGTGATATAAAGCATAGCAATGCCGATATATCAAAGGCAAAAGAATTGCTCGGATATGAGCCGGAGTATGATTTTGCAAGGGGACTGAATGAAGCTATAGAATGGTATAGGGAGAATTTGTGATGATGGCTGATTTGCAGCATAAAAATTTGTATAAGTTATTAAAGAGGAGCATTACATGAATATTCTGGTTATTACGCGTTCTGCATGGAGAGATGACAATAATACCGGTAATACTATGAGTAATTTTTTTTCCGGTATGAAGAATGTCAGTATTTCAAATTTATGTTTTCGAGATGAAGAATCGGATAATAATGTAGCTGAGCAAACCTTTCATATTTCAGACAAACAAATAATTGACAGAATATTAAGGAAATCTTCAAAAGTTGGATTTGTTGAAAAAGATAAACTTAATAATCAGAAAAATAAGCAGTTTGAACAAAAAGCAAAAAAATATAGGTATCAATTGATATACTTAATACAAGATCTTGTATGGAGAACTAATATTTGGAAATCTGCTGAACTGGATGTTTTTCTAAAAGAGAGCAAACCTGACATTATTTTTATGTCATCGTTTCCGGTTGCATACCCCTACTATGTTCTTAACTATATTTCTCAAAAATATAGTTGTGATTTTGTTCTTTTTCATGCAGATGATGTTTGCTGTGTTGACCGTAAAAATTATAATATTTTTTATCGGATTAACAAAATGGTGCTTAGAAAGAGTTTTAAAAAGCTTGTAAATAAAGCTGCAATAAATTATTGTATATCAGAAATTCAAAAAGCTGAGTATGAAAAAATATATAACAAAAAGTTTACTATTTTGCGGAAAGGATATGTATTTGACGAACCGCCATTTTGTCTGCAAAACACAGGCAGTAAAATAAAAATGGTATATGCAGGAAATATGTGTTACGGGCGAGACAGTCAAATTGAAAATATTGCTCGTGAGATATGCGGCAGTAAATGCTTGAATGATAAATTTGTTATAGAAGTTTATACAACGTCAGAAATACCGAAATCATTTTTCAAATACCCGTGTATTGATATAAAAAAACCTGTTTCTTACGGGGATTTAATAGATATACAGAAAAATGCGGACATACTTATCCATGTCGAATCATTCGAAGATAAGAATAAAAAGGTTGTACATCAATCATTTTCCACAAAATTGGTGGATTATTTTCATCTCGGAAAATGCATTTTTGCTGTTGGTCCTGATGATGTTGCATCCATAGATTATTTGATAAAAAATGATGCGGCTGTAGTGTGCACAAATCAAAAAGAAATTGAAACAAAACTGAAAATGTTAGCCGATAATCATGAACTTTTGGAGGATTACGGAAGAAAAGCATGGAATTGCGGAGCGAAAAATCACAATATTAATGATATTCAGAGTATGTTGTTAAATGATTTGAACAAAGTTGTATCTGAAAATGAGAATGACAGAAAGTAATAAATTTGTTATTTATGTATCGGTAATTGTAAAATGCAGATTTTCCGATTTTAACAAATTTATTTGTCGGATTGTTATTATAAGCTCTCATTGCCTAAGGGTAGCATAGCGGCACCGAGGTAGTGAATGACAGTCCGGTTTTGCCTCCCTTGCCTAAAGGGAGGGGGACCGCCGAAGGTGGTGGAAGGATTCCCGGAGCCGAGGTGTGACCGAGCCGCAGCGAGAGGTGGCATGCGAACACATAGGTGTGAGCATGACGGGAGGATACAGAGCCGGAAAGAATCGGTATATTAACAAGTAAAAGCCGTTTGAAACCCGGCTTGAACATCTGATTTATGCATTTATAGGGAGTAGTATATGAAAATTTTGCAGATTAATGCCATTTACGGGCTAAAAAGCACCGGCAGAATAGTTATGGAAATACATAAGCAATTAAAGAAGCTGGGACATGAAAGCTATGTGGCTTATTCGGAGGAAAGCACGGCTGATTCAAATGATACCGGCGTTTTTAGAGTCGGTAATGTTATAGACCATAAACTGCATGCTCTGCTATATCGGATTGACGGAAAACAGGCGTGGCATTCAAAGCTGTCGACAATGCGTTTGTGCCGAAAAATTGAGAGAATCAATCCGGACGTTGTACATTTGCATAATTTACATGCAAATTATATAAATCTGCCGATATTATTCTCGTTTTTGTCAAAAAAAAATATACCGACATTAATTACTTTGCATGATTGCTGGTTTATGACGGGCGGATGTATGCATTATATTTATTCGGCATGCGAACAATGGAAAACAGGCTGTGAAAATTGCCCGTCGGTATCGAAATCAAAAAGACAGGCATACAGAGCGGTTTTTAAAGAAAAAAAGGAGATATTTGACAATGTTCCCGTTTTGGCAGTTAACGGAGTATCAAAATGGACTGCGGAGGACGCAAAAAAAACGCCGTTATTTTCCGAAGCCGCTATAATAAAAGCGATATATAATTGGGTGGATACATCTGTATTTTACCCGGTTGATTCTAAGAATGAAGTAATAAAAAAGTATAATATAGACGGCAGTAAAAAAATTGCGGTGTGTGTTTCGCAGTCATGGAGCAACAACAAAGGTTTGGATGATATAACAGATATTGCGTCAGAGCTTGAAGATACTTTGGAAATAGTTCTGGTAGGCGAATGCAGGAGTGAAATAGATAAAAAGAATGTTAAACCGATCGGAACTGTCAACAATCCGGAAAATCTGAGAAAGATATATTCTGCCGCTGATTTTTTGTTAAATCTGTCAAAGGCAGAAACTTTTGGTTTGGTTATGGTTGAAGCGATGGCATGCGGTACGCCGGTAGTTGCGTATGATAACACAGGCAGCTCGGAAATTGTAAATGAAAATTGCGGTATCCTTGCTGAAAGCGGAAATAAGAGAGAACTGATTGACGGAATAAAAAGAATTTGTGAAAAGGACAAGTCATACTATTTTTCACACTGTGTTAATT